>JBDGQV010000139.1:0-8830 GCA_042218725.1 Halothece sp. | reverse complement strand
TCTTTCCGTTACACCGGAAAGCGCATTTTAGATGTTGCCGAAGGGAAACGAGATGTGGAAGATGTCTTTTATATCCGCCCTGTAGGAGAATACACAAACCGTCAAGGGAAACGGTATTCCTATACTGAAAAACAACGTGCTGAAGACTTAGAATGGTGCATTCAAGCCAGTCAACGCTATCAACAACGGATTGCAGAAGGCTTAGCCGAAGAACACGCCAGAGGCATTATTCCCTTCGATACCCGACAGCATTTTGTCATGAGTTGCAATGCGCGATCGCTGATGCACCTGCTTGATCTACGCTGGAAAAAAGATGCTCAGTTAGAAGCGCAAAAATTCAGTGAACTGCTATTTGAGTGTTTCCAAGAGTGGACACCGCAACTTGCCCAGTGGTATCTAGAAACACGGGCGAAGAAAGCAAAATTGTCTCCCTAGCATATTGGAATTATGTCCAATCAAATTACAGTAACGGTTAAATTATTTGCCGCGTATCAAGAAGCGTATGGGGTAGAGGAAATTCAGCAACAGTTTCCTCCTCAAACCCCCGTGAAAGCAGTCTTGGATGAAATTTTAAAAGAACATCCCCAACTGGAACAGTGGCGAGAGGTTACGAATTTTGGGGTGAATTTGGACTTTGTTTCGCCAGAGACAATCTTAAAAGATGGGGATGAAGTGGTGTTAATTCCGCCTGTCAGCGGCGGTTGAATCCAACAACACATAACTAATGACTAATGTCAAAAAACTGTAACAAAAAATACCAAACCCCTGCCATTGATCCGCATTGTCTGAGACACTAGAAAAGCAGTCATTTAAATAAAAATGGGAGGATTGTGTGGGCGGATCGCGTCAAATCCCGATAGCCAATCGTGTTGGTGAAGTTACCCCCTCCTTAACCTTGGAAATTTCCGCAAAAGCCAAAGCGATGAAAGCCGATGGCTTAGATGTGTGTAGTTTTAGTGCAGGAGAACCCGATTTTGATACGCCTCGTCATGTGGTTGATGCAGCGAAACAAGCCTTAGATGAGGGAAAAACTCGGTATGGCCCGGCTGCCGGAGAACCGAAATTACGCAACGCGATCGCGCAAAAACTTCACACTGAGAATAATTTACCGTATTCCGCGAATCAAGTCATTGTCACCAACGGCGGCAAATATTCCCTGTTTACCCTCATGCAGGCGATGATTAATCCAGGAGATGAGGTCATTATTCCCTCTCCCTACTGGTTAAGCTACCCAGAAATGGTGAAACTGGCTGGGGGCGTTCCCGTCATTGTTCCCACTGCCGCTGCGCAACAATATAAAATTACGGCCTCGCAACTAGAACAGCACATTACGCCGAACAGTAAACTCTTTATTCTCAATTCTCCCACCAATCCCACAGGGGCAGTGTACTCGCGAGAAGAACTGACTGCCTTAGCTGAAGTAATCGTCAATCATGATTTATTTGTCGTTGCCGATGAAATTTACGAGAAAATTCTCTATGATCAAGCCGAACATATCAGTATTGGCAGTTTAAACTCAGAGATTTTTGAACGGACATTGGTGAGTAATGGTTTGGCGAAAACCTTTGCTATGACGGGTTGGCGAGTGGGCTATTTAGCCGGAAACGAAGAGATTATCAAAGCCATGACCACAATTCAAAGTCATAGTACCTCCAATGTATGTACCTTTGCCCAATACGGCGCGATCGCGGCTTTAGAAAATCCCCTTTCTGAAAAAGCCATTAACGAAATGCTAGCAGCGTTTACCCAACGACGCCAGGTCATGTTGGATGTTCTCTCCAGTGTACCTGAATTAAGTTGTCCCACCCCTTATGGTGCCTTTTATTTATTTGTTGATATTAGTAAAACTGGAAAAACCTCTCTTGAATTTGCCAATCAACTTCTAGAAGAAAAACAAGTGGCAACGGTTCCCGGGATTGCATTTGGAAACGATCATTGTATTCGGTTGTCTTATGCGACTGATATGACAACGATCAAAAATGGCTTAGAACGTCTGACGCAATTTGTTAAAGGTTTATAATTTTTAATTCAAAAATCTTTCCCAAAGGTGATCACAGAATTCAAGATCATTGATATTATTAAGCGCGATATCATCAATGATTATAGATAATATTTGAAGAAATGGGTCCATTGCAAATTTTTTGACGTGGTTAATCGAAAACTAAAATACAAACCATTCACCTTTTAGAAAAGGGAAACCGAAATTAGGGAAAGGAGACGATGAACAGTCATAACCGCAAACAAATTGCTTTAATTTCTGTACATGGCGATCCGGCAATCGATATTGGTGGGGAAGAAGCCGGTGGACAAAATGTTTATGTGCGCCAAGTGGGAGAAGCCCTTGCCCAACTGGGATGGGAAGTTGATATGTTTACTCGTCAAGCCGATGCCAATCAACCTCGTTTCGTCGAGCATCAACCCCATTGTCGCACGATTCGTCTGACTGCAGGGCCCGAAACCTTTATTCCGCGACAAGAGATCTTTGAACACTGCGATAGTTTTGTGGAAGAAGTGATTAAATGGGGACGGCAACAGGAAAGAGAATATGCCCTTATTCATACCAATTACTGGCTTTCAGCTTGGGTAGGCTTAGAATTGCGAAGAAGATTATCTTTGCCCATGGTGCACACCTACCATTCTCTTGGCGCTGTGAAATACCAATCGGTGAAAGAACCCCCGCACACGGCAACTCGAAGGTTGGAAATTGAGAAAGCCTGTTTAGAAACCGCAGATTGTATTGTTGCCACTAGTCCCCAAGAGAAAGAGTATCTGCGCTCTTTGGTATCGACTCGCGGCAACATTGAAATTATTCCCTGCGGTACCGATATCAACCATTTCGGTTCTATTACGTATCAACAAGCCCGAGCGAAATTAGGGTTTTCCCCAGAAGAGAAAGTAATCTATTATGTGGGACGTTTTGATCCCCGCAAAGGCATTGAAACGTTAGTACGAGCAGTACACCAGTCTCAACTTCGGGGAGAAGTTCCCATACGGCTGATTATTGCAGGCGCATACACCCCCGGTCAAAGTGATGGGGATGAAAAAGAACGGATCAGCCAAATTGTTGAAGAATTGGGACTGAGCGACATTACCGAATTTCCCGGACGGATTTCCGATGAAAATCTGCCGGTCTATTTTGCAGCCGCAGATGTGTGTGTGGTTCCCAGTCATTATGAACCGTTCGGTTTAGTTCCCATTGAAGCCATGGCAAGCGGTACACCAGTTGTGGGCAGTGCCGTCGGCGGACTGAATTTTACTGTCATCTCTGAAGAGACCGGATTATTAGTTCCTCCCAAAGATGAACAGGCTTTTGCCGAAGCGATTGATCGAATTTTAAGCGATCCCCAATGGCGCAATCAACTCGGAGAAAATGCCAGAAAACGGATGGAAAGCGAATTTAGCTGGGAAGGAGTTGCTTCGAAACTCAGCGATTTATATGGGCGTGTGATTGAGCAAAGTCAGGGTTAAGGTTACAATTTAGGGGTCATTGGCAACCGATAAACGGGGAAGACGGTGTTTAAATCCGCATAAGATTTCCCAAGAAATGGTGCCCAACTGTTGTGCCCAGTGATCGGCAGTAATCGCTTCTTGTTCTTCCTTGCCAATGAGCGTGACAATATCTCCAGGCTGGGCATTCTTACAATGAGTAATATCTAACATGAGCTGATCCATGGTAATTGCCCCGATTTGGGGCACCCGCTTTCCCTTGAGGAGGACTTGCAACTGATTGGAAAGATTGCGAGGCACGCCATCGGCATAGCCAATGCCCACCACAGCAATTCGGCAAGGTTCCTCGGCAATAAATTGATGTCCATAGCTAACTCCTGCGCCCGCAGGAATATCTTTAATTTGGGTAATTCGAGCTTTAACTTGTAAAACGGGTTTCAAGTCCGCGATCGCGCTTAAATGGGGAGAAGGGGACAACCCGTAGAGGGCTAAACCCACTCGGACTAAATCATAGTGAAAACTGCTGTCACGCAGAGTCGCTGCTGAATTCGCCAGATGCAGACAGGGCGGGGTAAAATTAATGGAATCTAACTGCGCGATCGCGCTTTCAAATCGTTCCTGTTGCAACCGCATGAAACGGTCATCTTTTTCATCTGCCGTGGCTAAATGGGAATAAACACTCTTAATTTCCAATTCCGGAAACTGTTGGACGCACTGCAAAAAAGAAATCGCCTCCTCCCAAAGCATTCCTAAACGAGACATCCCCGTATCTAACTTTAAGTGGACTGGCAACGTTGTTCCCAATGCCTGTAACGTTTTTCCGACTAGACGAACTTGCGGCAAACTGCATAAGGTGGGTTCTAATTGCCAATGAACAAGGGCTTCCACTTCTTCCACCGTATTGATTACGCCCAAAATTAAAATTGGCGCCTCAATTTCTGCCAAGCGCAATTCAATGCCTTCTTGCAAGGTAGCAACGGCTAATGCCTCTCCCCCTGCGGCGAGAACGGTTTTGGCAACTTTTACCGCACCATGACCGTAACCATCTGCTTTCACCACTGCCATGAGGCTTGTTCGGGGCGATAATAATTGTTTAATTTCTTGAACATTGTGGTGCAAGGCGGTTTCGTCAATCTCTACCCAAGCCCGTTGGGTGGTGTCATCTTGTTGATGGTGGGGGATCAATTCTGAATTTTCGCATACTGTTTTGATGTGGGATAACTGTTCCCGACTTAATACCATGACTCACTCCTCACTCCCAGGATGTAAACGGAATGTTTTTCAAATTGAATCACTTGTATAGATAACAATTTGTCCCTTTAAAGATACCGATTTTCCTGTCAACCCTAAACCCGAATTCCTGCGTAGTCTTCATCAACGATTTCTTCAACCTTGGATTGTAGCGCGATCGCGCACAAGATTAGATCACTCCTGATTATGTACGTAATTGCACGCAAAATTGTCAGATTCAAGGTTCAAAACCGTCAAAAAATCTTTAATATATTTTCTAGATTAGATTAATGACATTTATTATTTCCATTCACTGAATTACGTGTTTATACTATAATTATCATCGATACTCAAATTGCAAAAAATGGTTTATGTCTCTGGAACAGTTGAAAGAAAACATTTCTAGCCTTTCACTAAGCAAGCGGTTCACTCTTGTTGATCTTCTTTTAGAATCACTTAAAAGTGATCTTCAGTCGCCAAATCAACTAGTAAAAATTACAGAACAATCTCCCTGCGAGATCACGATTGACAAAATGCTGGAGTACTTACATAGCGAACGAGCCAGTTTAATGAGCGGGATGGGCGGGTTATTAAGCACCAATCAACCAAGTCCAAGCGATCAGGCAGTTCAAGGAATGTTACAACAACGGCAACTAGAAAAATTTTTACAATGAAACTTTTAGTAGACACCAATATTGTTTTGGATTTTTTACTAGAACGAGAACCGTTTTTCCAGCAAAGCAAGTTGTTATTTGAGGCCACAAAGGATAAGCGGATTATTATTTATGTGACTCCCATAACAGTTGCCAATCTCTTTGAAATTGCAAAGTTGCACACCCAAGATCTTGAACGGGCAAAAGAAGTAACTGCCATTACTTTAGCGACCTTAGAGATTTGTCTATTGGATCATGCTGTATTGCAATTAGCATCGTTTGAATTAGCCTTAGCGTCTCCGACTCCTGATTTCGAAGATGCGATTAAAATTGCCTGTGTCTTATCTCAAGGATTAGACGCGATCGTCGCTCGGGATCCCAAATTTTCCCATCCCTCAGTTGCTGCTTTATCTGTCAACGACGTCCTAGAAAGAATTAGCATCCCAGATTAGCTGAGTTCAGCAACCACTTGTTCTTGCAACAAGCGTTGTTGGGTTAGCAAATCATCGACCGTGATACGTAACGAGCGCTGACTATCAACCCAAAATTGAATCTTGACGCGATCGCGCCCCGGATTGCCTGCAGGATTTAAATTAGCAATGGTTTTGGCATCTTCATTCAAAGGAATGACATTCGTTTCCGGGTCATCTAACGTTCGGGTTACCAACCGATTGCCATCAAAATACACTTCCGTGCGTCCGCTATTTTCCGACCCTAATTCCCCAATAATTAATTCAATGCTGGGCTGATTTTGCACGGATGCCCCCAGGGTTAATTCCACTGGTGTGGACATGGGATAGGGTTGTCCGGCTTTAATAATGGGCTGCCAACTGTGTTTATTTTCTCGATAATTCCAGTAGCGAACGCCGTAGCTATGATAGAGAAAATCTTGCAGTTGAAACCCTTGGGCTAACTGCAGGGCACCGGACGCGATCGCGCTAAAGGGTTGATTGCATTGAATTTTATTCTCGTCAAAATACCGTTGTAACCATTGTTGCAAGGCTGGGATTTGTACCGTACCCCCCACTAGCAATACTGACTGAATATCCTCAGCTTCAATGCCATTGCGCCGCCCTTGTTGCAACACTTGGGTCATCAACTCATCGAGTTGATCAAAGAAGTCATGTTCCCGCAGAATTTCCTCAAAGCGATCGCGCCCTAACTTCAACTCTAGCGTGTCTAAGGTTGTTTCATCGAAATACACCTCTTCCGCTTCTTCTTGGGAGGAGAGTTGCACTTTTAAACGTTCTGCGAGACGTGTGGTTAACGCCGATTTCTCGATGCCTTGGGTTTTGACAAAATAGTCTACCAGCCAATCATCAATATCGCCGCCGCCTAAATTCGCCCCGGCTTTTCCATACACCCGGGCTGTTTTGACTTTTTGCGCCGAACTTTCTCCTAATAACTTTTCTCCCCATTTCAAAATAAAGCCGAGGGGTTGTTTGCTGTCTTCACCCAGGTTGAGTTTAACCAAGGAAAAATCAACAGTACCGCCGCCAAAATCAATCACTAACAGAACATCCTGCTGGGCAGTGCCATACCCTAACGCCGCCGCTGTCGGTTCATCGAGGAGACGAACTTGTTGCGCTTTTAGCCCTTCGCAAACATGAGTTAACCAGTTCCGATAGGCTTCAAAACTATCCACGGGAACCGTTAATATTAGGGAATTAATCTCGGTTTGTTCTTCCTGTTGAAGCCGTTGGGTTAGCGTTTGCAGAAACCATTCCCCAGCTTGTTCAAAATTAACCGTTTTCCCATCCAACTCTGGGAGAAAGCCTTGCACTGGTGCCGCAATGCCTCGCTTAAAACTGCGAAAGAACCGGGGGTCTGATTTTACATCCAGGGCGCGATCGCGCACCGCTTGTCCCACTACCACTTTATCCTGAGTTGCATCTTCCACATACAACAAACTAGGAACTAACGGCGGGTTATTCGGCAACTGTTGTGAAATATCCGAGAGAGAAACCACCTCTGCTTGTTCCGTAGTGGGATTCCAACGGGTAATTACCGTATTGCTGGTTCCAAAATCAATCGCGTAGTTTGCGCTTTCCGTCATCTTCCGAGTAGTTTTACGACACCAATGCCACCAAAGTATAAACTTAACACAGCGCTAGCGAGGAGAGACTGGGTTAAGGGATCAGTGGAAGGGGTTAAAATGGCGCCTAACACAACGGCACCGAAAATGACGTAACGCCATCCTGAAAGCATCGTTTTAGAAGAAGCAATTCCTAACAATCCTAATAATACCTGAATAATGGGAATTTGAAATGCCAATGCGGTACTAAACAGCAACAGCAGAACAAAGCGGAAATACTTATCAATGGACCACATTTGTTCTACGGCATCCTTCCCGTAATTAATAAAGAAATCCAACGCTGCCGGCACTAGCGCCAAATAGGCAAAGACTAATCCCACCCCAAACAGGATGGTTGATCCCACCATAACGGGCACTAAAAGACGACGTTCCCGCCTAGTTAAGCCAGGTAGGATAAATAACAGAATTTGATAAACAATAAACGGACTTCCTACTAGTAAACCGCTATATCCAGCCACTTTGATGGAGACAAAGAAATATTCTCCTGGTGACAGTTGCAGGAATTTTACCCCTTGCGCGGGAACTTTGAGAATTTCTACAATCGGTTCCACAAAGATAAAACAACCGATGATTCCCACGCCCACAGCAATTAGGGAATAAAAGATGCGCCAACGCAGTTCTTCGAGATGGTCAAAAATCGACATCTCGGTTTCATCGGGAATTTCGTTGAGATAGTCATCGTTAGCGCGATCGTCAGTTTTGGTTGAGGTTTCGACGTCAGAAGGGGTAGGCATTTCTGGGTTGACTCAGGTACAGCGTTTTTCTTTCCCATTCTATCTAAGGTGTGATTCCATTGATATTGGTAGGCTGGGTAGAGCGTAGCGAAATCTAATAAATTTGATAAAAAGTGAAGTTGATTGCAATTAATTTCATTAAACAGAGTTGTAATTACACTCTTTTTATTTTATTGATCCTGAAGGAGACTCTTCCCAAGTTTGACCATCAGCAGTCATCGTCTCATGAAAAATACAATCTACAGTTTTAATATCCCAATCACGGAAAGCTCCTTTAAAGCTAGCAAAACTAAAATCGCAATTAACAGCGCTAACATCACTTAAACAGGCTTCTCTGAATTTGGTATAACGAAGATTACAATTGCGAAAACAAATTTGAGATCCATAAGCCCCTTGAAAATTGGCTCCCTCCATTTTAGTATCATCAAAAATTGCTTCCGCCAAAGCAGTTTGGCTTAAATCAGCAAAACTTAAATCCACAGATTCCATTTGAATTTCTTCTAAAACAGCACCACTGAGTTTAGCTCTTTTCAGAATAACACCGCTAGGGATTCCTCTAAATCTCAACAATTCTCTTTCTTCGATAGGCAATTCTAAACCGGTAAAATCTCTTTCCCCAGCATCATAACGACGATAAAATTCTTCTAGAGTAATTTGCATATTTTTTTAGC
>JBDGQV010000138.1:0-8357 GCA_042218725.1 Halothece sp. | reverse complement strand
CAACGCGGCGTTAGTATCGCGACAGATTTCAATCCCGCAACTAGGGCATTGATGCGTTCGAGTGCTTAAAGACTTTTGCACTCGATGCCCACAGTTGTGACAATCTTGGCTAGTAAAAGCAGGGTTGACGGCGACGACTGCTTTCCCCCAAACCTTCCCATAGTAGTCGAGAAAGTTTGTGAATTGACCAACGGTCAGGCTTGTGAGCCGGAACGAGTTCCGGCTCATTCCTGACTCCAAGCCGCATCGGAAATGGATTTGGCGAGATTGTGATTTCTAATTAAGCTGGCAACTCTTAAGTCTTCGTACGCCAGGACATCGTTAGATGCCACTAACGCTTGGGCTAACTTGATTGCCCAATCTCTACGCTGGCGTTGAATTTTAAGATGTTGTTTTCCCAGTTGCCGACGCACTTTATGGTAGTTGGCTGATTGCTTTTTGCCCTTGCGATACTTCTTGCTAAGGCGGCGTTGCAACTTTTTCAGCCTCCGCTCCGATTGTCTGAGGAATTGAGGATAGGTTGCTTGGTTATCGTTCTGATCTTTGATGAAATACTTGAGACCAAGGTCAATGCCAATAACTTCCCCGGTATAAGTTCCTTCCTCGTAGCGATCGGCATCTAGGCAGAACTGTGCGTAGTACCCATCGGCGCGGCGAACCACCCTGACACGGTTGATTTTGCTTCTCAGGATATCCTCTCTCGCCTTGCTGTCACAGTACAAAGAGAACGTCCCTGCCTTAAAGCCATCGATGAAAGTGATTTGATAACTATCCTCGGAGAGACGCCATCCGCTAGTCTTATACTCGACTGAGCGATTATGCTTCTTGAACTTGGGATAGCCAACTGGCTTGATTCCCTCCCTGCAATTCTTATAAAAGCGATTAACCGCTTGCCAAGCGCGGTCGGCGTGCGCTTGTCTTGCCATGCTATTGAGTCTCTTGGCGAATGGGAATTCGCTAGCCAAACTTTTGCATAAAGATTGCATTTTTGCCCTAGTGCATTGATCGGTATCCATCCACAATCGCAAGCACTTGTTTCTGATGAACTGTCCCGTGCGAATAGCCTCATCAAGTGCTTGATATTGTTCTGATGTGCCGTCTTTAAGTTTGGCTTCTCTAACTAGCATGACTTCAGCTGAGATATATATCTATAATTTTACCACAAATTTTTCCAGGTAAAGTCGCCCTAGAAGGGCCCGGAGCTTTAGTGAGGAGCTTTAGACCCAAAGATTTGGTAATTTTTCTGAGGTGACTGGAGAAGGTTAGCGATTAAGTCTCTTTAGACAGAAGATACTTGTTCTAATCCTTAGCAATGAGGGGAGTTATTTGTTGCCCATTCCATCTTATCTGATTCGCAAGGCCGGCTAGTCAAAATTGTGTCATTGCTGTTGCGCTATTGGCTGGTAAATCATTATTCTGCTGGTTGGAATAGCACTGTTACCTTAAATTCTAAATCCGATCATCAATAATTGTTAAAACTATCTTTTTCTTGTTTTTTTAGTGGAAAATGATTGAGATAATATTGAGGATTTTTAAAAATTCTAATAAATTCAGTTCGATTTTAAGATAGCGAGATGAGATGACTTAATAAAATTTTACTGCCGATACTGATTAAAATAATGCCCCCAATTACTTCGACTTTACCTTGGAATAAATCACCAAAATAATGACCAATAAAAACCCCTAAAAAAGAAAGAATAAAGGTTATTAAAGCAATAATTGTTACTGTTAAAGCTAAGGACATTTTTATTACCGAAAGTCCGAATCCGGTAGCAAGCGCATCGATACTAGTCGCGATCGCGAGTCCGAATAATGTCGTATTATCTAACGGATTAAACGGTTCTTCTTCTTCATCTGTTAATGCTTCATAAATCATATTTCCTCCTAGCCACCCTAATAAAACAAAAGTTACCCAAGGCGCGATCGCGCTGATGAATTCTCGCACCCCTAAGCCGGCAATCCAACCTAAAACCGGCATCAAACCTTGAAACAATCCAAAAAACAAAGCAATCTTTAAAGCTTTATTCAATTTAATGCGTTTAATTAACAAGCCACTGGTCAAAGAAACTGCTAAAGCATCTGCGGCTAATCCCACCGATATTAATCCAATTGTAAGCAGTTGCATATTTCACGGAAATTAATGATAAATTGCGCTAGAGCAAGTTCATATTAGCTTATTATTTCTTTTTAAATGTTCATAATTAGTTCATATTCCCTTGATTTTTTTCTCATAATTACTTGAGATGTCATCAAATAGAAGTACAGGAGAAAGTGGAAAATGCGTTACTGTTTGCACTATTTTTAAGCGGTATCATAATCGCTTTATTTTTTGCCCTGTTGTGAGAAGGAAAATTCAATCACGTCTTCCGAAATTTGCGGTGAATTGCATTTACGGTGAATAACAGATCGTTTTCCTGAAAATATTTCTATATGTAACGATTTCTGTCACCGACGCTTGCTCTCAGTAACGGGAACTGTGACTGGATTTGCGGTGACAACAAGAGAATCAAACCATCTGCTACTGGTAACGGAAACTCCGGCAATGACCTTGGATCCAACTCTAACTGCTGGTGATCATTGAAAAATGATCCACTCACGATATGATGGAAGTAATCACCGTAATTCCGATCGACTTAGCGGTGATCCAAACGTGCAACGAGTAAGCAAAAAGCAATAATGGTAGCATCGAAAGCCGCTAAAAAGCGTAAACCCTCTAAATTAGAAGGAATTAAAGAAAACAGCAACTTTTTACGGGAACCCCTGGTGAGTGAACTGGAAGAAGACACCACTCACTTGAGTCAAGATGCCATGCAAGTCCTAAAATTTCACGGTTCTTACCAGCAAGACAACCGTGACAATCGCAAAAAAGGACAAGAAAAAGATTATCAGTTCATGTTGCGGACACGCAGCCCTGGGGGCTTTATCCCGCCAGAACTGTATTTAACCCTGGATCAACTGTCGGAAGAATACGGCAATCAAACCCTGCGTGTTACCACACGTCAAGGCTTCCAACTCCACGGGGTTCTCAAGAAAAACCTAAAAGATACCATTAACCGCATTATTCGCAATATGGGGTCGACGTTGGGGGCATGCGGCGACTTAAACCGCAACGTGATGGCCCCGCCAGCCCCTTTGAAAAATCGGCCGGAATATCAGTATGCTTGGCAATACGCCGATAATATCGCTGACTTGTTGCGGCCGCAAACCGAAGCTTATTATGAAATTTGGCTAGACGGCGAAAAATTCCTGAGTGTAGAAGAAGCCCCGGAAGTGCAAGCGGCGCGGGAACGCAACGGCAATGGCACCATTTTCCATGAGGGGGAAGAACCCATCTATGGTGCCCGTTATATGCCTCGCAAATTCAAGTGCTGTGTCACGGTACCCGGGGATAATTCCCTTGATGTTTATACCCATGATGTTAGTTTAGTGGTCATTACTGATGATCAGGGAGAACTGCAAGGGTTTAATGTTCTCGCTGGCGGCGGCATGGGGCGCACCCATAACAAAGAAGAAACGTTCGCGCGGATGTCGGAACCCCTCTGTTATGTGGATAAAGCAGATGTTTATGATTTAATGAAGGCGATTGTCGCTACCCAAAGAGATTACGGCGATCGCGTGCAGCGTCGTACTGCGAGAATGAAGTATCTCCTCTATGATTGGGGCGTTGAGAAATTCCGCGCCAAAGTGGAAGAATATTTCGGCAAACCCCTGCAAGACTCGAAACCCTTGCCGCCCTTTGAATATAAAGATTTTCTCGGTTGGCATGAACAAGGGGATGGCAAACTCTTCTTTGGGTTATCCGTTGAAAACGGTCGGGTCAAAGATGACGGGAATTTCCGCTTAAAAACGGCGCTGCGGAAAGTGATTCAACAATATCATCTGCCCATGCGGTTAACGGCGAACCATGATGTCATCCTTTACGAAATCAATCCCGAGGATCAAGCCGACATTGAGAAAATTTTCACCGACCATGGACTGATTACCGATCCCAACAATCTGGATCACCTACTGCGCTACTCCATGGCTTGTCCGGCGCTTCCTACCTGTGGATTAGCCATTACTGAGTCGGAACGGCAGTTACCCAGTACCTTAGATCAAATTCGCGGGCTTTTACAAAAATTGGGCATGCCCAACCAAGATCTTGTGGTGCGCATGACCGGTTGCCCCAATGGTTGTGCCCGTCCTTATATGGCCGAATTAGGCTTAGTGGGGGATACGCCGGGAACTTACCAAGTTTGGTTAGGAGGAACCCCCAATCAAACGGCCTTAGCCCAACCTTATATGGATCGGATGCCTGTTGATCAATTGGAAGCGCATATTGAGCCCATCTTAGCGTTTTATAAACAAAAAGGGAAAAAAGACGAAAGTTTCGGCGAGTTTTGCAACCGTGTCGGCTTTGACGCCATTCGGGATTATGCCAGCAATTACGATCCGCAACAGACTGTTCCCACTCCCACTGCTGGGGGCAAAAATCGGCGTCACCGCATTAGCATCTATGAAGGGTTGCACCAACGCCTAAAAGCCGCTGCTGACGAACGGGGAACTAGTATGACGAAGTTAGTGGCAGAGGCATTAGAACAGTATCTGGATAAATAATTTGAAACTGATTGTGTAGGGTGAGTAAGGTGCCACCCTACAGGTTGCTTTTGGGTTCATCAACAAACTTGATCGCGCGATCGCGTCCCTGGGCTTTGGCCTGATAAAGCGCCTGATCCGCCCGACGAATTAATTCTTTGCGACTATGATCCGTTCCCGGAATTAACGTGCCAACTCCTAACGTCAAGGTAACATGAGGTGCTACTGAGGACGGATCGTGAGGAATTTGCAACTGAGCAACCGCTTCTCGCGCTCTTTCCGCAACAATCAGGGCATTGTCTGCCGAGGTATTCGGTAAAATCAGGGCAAACTCTTCTCCCCCATAACGCGCTGCTAAATCATCGGGACGATGCACCACGCCCTGTAGTGCTTCGGCAATCTCCACTAAACAATGGTCTCCCTGCTGATGGCCGTAATAGTCATTGTAAGGCTTAAACTCATCAATATCGCACAAAATCAAAGATAACGGTTTTTGTTCCCGTTGCAACCGTTGCCATTGTCGATCTAAGGTTTCATCAAACCAACGGCGATTGGCAATTTGGGTTAATCCATCTCGGATTGCAAGTGCTTCTAATTTTTGATTGGCTTGTTGCAGTTGCTGATAAAGTTCGGCTTGATGAATCGCCACTCCCACCTGGGTTGCCAACTGTTTTAGCAAACTGACTTCTGTGGGATGCCAACTCCGGCGACTCCGACAATGATGGGCAATCAGCAACCCCCAAAGATTATCCTGATTGAGAATGGGAATGACTAAATTGGCGCGAACTTGGAACGAGCGCAACATCTCCCGATAACAGTGGGTCATCTCTGTTTGTTCAATATCCTCAATCACTAAAACTCGCCCATTGAGGTATAAAGGCGCCGATTTAATTTGAAAACAGGGGTCATCAATTTCCCGATGAATTAAGGGTTCCCAATTGTCATCCACGGATTCAATGACGACTTGCCCATTCCAGTCTTCGTCAAAGCGATAGAGTACGACGCGATCGGTTTGTAAAAATTCGCGAATTTCAGTGACCGTAACCTGAAAAATTTCTTCTAAATCGAGAGAGGCGTGAACTTGTTGGGTAATTTGCGCAATTAGCTGTTCCCGACGGGTTTGATTAAATAGTTGCTGTAACGGTGAATTGCCGGAACTATCATAATCAGGAAAGTGGTTCTCTTTCCAAACCGTATCATCCTGATTGTCATCGAGAGAGGCAAGTTGCGAAGAAAAGAAACCGGTTTCAGAATTGCTATTGATCAGAAACTCAGTGGCATTGCCGGCAGAAAGGGGTTCGCTAATAAAGTAGCCTTGTACTTCTTGACGAAATGTGTCTGTGTTTCGCGAAACCATCAAGGAACGCAAAGTTTCCAATTGTTGGAAGGTTTCCACACCTTCGGCAACCACTCGCAAGTTTAAACCTTGCGCCAGGCTGACGACGCTATTGACAATCGCAGAATCGATCGCGCTGCTTTCAATTTCCTCAATAAAGGTGCGATCAATTTTGAGGGTATTCAGGGGAAAGTTTTTAATGGCATTGAGAGAAGAATAGCCGATGCCAAAATCATCCAAGGCGACACTGACGCCCATTTGTTGTAGTTGGCTTAAAATCCAATGGGTGCGATCAATGTTTTGGGCAGCAGTGGTTTCGGTAATTTCAATTTCCAATGCCGAACCCGGAATATTGGTTTCTTCTAAGATCTGTTGGATCTTGTCAACAAATTTCGTTTGTTGAAACTGACGACCGGAGACATTGACCGCCGCTCGAATCTGATGAATCCCTTGTTCTCGCCATTGTGCCAATTGTTGGCAAGCCGCTCTCAACACCCACTCGCCAATTTCACAGATTAAATCGCTTTCTTCGGCAAAGGAAATAAAATGCTTGGGAGAAAGCAATCCTCGTTTCGGATGTTGCCAGCGAATTAACCCCTCTACTGCTGTGATTTCTCCGGTTTGAAGATTCATTTGGGGTTGGTAATAGAGGCAGAAATCATCATTTTGCAACGAGTTGCGAATTTCCGCTTCCAAGGTGAGGGGATTCAGGGGAGATCGCAGAGAGGGAGAATACACTTGATAGCGGTTTCTCCCTTGTTCTTTGGCACTATACATGGCCGTTTCTGCATTTAATAACAGCGTTTCGGCATCGGTGCCGTCATAAGGACTGATGGCAATGCCCCAACTGGCTTTCACATACACTTCATGGCCAAAAAGGGAAAAGGGGACTTGCAACCGTTGCCCGATCGCGCTAAATTTCTCTTCGATGGCAGCACTATCCAAATTCGTGAGATGCCGCAACAAAATGACAAATTTATCCCCATTCCAATGGGCGAGAAAGTACTCTTGATCCGCTAAACTGTTTTGCAACCGTTGGGCAACTAATTTCAGCAGTTCATCGCCTGCCACATGGCCTAGGGTATTATTGACTTGTTGGAAGCGGTCTAAATCCAGAAACACCACTGCAAACAATTCATTGCTGTGGTTACTTTCCTGGCAAACCAGATTCACTTTTTCACTAAAGACATTGCGATTGGGCAGTTGCGTCAGGGAATGATAGTTGTCTGGGGAAGCAGCCGCAGTACTTAATTCTTGCTGATGGAAAGTTTCTTCCAATAATTGCGCGATCGTGCAACCTAACCGCATTTCCTCGGTTGTCCAACTTTCTAGGGCAGATAGTTGAATTACTTCTTGCCACGGGCGAAAGGAACTGCGAAGTTGCTGCATTTCTTGTCCATTTTGCGGCGGGGGACCAGCCCACCAAATGGTTTGCTGAGGCTTCTGCCGAAAGAGGGTTAAATAGGCTTCTCGATGCAATCGGGAGGAAAAGGGAATCACCAGGGCAACATAATTCACCGATGCTGCTTTGCTGAGATCATACACTGAGACATAAGAATCCAAATCAGGAAACGACACTTGATCGGCATGGAGTAAATACCGTTGCCACTGTTGGGTTTGTTCTGCCACGGTTGAGGGCTGCCATGCTTGCTGATGCTTGAAAATCCCATAAATGGGCTGTTCTCCCGTTTCATAAACCTCGCTTTCTCCCGACATTTGTTGCAGATAAATCCGCCCGCCGCAACCATGTAAACGATTGACCGCAGTTTCTAAAATTTCTCTGAGGGGAACCTCTGCCGTTTCCGATTTAATCAGGTTGCGTATGGTTTTAATGGTTGTTTCCCGATGCAACAGGGCTTTTTGGCATTCTGACAGTTCTTCTGTGGTGATTAATAGGGTCAACCGTTCCGCTAACAACTCCAGCATGGCTAAGTGACTGCTTTGCCAATACTGATTGCGGCTGTGGTGAATCAAAAGCAATCCCCAAAGTTGTTCCCGAAGAATAATGGGATAGGTAATACTGGCTTGAATATTGAGATGTTTCAAATAATTCAAATGGCAGGGGGAAGCGTTAACATAGCTGTTATTCACTTGCCCATTGGGAAAGTGGTGGCGCTTTCGTCCTAACCCCACATCGACCAAAATGCGGACTTGTTCCGCTAAAAAGCGTTTTCGCGCTGCTTCAGGAATATCAGAGGCGGGGAATCTTAATTGCAATAGGGAGGAAAGGAAGCGGTTCTGACTAAGGGCTTCTGCGATGACTTCGCCGCTACCATCCTCTCGAAATTGATAGAGGGCGACGCGATCAACCTCCAAAAAATCGCGAATTTCTTGTAAGGTCTCTTGAATACGCTCTGATACTGAGTGGATTCTCCTGGTCATCTCAAGATTATGTTGTGCCCTTGCCATCACCGTACTTTGGTTAAGTGGATGTTAATAATGTGTT
>JBDGQV010000137.1:4628-18579 GCA_042218725.1 Halothece sp. | reverse complement strand
CGGGCTTGTTCTAAATGAGACGGGGTTCTCGAATACACACCGCCTGTTAATCCATATGGGGTATCATTCGCGATCGCGATCGCTTCACGAAAGGAACTTGCCCTGAGAACCGTTAACACGGGACCGAAAATTTCCTCTTGGGTAAGGGGATGCTGGGAATCCACATCGGAAAAGATAGTCGGCGGAATATAAAATCCTTGGGAGAGGTGGTTGGGCGTTTGGGCAATGAGGGTGGCGTCTGCGTTTCCCAGTTCTAGGTACTGATGAATGGATTGATACGCTGTCTGGTCAATAACAGGGCCAACTTGGGTTTTGGGGTCATCCGCTTCTCCCACTTGCAAGGATAGCGTGGCTTCTTTGAGGCGTTCCAGAAACGGATCGTACACCGGATCCAGAACAATGACACGGGAACAGGCGGAACATTTTTGCCCGCTGTAGCCAAATGCCGAGGTAATCACCCCTTTAACCGCTTCGTCTAAGTCAGCGCTTTCATCAATGATAATGCCATTTTTGCCGCCCATTTCTGCAATTACCCGTTTAATTTGACGGCTGTCTGGATGGGGCGTTGCAGCCTGTTGGATAATGCGATTGCCCACGGCTTTACTGCCCGTGAAAGCAATGGTTTGGATCTGGGGATGGTTAATTAAATAATCCCCGACTTCGGTGCCTTTACCGGGGAGAAAGTGAAAGACACCTTCGGGAATGCCGGCTTCAATGAGAATGTCAGCAATTTTCGAGGCAATGATACTGGTGTTGCTGCTGGGTTTGAGGATGGCACAATTTCCCGTCACTAAAGCCGCCACTGTCATGCCGGTGGTAATCGCAATGGGAAAATTCCAGGGAGAGATGATAACGGCAGTGCCGCGAGGCTGATAATGGTGGAGATTGGTTTCTCCTGGCACACTAAAATCATGACCTTTTGCCAGTTTTGCCATTTCGTTGGCATAGTAGCGACAAAAGTCGATGGCTTCTGATACTTCTGGATCCGCTTGAGGAAGAATTTTCCCGGATTCCAAACATACCCAAGCATTGAGTTCTTCTCGTCGGGCTTCCATTAAATTTGCTGCGCGATGGATGATTTCACATCGTTTGTCTGCTGGCGTTGCTTTCCAGGCGGGGAATGCCTCGTTGCAGGCTTGGATTGCTTGTTCCGCATGAGTAGCTTGGGCTTGCCCGATTTTGCCTAGAATTTGACTGGTTTTGGAGGGATTAATGGAGGGAATGCGCTTGCCTGTATCCACTCGCTGGTGGTTAATAATGGGATCATAAATTTGGGGAGATTGATCTTTAATCTCTTTGAGAATCGTTTGTTGGCTTTGATACGCCTTCTGGTTACTATAGTCGGTATCGGCTGCATTAATGATGGGAAAAACAGGACACGTCTGCGGTTCTTTCGGTTTGGGAGGGGCAATGAGGGCTTCACTGGATGCGGATAACCGTTGCTTGAGAAAAGAGGTATTGGCGGTGTTTTCCAATAGCCGTCGGATCAGGTAACTCATCCCTGGCAACAGTTCCCCTTGGGGGCAATAAATTCTTGCTTGATAGCCTTGATCAGCTAAAGTTCTAGCCAAGGAATCTCCCATGCCATAAAGCACTTGGAATTCATAGCGGGAGGCGTCAATATTTTCTGCTTCAGCAATAGCAATGGCTTTGGCAACACTTCTTACATTATGCGTCGCGATCGCGGGAAAAGCCAGGTGATGATGTTTAATGAGAGTTTCCGTCAAGTTTTCAAAATTGCGATCCGTTTCCGCTTTGTCAGTAAAGACTTTTTGTTGCCAGTTGTTTTGTTGCGCTTTGATATATTCTTTATCCCAGTAAGCCCCTTTCACTAAACGAATAATAATGGGCGTTCCCCGTTTTTCTAACCAACTCAGAAGATTGGTTAAGTCTTGTTCACTATCTTTCAGGTAGGCTTGCAAGGTAATGCCAACATGGGTATCTTGTCGAAATTCTTCTTCTGCTAGAAGCGTTTTCAGAATCTGGAAGGTTAAATCTTTATAGACTTGATCCTCCATATCAAAGTGAATGGTTACCCCGCAGGCTTTTGCTTGACGCAGGAGGGGGCGCAATCGTTGCAACAATACCTCTGTGTTGCCTTCGGGATCAGTGGGCGTGGTGCGAGAATAAAGTGCCGTTAACTTAACAGAAATTTGGGGGGCAATATTGTTCGTTTCCTGGTGTAATTGGTCTAATAATTTTTCATAGGCATCTAAATAATGCTGTGCTTCTGTTTCACTGACAACTGCTTCCCCTAAAATATCAATGGAAAAGTTCAGATGGGGTTTCGTTTTCCGTTGAATCGCTTTTAGGGTTTCAGTGGTATTTTCACCAATAATAAATTGTTTCCCTAATTGTTTCACCCCTTGTTGGAAGGTAATTGCAGTGGTTTTTGCTTGAAAACTATCGGTATTTTGAAAATTAATGATGTTGCGGATGGCTTGGGGAAGTTCGTTGGGATTGTCTTGGGTGAGATATTCTTTGATATGTTGCGCGATCGCGCGGTTACTCTGTAAGGTGGGAAGACAATCGACCAATTGAAACAGTTGTCTTCTCAATTCCGGTCTTTCTAGCGTCCAATTAAGAATTAAGTTGGAATTCTCTTGTTTTTGAACGCTTTTGAGGAGAGAACGGGCGATATTTTGGGTTTGTTCTTCAATCGGAGAAGTTATCACTGGTTATCTTTTTGAAAAGACAGTTATTCTTTATACCATTTCTATTCGTTTTGGCTATTAATTGAACCACAGAGACACAAAGAACACAGAGGATTTTTAATCTAGCCGTAACTTGAATTGATAGAGATAGTATTATTATTTATCCTAATTGATGAATGGGTGTCCTCATCCGTTATCAATGAACGTTTTTGCTTAAAAATTCACAGAATAAGCGATGCGTCTTCGATGCCGACACCTTTTGGTGAACGCAAATTACTAAATTCTGCTGACGCTTTGCCTAAAAAATCTGCGATCAATTGTTGTTAAGTTAAATATTTGTTTAGATAAGGAGAAAACACTTCATAAATTAGGGTAAGCGGTTGACCATTGTGCCAGAATAAATAATGTCGTCCCCAAAAGGGACCGATTTGGTTAAAGGCTTGCTCCAATTCTGGGGAATCGCCATAATAAATTCCCTGGATATCGCGGTAGAGTTCCGTATGCAACTGCGATAAGTTATCCCAAATCGGTAAAGAACGGTTTTGGAGATAGTCATCCACCTCTTGGGCATCCCACCAAGAGACTGCATAGGCTAGCCGTTGGCCGGACGCTGTGCGCAACCAAACCTGCCGGCGCAGTCTAGGGCTTGGTACTGCTTCAATGTCTTCTGGGGCGCGATCGCGCTGATTCCCAATTGGAGACATATCCAGAACATCAACTTCAATCGGTTCTCGGGTTAACAGTCTTAAATGACGTGTGGGAGAACCATCTCCTAATAGTAAAATTTGCCAGGCTGGGGCAAGTTGTTCATGAGGAAGTCCGGTTTTGACAACCTCTTCTCCGCCTTGCCAAAGGGGTTGCAGGGCGTACCAGCTTGTCTCTAACGTCGGTGTTGTTTGCCAGTTCAAAATGCCAGTATTGATTATTTACAAAACTTAATCCCTACTGACTATGATAGCGGTTAATGAAACTTCGCAGCGTCCCCTTACGGTTACAATCGATAGAAAAAAAATGCGGATGGCGAGACTCGAACTCGCAAGGCGCAAGGCCACACGCCCCTCAAGCGTGCGTGTCTACCAATTCCACCACATCCGCAAGGACATAGGATGTTATTCACAAGCCCTTATTACCTTAACACATTGGTTCCCTTTTCGGGAAGGGCAAATGAAAAAAGTTTCTTCATTTCTCTTATAAACTAGTGTTCCCGTCTTCCGATATGCTAGTTAACGGTGATCGTCAAAATGTTTTAGGAGTTGTTATTAATGGTTGGCTTTATCAAAAACTTATTTAGTCAAAAGGATAATTATTACGTACAACTAGAGGACGAACAAACCGCAGAGGCGGAAAAACAACAGCAAACCCAGTCGCAAGTTCAACAACAACAATCAACGCAAACTGATAATCAGCAACAACAAGCAGCAAACCAGCAGTCTCAACCTCAGTCTAGCGCTAATACTGGACAACAGCAGTCTCAATCTCAACCTGCCCCCAATCCCGTACAAGTGCAACCTTCCTCTTTTCAAAATAATGGTCAAGGCCAAGCAGAACAATTGAAAGGAGACACGTTTGCACCAACTTATCTTATTCCCAAAGCAACAACTTTCCGCCGTCGTCCAGGGGCCAATATGGAAAGTTTTAAGGAATTAGCTCGTCAGGTTAATACGAATTCCAATCAATAGTGCTGGTTTTTAAAGCAGGAGAAAAAACATTTCAGGGTAATTGACTTGTTTTCTTCTCCTGTTGAAGGCTATATAAACAAGTATAAGCCCCTGGCTTTTCCAAACACTGCATTGGTTGGCCTATAGCATTCAAGTGAGAGACGAGAAATTCCTTTTCATGATCATGGAATTTAATCAAGATAATCCAAACTCGCTGTTGGTTATCCAGTTGTTTTAATTCTGTTTTAATCATTTCCCACCGTTTTTGAGAGGCTTGTTCTTCTTCATTAAGGATAGGGATGGTTCCAATTAGGTAATGTTGGGATTGGTAAGATCGTTCAACAAGATTTAAGGCAAGATTAACTTCATCAAACCACAGCGAGCGATTGCTAAAATATAATCGCAACCGGACGAGAATTCCCAGCGCGATCGCGCTATAAGCAACCCATTGAAACGCCTTAGTCAACTGTTCAATTTTCACTTGCTTCATATCAAACCATCCCGTTAAGGTTGCACTGCTGTGGGATTAGTTTGAAGTTTTTCAATGACGTTTTGCGCTTGTTGGTAAGTGTTTAAATCCCCTTGTTTTTTCGCAAGACTAGCGCCTTTTTCAAAGTCCGCGATCGCGCTTTCAATTTTGCCTAACTCGGCTTTGACATAACCGCGATTAAAATATAATAGTGCATATTCGGGATCAATTTTAATGGCTTGATTATAGTCAGCGAGTGCCTTTTCATATTTTCCTAATCGAAAATACATTGTGCCGCGAAAATTGTAGGCATCTACATTATCTGGATCTAGTTCAATGACATGACTAAAATCTTCTATTGCTTTGTCATACTTTTGTAAATGATTGTAGGCTATTCCCCGTTTTAAATAAGGTTTTGGATTATTGGGATTCTTCTTAATTGCTTCTTGAATTTTTTTCATCATTGCTGGATTAACATGAGCCATCATTAAATTTTGTTCCGACTGGAAAGTCTCTGGCTTTGTTCTAGATTCAATGGCTAAACTAGGCTGAACCCATAAAATAAATAATCCGAAACTGAATAGCACTCCTCTTACCATCATCAATTATTTTCCTTAACGAATTTTCTCAAACTTTACCTTTAAGCCATCACGGGGACGAGGAACAGGAACCGCGGTTAATTCCGTCTCTTGATTCGGAACTAATTCCCACTGATAATTACGGACTAAATGGGTGGCAAATAGTTTCATTTCCAAACGAGCAAATTCTTTCCCAATACATTCTCGCATGCCGCCGCCAAAGGGAATATAGTTATAAGTTTTGCCAGGATTATTGGGCTGTTCGGGATTAAACCGTTCTGGATTATATAGGTTTGGTTCGGGATAAACTGCTTGTTCTTGATGCGTTTGATTAATTTGACAGAGAACATTCCACCCTTTCGGAATCAAATAACCATTAAATTCGCAATCTTCTACTGCTTCTCGAAAAACACCGCCAACAGGAGGAATAAGACGCAATACTTCTTGCAACACTTGTTCCAAATAAGTCATTTGTTTTAAGGTTTCCAAAGTAATGGGTTTAGACATAGAAAATTGTTCTTGTTCCTCTCTTACTTTCTGTAAAATTTCTGGATGTTGTGCCATTAACAGACAAAACGATGTTAATCCAGAGGTTAAAGTTTCATGTCCAGCAAATAATAAAACTAAAATCTGATCTTTTAGCTCATCTGTACTTAATTTATTACCCTCTTCATCTTCAGCTTTCATTAAAATGCCCAAAGCATCATTACCTGGATCATTTTTGCCTTGGCGTTCCTGGATAATTTTTTCTAGTTGCTTTAATAATTTGTTGCGACTATCTAAAGCACGACTAAACTTTGTTCCAGGAACTGAAAGGGGAATCGTAAATAATCCTTTTACCCAAGTTTCAAATAAGTAACTTAGTTCCGTTTGCGAGCCATTTTCTAATCCAACAAATAACTGAGAAGCAATATCAAATGTATAGTTTCTAAGTTGCGGATACCACGTCAAATAATGTTGTTCTTCCCAACTAGTTAAATATTTTTGAGTAATCTTTTCCATGGTTCCGATGTAACTGCTTAAAGCACGAGGCTTAAAGGCTTGGGAAAGAATTTTTCGGCGTTGTTTATGTTCATGTCCGGTTTGAGTTGCCAAAGATAAGGGGCCTAAAAGAATGCGGGTACTCTGTGGCCAAGTTGAAATAAAATACTTATTTTCATTATTAAAAACAAATCGATTGGCTTCTGCTCCTTTAAAGACAATTGTTGGTTTACCAAAGAGACGAGTCTTAAAAACAGAACCGTATTTTTCATTCCGTTTATTGATAAAATCCTGATCCCGCAAAAACGCAATGGTTTCGCCAATGAAAGGTAAACCAAAGTTTCCTGGCGGAACAGATTGTGTAGTAGTGGTTTGAGTTGTCATATCTCTAAATTGCCTAAATTTCCTTGCTCTCTATCAAATAGGATAACGAATTAATGGCGCGAACCATGTTGTTCGTAATGAACACCCCAACGATGCATTTCATCAATAATGGGACGTAAACTTTCGCCGAGAGGCGTTAAGGAGTATTCGACCTTAGGAGGAATAACCGGATAAACTTGACGAGAAATAATGCCGTCTGTTTCCAGTTCTCTTAGTTGTTGAGTGAGCATTTTTTGTGTAATTCCAGTTAACCCGCGTTGCAATTCGCTAAAACGTTTAACACCTGTAAATAATTCTCTTAAAATTAAGACTTTCCATCGTCCGCCAATTACCTTTAAGGTCGTTTCCACAGGACAACTTACTTTTTTCTTATCTTCAGTGTTCTTTGTCATAGTATCTTTTTAGTAACTTGCTTACTTTTTGGTGCATACTTCCCAAATTAACCATCTTTCGTCTATAGTGCAAATAGAAACTGATTATTTAATTAAGTAGAAGAAACCCCATGCCGGAACCTGTCATTGCTGATAAAAAACCTGCAGTTTTGAACTTAGAAACTGGCACATATTATTGGTGTCGCTGTGGTCGTTCCCAAGGACAACCGTTTTGTGATGGTTCCCATGCTGGAACCGATTTCACGCCTCTGGAATTTTCCATTGAGAAAGAGCAAAAAGTTGCCCTATGTAACTGTAAACATACCAATAATGCTCCATTTTGTGATGGAAGCCATAGCAACTTATAGATAATTGCTTGCGATTTTTTAGAAATTAGGAAGGCATTTTAGTTGATAAGTTTGGAGCAAGATTAATGATTGCTATTCGCAAAGCTAATGAACGCGGTCATGCTAATCACGGTTGGTTAGATACCTATCATACCTTTTCATTTGCTAACTATTACGATCCCAATAATTTAGGATTTCGCAGTTTGCGTGTAATTAATGAAGATTGGGTTCAACCGGATGCAGGATTTCCCACTCATGGACATCAAGATATGGAAATTATTACTTATGTTCTAGAAGGAACCTTAGAACATCAAGATAATCTTGGGAATGGCTCAATTATTTATCCAGGAGATGTCCAGAAAATGAGTGCCGGAACTGGGATTTTACACAGTGAGTTTAATCCTTCAAAAACAGATCCGGTTCATTTATTACAAATTTGGATTATTCCTGATCAAAAAGGCATCAAACCGGCTTATGAACAGCATAATTTTAGCATTGATCAAACACCGGGGAAATTAAAGTTAATTGCATCAAAAAAGGCAGAAGGGGATTGCATTTCTGTGCAACAAGATGTAAATTGTTATTTAAGCATGTTAATAAGTGGGGATGTTGTAACTTATAACGTCCCTCCGGAACGTCACGTTTGGCTACAGGTTGTCAAAGGGGCAGTAACGGTGAATGATACGCCGTTAAGTACCAGTGACGGTGTAGCTGTGAGTGAGGAAAATGCGCTGACTATTGAAGCGACAGAAGATGCAGAGATTTTATTGTTCGATTTAGCTTGAACAGAGAAGAACTAATACCAGTTCTGAAAACTATGGTGACAATTAACTTCTTAGAGTTGTCATTTGTCCTCTGTCCTTTGTCCTTCGTGAACCAATGACTAATAACTAATTACTGTAGCATTACTTTTTAGAAATGGTATAAAAAGGGTGTTACCAACTTGTAAGCTAAGTTCCACGAAACAATTCGCTTCAAGATTCCATTTCTGCTAACTCTAACCAACGGGCAGTAGCATCTTCAATGGATTGCTCAAGGTTAGCTACTTGTTCCGATAATTGCTGCAGTTCACTATACTTTTCTGAAGGCGTATTATCAAGGGTTTGTTCTAATTCTGCTTTTTCAGCTTCGAGTTGGGGAATTTTTGTTTCTAATTCTTGCAATTCTCGTCGTTCCCAGTTAGAGAGGCGGCGAGATTTTTGTTGGGTTTCTTGCTTGGCTTTACCATTTTTTTCTTTTTTGGCTTTACCATTGGCATCCGATTTCGGTTTTTGCGTTTTTGCAGCAGATTTTTCTTGGTTGAGTTTCGCGTCTTCTGCTTCTTTGTAATCTAAATAGGTGGAGTAATTCCCCGGATAGGATTTAATATTGCCGCCTTCTGAAAAAGCAAAGATTTGGTTCACGGTGCGATCAAGAAAATAGCGATCGTGCGATACAGTAATAACACACCCATTAAATTCTTGCAGATAGTCTTCTAAGACACTTAAGGTTTGCACATCTAAATCATTGGTTGGTTCATCCAGAATCAATACATTGGGCGCACTCATCAACACTTTCAGCAGAAATAAACGTCGTTTTTCCCCGCCAGAAAGCTGATGCAACGGCAAATATTGTTGATTCGGCGGGAATAAAAAGCGCTCCAACATTTGGGAAGCACTGATGAATGTACCATCTGCTGTTTCCACATATTCTGCAATGTCTTTGAGATATTCAATCACTCGTTGGTTTTCATTTTTTGCCTGAAGAAGATTATCAGAATGTTGGTCAAAATAGCCAATTTGAATAGTTGCCCCAATATCAACTTTGCCAGTATCAGGTTCAATGCGCCCAGTTACAATATCCAGAAAAGTTGACTTTCCGATTCCATTTTGACCGATAATGCCAATGCGATCTTGGGGATTAAATTCATAAGTAAAATTGTTGACTAAAACGCGATCTTCATAAGACTTGCTGATGTTTTCGACCTCGATTACTTTCTTGCCAATGCGACGACTCGCAGTGGAAATTTCGACATTTCCTTTGCTTTCTTTGAATTCTTGATTTTGGAGTTGTTCAACCGCTTGAATCCGCGCTTTTTGTTTCGTTCCTCTTGCTTTGGGGGCTTGTTTTAACCAAGCTAATTCTTTGCGTAAAACGGTTTTATGTTTTTGGATGCGATTGGCTTCTTCCGCTTCAATTTCTGCTTTCTTTTCTAAATAGTAGGAGTAGTTGCCATTGAAGGTATATAAATCAGCGCGATCGATTTCTAAAATGCGATTAGTCACGCGATCTAAGAAATAGCGATCGTGAGTCACTAATAATAAAGCACCCCGAAAGTTTCTTAAATAATCTTGCAACCATTCCACAGAATCGGCATCTAAATGGTTGGTCGGTTCGTCCATTAATAACACATCCGGGTCCGACAATAAGGCAGCAGTCAAGGCAAGACGTTTGCGTTCTCCTCCTGATAAGTTTTTAACGGGGGCATTGAGATCGTGCAATCCTAATTTATCTAAAATAATTTTAGCTTTCGTTTCTAAATCCCAAGTTCCCATGGCATCCATTTTTTGGGTGACCGTGGAAAACCGAGAAAGCAACTGATTATTATTGGGATCATGAGCCAGTTTTTCTGATAGCGATTCGTACTCTTTAATGAGTTCAATTTGCTCCCCGCTACTGGCAAAAACTTGTTCTAAAACAGTATTATTTTCATCAACTTCTGGTTGTTGAGGAAGATAAACCGATCGCGCATTATTGTTAACTGAAAATTCGCCGCCATCAATGGGTTCAATTCCTGCTAACATTTTGAGCAGGGTTGATTTTCCCGACCCATTAGTACCAATTAATCCTACTTTGTCGCTTTCTTCAATACTGAAAGTTGCGTCTCGTAAAATTTCTTTGATGCCAAAGTCTTTTTTGACGGATTTGAGGGTAAAAATGGACATATTTTAATTCAAAATGATAAGGGATACTTCCTAATTTCTCTGTCTCGTCTTCATATTAGCAACCGCAACGGAAACATCGGTTTCGGTATGATAGAGAAAAAACCGTTAATCCTGTTTGAAAAACGTTCTCATGACGCAATCGCTAACGAAAAACACTGCTTTAACCGTCTATGATTGGCAATGGCAAGGCTATCGGATTACTTACACTGTGCAAGGACAAGGACAGCCCTTATTATTAATTCATGGGTTTGGCGCTTCCATTGGCCATTGGCGGAACAATATTCCCTCCTTAGCTGATGCTGGCTACCAAGTCTTTGCAGTGGACTTGTTAGGCTTTGGCAGTTCCGATAAGCCTGCTTTAGACTATAGCGTTGAGTTATGGCAACAGCAACTCTACGATTTCTGGAAGCATCACATTAATCAGCAAACTGTGTTTGTGGGCAACTCCATTGGCGGGTTGCTCGCTTTAACCATGATGGCCCGATTTCCTGAAATAACTGCCGGTGGGGTGTTAATTAACAGTGCTGGGGGGTTGAACCATCGTCCTGAAGAGTTGAAGTTTCCGCTCAATGTCGTAATGGGGACGTTTACCAAGCTAGTGAGCACCCCAAAAATTGGCGAATTTGTCTTTAACCAAGTTCGGCGCAAATCTCGGATTCGGAACACCCTCAAGCAAGTGTATCACGATCGCGCTGCCATTACCGAAGAATTAGTGGATTTACTCTACCAGCCTTCCTGTCATCCTGGGGCGCAACAAGTGTTTGCCTCCGTTTTAACAGCACCGCCAGGGCCAAAACCTGAAGCCTTATTGCCGCACCGACAATGTCCCCTACTGGTGTTATGGGGAGAGGAAGACCCTTGGACACCCATTGAAGGGGCAAAACTGTATCAAGACCTCAATGACCCCCAAGTTGAATTTTATCCGATTTCCCAAGCGGGACATTGCGCCCATGATGAAAAACCGGAACAAGTGAATGATTTAATGATTAACTGGTTAAATCGTCGTATTTGCTAACATGAATGATTAAAACAGGAATAGGCAAAAAAATGGTATTTTCTCTAATTGCTATTTCTTTTCCAACTGATTAATTAATTATCATTTTCCCATGGTTTGATGAGGCATCGCGGTGTGATATTTTGAAGAATGCCATACTCTCTTGTCTGCTATGTCCTCATCTCCTTTTTCTCAAGATCAACCTGCTTCTTCTCCAGAAATTAAAGTGCTAGTTGATGAAGAGGCGCGATCGCTTTACTGTTATGTTGAGCAGTCGTTCATGTCTAAGGGCGTCCAATATTATCTCCTGATGCCCATAGACTCGCCTGTTTCCATTATTTTCTGGGATGAAGAAGATGATGAGGCAGAACAAGCCATCCTAGTGGAAGACGAAGCAGAAATTGATACCCTTTTTCCAAAGGCAGAAGCGAGTTTAGCCGAAGAAAATCTTACCCTCAAGCGAACTTCCTTTACCCTTACGGTTGCCGGAGAATTGCCGGAACCGGAAGACGACGACATTCTCACTTTGGAAATTGAAACGGAACGAGATTGGGAAGCGGAAGAATTTCAACTTCTGGCAACATTTTTCCACAATGACTTTGAATATGGCGTTTATACTCCTTTAGTTCCCTTACTCTTTTTTGCCAAAGCCAAACCTGATGGCGAGTTAGAATTGCTTTCTCTGGATGAGTTGAAGAAAATTCAACCGATTCTTGAGGAATGGATGTTTAATTAAATGGGCTTGAGTCATTAGTCATTATCATCTACGGTTAGCTTGCCGTTGCACAATTCCAATAAAGGCATCTTCCAACGAAAAGGGAATTGAACGGTGGCTGTCAATTTCTAATTTAGCTTCTTCTAAACGCTGTTTCACTTGCAACCAGTCTTGTTCAACATTATCGAGAACGAAATGCACCGCATCACCGAAAATGGCAACGCGCCAACTTGCAAATGTTTCTTTCAAACAGTTGGCAGTGGCTTCCACATCATTAGTTTTTAGTTCAATTAATTGCCCCGGTTGTGCAGCTTTAATCTGAGTGGGCGATCCTTGGGTTACCACTTCTCCTGCTACCATGAAGCCCATCCGATTGCAGTTTTCTGCTTCTTCTAGGTAGTGCGTGGTTACTAAAATGGCCGTTCCTTGTTGGGCAAAATCGCGAATTAAGCGCCAAAATTGTCGTCTGCCGAGGGGATCAACACCAGAGGTGGGTTCATCTAGGAATAAAATTTCCGGTTCATGCATGACAGATGCCCCAAACGCAACCCGTTGTTTCCAACCGCCTGGCAGTTTGCCGGTAAGGGTGTTTTCTTTCCCTTCTAAGCCACAGGTTTTCAGTACCCATTCAATTTTCTTAGAACGGAGTTTGCTGGGAACCCCATAAACGCCACAGTAGAAACGCAAATTTTGGAGAATGGTGAGGTCGTCGTAGAGGGTGAACTTTTGACTCATGTAACCGATGCGCGATCGCGTTTCACGACTATGCAAGTTTTTGCTTTTCCCTGCCAGGGTCATTTCGCCACCGCTTGGCGGCAATAACCCGCATAGCATTTTAATCATAGTCGTTTTTCCCGCGCCATTTGCTCCTAATAAACCATAAATTTCCCCATATTTAATTTCTAAGTCAATGCCTTTTACGGCTTGGAAGTTGCCAAAGCTTTTCTGAAGATTGTAGGCACCAATGGCAATTTCCGCTTCTGTTTTTCTATAACGATCGCGCGGGAAGGGAATAAAGGGGGGATCGGATTGGGAAGCGCGCAGATTGCTAACAAAGACATTTTCTAAGGTGGGGTCGTTAATCTCAATGGTATCTAGGGCAATGCCATTATCTTTGAGATGCTGATGGATTTCTTGTTTTGCGACATCTCTATCTGCGGTTAAAATATCCACGCGATCGCCGAAGGATTGCACATCAGAAAATGTTGTTTCTCCTTGCGACATTGCTTCTCTTAATACGGTTTCGGCTTGGAAAACGTCATGGCAACGGACTTCTAAACGGGCTAATCCCAAACTGTCTCGCAACTGGGAAAGGGTTCCCATTTGTTGGATTTCTCCCTGATAGATTAGGGCAATGCGATGACAACGTTCAGCTTCGTCTAAATAGGGCGTTGCTGTTACAATCGTTACTCCTTGCGCTGCCACAGAGGCAAGCAAATCCCAAAATTCCCGTCGCGAAACGGGATCGACTCCTGTCGTCGGTTCATCCAGCAGCAATACTTCCGGTTGAGACACTAAGGCACAACAGAGGGCAAGTTTTTGTTTCATTCCTCCCGAAAGTTTTCCGGCAAGGCGATGTTGAAATTCCGCTAATCCCACTCGTTGCAATAAGGTTTGGGCGCGAGGTTGAAATTTGCTTTCCGGCAATCTGCGAACACGGGCATTGTAAGCAATGTTTTCTGCCACACTCAAATCGGCATAAAGAGAAAATTTCTGCGTTAAATAACCGGTTTGCAAGCGCACTTCCCGCGGCGACTTTCCTAAGACTTCGATGCGGCCGCTAGTTGCTTCCATTACCCCCGCTAAAATATTAAAGGCGGTGGTTTTTCCTGCCCCATCCGGGCCAATGAGGCCAAAAATCTCTCCTTTTCCAACG
>JBDGQV010000137.1:3449-4528 GCA_042218725.1 Halothece sp. | reverse complement strand
GGCATTCCTGGTTTGGCAAAGCCTTGAGGATTGTCAATGCTGAGTTTGAGTCCAAAGACTTGTTTGACGCGATCGCGCTTAAAATAGATATTTTCCGGGGTAAAGGAGGCTTGACTGTCGATGGAACTGACAGTAGCGTCTAGAGGTTGGTCGGGATTAGAATCTAGATATACTTTCGCCGGTTGACCGACTCGGATTTTGCCGATTTGCTTTTCCGGAACATAGCCCCGCAAATAAACCTCATCCAAATCGATAACCGTAAGAATAATTTTGCCGGAACTTAACACTTCCCCCGGTTCGGCGATGCGATCCAATACTACCCCTTCAATGGGGCTAGCGATGCTTAAATCGTCCAATTTGGCTTGGATTTGGTCTTGATTGGCTTGGGCATTGGCGACATCGGCTTTGGCCGCTTCCAGGCGCGATCGCGCCTGTTCCAGTTGTTGTCGCAATCCTTGCAGTCTTTCGGTGAAAATGTCGGGATTAATACTGCTGGTTTTGGCTTGTCTCAACGCCCCTTGGGCCGCATTTACTTGGCGTTGGGCAGCATTCACTGCCGATTGACGGGCTTCGACCGTTGCCTGCAGACTTTCCCATTCCGTTTGCGCTTGATCGTAGCGCTGTTTTGGCACAACTCCCTGTTCCCACAAGCGTTGAAAGCGATCGCGATCGGCTTTGGCTAATTTTAATTGGGCTTGGGCTTCTTGTTTTTGCGCTTGGGCTTGTTCAAGTTGGGCAGTGGCAGTTTCTAAATTCGCTTGGGCTTTTTCAATACTGCCTTGGGCATTGTCTTGCGCTTGCTGACGCCTTAATCGGGTTTCTCGAATGTTGCTTTGAATGACATCAATCTGCGATCGCGCTTGTTTCACTTCCTGTCGGGTACGTTTCAGTCTTGCTTGAGTTGCCCGCAGTCGGGCTTGCAATTGATCATCATCAAGTTTGGCAATGGTTTGATCGGCTTGGACGCGATCGCCCTCTCTAACGGTAATGGTTTCTACTCGCCCAGAAACAGTGGTTCCCACATCTGTTTCATAGCCCTCGATTCGCCCACTTAATTCAATGGCTGTGTCTTTTGTTGG
>JBDGQV010000137.1:0-3349 GCA_042218725.1 Halothece sp. | reverse complement strand
GACTAATGCCTAACTCTCCTCAATATCTTAGCGGCAACCAAATTCGCCAAACCTTTTTAGACTTTTACGCCAAACGGGGACATGAAATTTTACCCAGTGCGTCTCTCATTCCCGAAGATCCCACGGTGTTACTCACCATTGCGGGAATGCTTCCCTTTAAGCCCATTTTCTTAGGGCAAAAAAAAGCGCCCTGCGATCGCGCCACCACCTCGCAAAAGTGTATCCGCACCAATGATATTGAGAATGTGGGACGCACCAAACGTCACCATACCTTCTTTGAGATGTTAGGAAACTTTAGTTTTGGTGACTATTTCAAATCGGAAGCGATTCAATGGGCGTGGGAACTGGCAACAGAGGGGTTTGGTCTCGATCCAAACCGGCTAATTCCCAGTGTTTATGAAGAAGACGACGAAGCCTTTGCCATTTGGCGCGATCAAATTGGCATTCCTAGCCATCGCATCCAACGCATGGGCGAAGACGAGAATTTCTGGGCTGCCGGTCCCACGGGGCCTTGTGGCCCTTGTTCAGAATTGTTTTATGATTTTCATCCCGAGTTGGGAGACGAAAATATTGATGTAGAAGACGATTCCCGCTTCATTGAGTTTTACAATCTGGTCTTCATGCAGTTTAATCGGGACAGTGACGGTAATTTAACCCCCCTGCAAAATCAAAATATTGATACGGGATTGGGATTGGAACGGATGGCGCAAATCCTGCAGCAAGTCCCCAATAACTACGAAACGGACTTAATTTTCCCGATTATTCAAACCGCTGCCGACATTGCCAACATTGATTACGACAAGGCGGATGAAACCCAAAAAGTGTCTCTGAAAGTCATTGGGGATCATGTTCGCGCTGTGGTTCACATGATTGCCGATGGGATTACGGCGTCTAATCTCGGACGAGGCTATATTCTCCGCCGTCTCATTCGCCGGGTAGTGCGTCATGGGCGTTTATTAGGCATTACCCGACAATTTACCCAAGATGTTGCCGAAACCGCCATTTCCCTAATGGAAGTGCATTATTCCAACTTGCGCGAGGGAGAAACCTTAATTAAACAGGAATTGCAACGAGAAGAAGCCCGTTTCTTGGAGACCCTAGAAAGAGGGGAAAAATTATTAGGCGAAATTCTGCAGAAGGAAACGGAACAAATTTCAGGCGAGGATGCCTTTGTTCTGTATGATACCTATGGTTTCCCCTTGGAATTAACTCAGGAAATTGCCCATGAAAAAGGCTTAACGGTGGATCTTGACGCTTTTGAACGGGAGATGGAAAAACAGCGTCAACGTTCCCAAGCCGCCCAGGAAACCATTGATTTAACCGTTCAGGGAAGCATTGATAAGCTAGCGCAACAGGTGCATCCCACTGAGTTTGTTGGCTACACGGATCCCCATTCTCCTGCGAAAGTGGAAGCGGTATTAATTGACGGCAAAACCGTGCAAGAAGCAGAAGCAGGGGATCAAGTCCAGTTGCTGCTCGACCAAACCCCATTCTATGCGGAATCTGGTGGACAAATCGGCGATCGCGGCTATCTCTCCGGGGAAAATCTGTTAGTGCGCATTGAAGATGTGCAAATCGAATCCGGTCTCTTTGTCCATTTTGGCCGCATTGAACGAGGGATTTTGCGAGTGGGCGATAGCATCACGGCAACTATCGATCGCGCTTGCCGTCGTCGCGCCCAAGCCCATCATACCGCTACCCACTTGTTACACGCTGCATTGAAACAAATCATTGATCCTTCCGTGTCTCAAGCCGGGTCGTTGGTCGCATTTGACCGCTTACGGTTTGATTTTAACTGTCCCCGTCAGATTCAACCGGAAGAGTTGCAGCAAGTGGAAGACACTATTAATACCTGGATTGCCGAAGCCCATGATACCCAGTCCGATGTCATGCCCTTTGATGAAGCCAAAGAAAAAGGCGCGATCGCGATGTTCGGGGAAAAATATGACGATGTGGTTCGCGTCATCGACGTTCCCGGTGTTTCCATGGAGTTATGCGGGGGCACCCACGTCAACAATACTGCTGAAATTGGGCTGTTTAAGATTATCTCAGAAACCGGCATCTCTTCTGGCGTCCGTCGCATCGAAGCCGTTGCTGGCCCGGCAGTGTTAGAATACTTGAATCAACGGGATGCCATTGTCCGCGACCTGAGCAAACAATTCAAAGCCCAACCTGAGGAAATCCCGGAACGGATTCAGAATTTACAGTCGGAACTGAAAACCACGCAAAAGCAACTGGCAGCCGTTAAACAAGAACTTGCCCTTGCCAAGTCGGATCAGCTGTTAAGCGATGCCGAATCGGTAGGAGACTTCCAACTCTTAGTTGCCCAAGTGGAAGAAATGGATGCCAAAGCCCTACAAACCGCTGCCGAACGCTTGCAACAGAAACTCGGCGATGCAGCTGTGGTATTGGGATCTGTTCCCGAAGAAGGCAAAGTGAGTTTAGTGGCAGCCTTTAGCCCAAGCGTCAATGAAAAAGGCTTAAAAGCCGGCAATTTTATCGGCGGCATTGCCAAACTGTGTGGCGGCGGCGGCGGCGGTCGCCCGAATCTTGCCCAAGCTGGCGGCAAAGATGCTTCGAAGTTGCCAGAAGCATTAGAACAAGCGCAAACCCAGTTGCGAGAACAGCTAGGCAGTTAATTGCAAATAGGCAGGGAATTGAACTCCCTGTCTCATTTTTGTGTGGAAAGAAAGCGCGATCGCGCTAGAAGTCAACGACAAGCAACTGATTAAACATCACCATCCCGATGTCAAATTGAAAATTTATTGAAATGAATATTATGACTGCCATCATTATTCCGAAAGGATTTAGGGTCACGCCAGAACAGTTTGATGAACTTGCCGAGAGCAACACAGAGGCTCGCTTAGAGCTGACTGCACAAGGAGAATTAATTACCATGTCGCCGACTGGAGGAACAGCAGGAAGAAAAAATGCGTTTTTAACCACTCAACTGATGATCTGGGCAAGTGAAAATGAAAACGGGATTGTTTTTGATTCTTCGACCATTTTTGTTCTCCCTAATGGGGCGAGACGTTCTCCTGATGTCGCTTGGGTGAAACGGGAGCGTTGGGATGCTTTAACGCCAGAACAACAAGATGGCTTTCCTCCCCTAACCCCTGATTTTGTGATTGAACTGGTCAGTCCTAGTGACTTGAAAAATCAGCGCTACCAAGAGTTACAGGAAAAGATGCAAGAGTATTTAGATAATGGTGCCAGATTAGGATGGCTCATCGAGCCGAAAGCTCAAAAGGTAGAGGTGTATCGTCAGAGTAGATGTAGCACTGAGATTCTGCAAAGCCCAAAAACGCTTAGCGGCGAAGATATTCTACCTGGCTTGGTTCTTGAGTTA
>JBDGQV010000136.1:0-25412 GCA_042218725.1 Halothece sp. | reverse complement strand
GTCTTGTTCTCCACAGCCGTTGCGACCTTTAAACACGTCTCTAGCAGAATATAATGTCTATGAGCAAATGGAGTTGAGTAAAGTCTTTAATCAAGCCGAAACATTTGATTTAATTCATTCTCATATTGGTTACCCGGCATTTCCCTATGCCAATTTAAGCCAAACCCCTGTTGTTCATACCTTGCATGGCATTATTCCCGCCTGGATGGAACCGATTTTTCAGCAACATGGGGAACAACATTTTGTTAGTATTTCCAATTCTCAACGTCGCCCTGAGTTAGGGTTAAATTATATCGCAACGGTTTATAACGCGATCGCGCCCCAACAGTTTCAGTTTTATCCCCAACCGGAAAATCCGCCCTATTTAGCGTTTCTGGGACGAATCTCACCGGAAAAAGGACCGCATCTGGCAATACAAATTGCAAAGCAAGTGCAATGGCCGCTGAAAATGGCAGGTAAAATTGATCCGATTGATCAAGTCTTCTTTGAACAAGAAATTGCCCCTCATATTGATGGCGAACAAATTCAGTTCTTAGGAGAAGCCAACCACGAACAGAAAAATGCACTGATGGGAAATGCAACGGCAACTCTCTTTCCCATCACTTGGCGAGAACCGTTTGGACTAGTAATGATTGAATCCCTTGCCAGTGGAACGCCTGTCATTGCCATGGCAGTGGGGGCCGCCCCAGAAATTGTTAAACAGGGTCAAACCGGTTTTCTCTGTCAAAGTGTAGAAGAATGCGTTACTGCCGTTTCCCAATTAGATCAACTTTCCCGTGATGCTTGTCGGGCTGATGTGGAACAAAATTTTCATATCAAACAAATGACAGACGGCTACGAGGCAGTTTACGAAAGTGTTCTCGGGGAAAAGTTACAAGGTAATGGTTGTTTAAAAGCCCCAACATTAGTAATGAACTAGGAGAAAGCAATGTCCCAAGATTCTCTTGATCTGATTGAATTTAATGGTCGAACCTTTGCCGAAGCGGCACAACTTCCGATACCGGAATGGCATTGCAGTCATACGGAACGCTTGCAACCCACGCTAACGCTAAAAGAGGATGATATTTTTCTGATTACCGATCCCATTGGCAACATTAGCTGTCACTATGAACAAGTGGATGCTAGCTTGGGATTTTTTTGCAAAGATACCCGTTTTCTCAATCGTCTGGAATTGCAAATTGAGGGACATGCCCCCATTCTTCTCAGCAGTACCGCCCAACAAGGATTTGCCCTTTCTGTGCTTTGTAGCAATCCTTACTTTCCCCAGCATTTAAAGGCAGAAACCATTGGCATTCAACGGGATATCGTTCTTCAGGGAGCAGTCTTTGAAGAACTAACCATTACCAATTACAACACGCGATCAGTCCAATTTCAAATTAGTCTCAGTTTTGATGCCGATTTTGCGGACTTGTTTCAAATTCGAGGGCGAGTCCGTCCGCAAGTGGGACATTTAATGCGGCAAGTGCTACCGCAAAAAGCCAACGGTCACAGTGTGCAATCGTTAGTGGAAGAAACGGGAGAACTCACTTTAGCTTATCAAGGGTTAGATGGCATTTTAATGGAGTCGCGGATTCAGTTTTCCCATCAACTTCCCAGCAGTTTCAAAGGATATACGGCCCTTTGGGATATTAAGTTGGATGCTCACGAAACGCAAAAAATTGGGTATCGCTTACAACCCATGATTAATAGTAAACCGGCCTCAGTGGTGAGTGCTCCTATGACGCTTAAACAAGCTCATGGTTCAGAAGTCAGCGAACAGCAACACTGGCAAAGTACCGTTACCCGCATTCGCACTGACAATCGCGCCTTAAATCAAATTATAGAGCGTGCCGAGAAAGATATCTATTTATTGAGTCAAACCTTTGGCGAGGGCAAAATTCTTTCAGCAGGGATTCCTTGGTTTGCAACGTTGTTTGGTCGAGACTCGATTATTTCTGCTTGGCAAACCTTAATTTTAGATTCCCGCATTGCGCGACAAACCTTGCTGACGTTAGCAGAGTATCAAGGCAAAGTGGATGATTCCTGGCGAGAAGAAGCACCGGGAAAAATTCTCCATGAATTGCGCTCAGGAGAAATGGCGCGTTGTGGGGAAGTTCCCCATACCCCCTATTATGGAACGGTAGATGCGACCCCGTTATGGCTGATTCTGTATGCGGAGTATTACAGTTGGACCCACGATGAACAGTTATTTCATCAATTGTGGGATAATGCCTTAGCTGCCATGGGTTGGATCGATCGCGCTTGTGAAGAGACAGGCTATTTATATTATTCTTGCCAGTCGCCAGGCGGCTTGCAAAATCAAGGGTGGAAAGATTCAGGAGACTGTATTGTTGATCGAGAAGGCAAACTCGCTACCGGCGCGATCGCGCTTTGTGAAGTGCAAGGCTATATCTATGGGGCGAAAATGCGACTCAGTCAACTTGCCCGTCTCAAAAAGCGGCTGGATTTGGCAGAACGCTGGTACGAAGAAGCCCAAGTTCTAAAATCCCGCTTTAATCGAGATTTCTGGGTTCCGGATCAAGGCTATTATGCCCTTGCCCTGGATGAAAACAAAAAACAAATTGATAGCATTACCTCGAACCCTGGTCACTGTTTGGGATTAGAGATTCTCTCTCCTGAGAAAGCCCGCAGTGTTGCTGAACGGTTGCAAGCCCCGGATTTGTTTAGCGGTTGGGGTATTCGCACCCTCAGCAGTCTCTCGCCGGCTTATAACCCCATTGGTTATCATTTAGGAACCGTTTGGCCTCACGATAATGGCATTATCGCAGCGGGATTGCGATCTTTGGGCTTTATCGAACAAGCGTTAGAACTCAGCCAAGCCATTATCGATATGTGTAGTGAACAACCCTATCATCGCCCGCCAGAACTGTTTTGCGGTTATAAACGAATGCCTAATGCTTCCCCGGTTCGGTATCCTGTGGCTTGTTCTCCTCAGGCTTGGGCAACTGGCACAATTTTCCAATTATTAGAATTAATGATTAATTTGCAACCTGATGCCGCCAATAATTGTTTGCGAGTGGTGCATCCCACTTTACCGGAATCAATTCAGTTTCTATCGTTAGAGAATCTCAAAATTGGTGAAACCGTACTAGATTTAGAATTTGAACAGTCTAATGGCGCGACTGCTTGCCGGGTTGTTCGTAAACGAGGCAATTTGCGAGTGATCATCGAGGCCTAACGTTAAGAGCTCAGATTGCCCTTGCGACGGCGAAGGAAGCGGAATTTCTTTTTCTTTCGAGTTGCTTTCTCAGCAGAGGGATCAACGGTATCAAATCGCTTTAACCAACCGTTGCGCCAGAAAAAGAAAATTAATCCCGAACCCACGGTTGCCATTACTCCTAGCGTAATAAAATATCCCCATTTCCAATTCAGTTCCGGCATATATTCAAAATTCATACCATAGACACCTGCAATAAAAGAAAGCGGAATGAAAATACTGGAAATAATAGTTAAAACTTTCATAATTTCATTCATTTGATTACTCATGGACGAGAGATAAACATCCATTAAATTAGAAGATAATTCCCGATAGCTTTCCACAATATCAAGCAATTGAATTACGTGATCATAACAGTCTCGAAAGTATATTTCTACATCAGAACTAATTAAATTACTGCCACTTCTCATCAGAGTTATAATGACACTTTGTTGTGGCCAAATAGCACGTCTTAAAGCTAACAATTCTCGCCGAATTGTATAAATTTTTTCAAGTGTACTATGATTAGGATTAAAAACAACTTCATTTTCTAATTCTTCAATTCGTTCCCCATAATCTTCTAAAACCGGAAAAAAACTATCGATAATTGTATCTAATAATAAATAAGTTAAATAATCAACTCCGGAAGTGCGAATTTTTCCTTTATTATTTTTTAAACGGTTGCGCACTGGATTAAAACAATCATGATCAGGTTCTTCTTGAAACGTTAATAAATAGTTTTTTCCAAGAACCAAGCTAACTTGTTGAGAATAAAAACCATCTTCTTCTGGTCTGGGTTGGACTAAATGAATAATAATAATTAATTGTTCATTATAATCTTCCACTTTTGGGCGTTGTGGAACATTTACCACATCTTCTAATAATAAGGGGTGGAGCTTGAAAATTTGCCCAATTTGTTTTAGAATTTCCTCAGATCCTAAGCCTTGTATATCCAACCAAGAAGCGGAATCACTAGCTAAATACGATTCACAGTCAGAGGGAGAAATATTAACTTTTCTAACGGCATGTTTTGGATCATAGTCAATTAAAATTAATTGCGATGGGGTGGCATTTTCTTCAATCCATAAAGTTCCAGGTTCACTACCGGGTAAATCAAAAAAGTAGTCGAAATAAAATTCTTTATCTTCATTATTTTCTTCAATAAAATTCGGATCAAAATTTGGAAATTGTGTCATACTTAAAAAATTAATTTTGTTATTAATAATGGAGCAGTCAGCACAACAGCTTTGGCAAGAAATTCTTGAGCGATTGCAATCTCAACTGAGCCCCCCAACCTTTGAAACATGGCTAAAAAGCGTGATTCCACAAAGCCTGAATAATAATAATTTAGTCATTTGTGCCCCGAATCCGTTTTCTCGAAATTGGCTACAAAAACATTATCTTCCTTTAATTACTAAAACAGCACAAGAATTAACGAACTCATCCTTAAATATTCAAATTACAACTCCTTCTTCGGTCGCTGGAAATTCTGAAGAAATTCCTTTAACTTGGTGGAAAGAGAGTGAAAATTATATCAATAGCTTATCAGGCGATCGCGCTTCTGAACAGACACTTAATCCTAAATATACCTTTTCGGATTTTGTTGTGGGTCCCAAAAACCGCATGGCACACGCGGCTTCCCTAGCTGTGGCGGAATATCCCGGTCGAGAATTTAATCCTCTCTTTATTTGTGGCGGTGTTGGGTTAGGGAAAACCCATTTACTGCAAGCTATCGGTTATTATCGCTTACAATTATATCCGCAAGCCAAGGTTTGTTACGTTTCCACAGAACAGTTTACCAATGACTTAATTAATGCCATTCGGCGCGATCAATTGCAACAATTTCGAGAACATTATCGGGCAGCAGATATTCTTCTCATTGATGATATTCAATTTATTGAAGGTAAAGAATACACCCAAGAAGAGTTTTTTCATACCTTTAATACCCTCTACGAAGCCGGCAAACAAATTGTTCTCGCCTCTGATCGCCCGCCAAAACAAATTCCCAGTTGTTCAGAAAGACTTTCCTCTCGTTTTGCCATGGGATTAATTGCCGATATTCAGCCCCCTGATTTGGAAACGCGGATGGCAATTTTACAGAAGAAAGCAGAGTACGATAATATTCCTTTATCTTTAAACATTATTGAATATATTGCTAGGAATTATCCTTCTAATATTCGAGAATTAGAGGGCGCTTTAACCCAAGTTGTCGCCCACTTATCGTTATCTGGTTTACCTTTAAGCCTCGAAAATGTTGCTTCTCTTTTAAATCCGCCGAATACAAAAGTGGCCACTTCACCAGATAAAATTCTGCAAATTATTACGGAACATTTTCAAGTTTCCATAGAAGACTTAAAAGGAAGTTCCCGTCGCCGCGAGATCAGTTCCGCTCGACAAATTGGCATGTATTTAATGCGCCAATATACTAACTTAAGTTTGCCAAAAATTGGAGAAGTATTTGGCGACAAAGATCATACGACAGTCATGTATAGTTGCGAAAAAATTGCCCAACAGCAAGAACAAAATCCAGAACTCAATCAAACCTTGCGTCAACTCAGCGATCGCGTTGTTTCTTAAGACTTCATGTCGGTGGTGAGTACTTTTTCATATTGTTGGGTAATTTTAGGCCAGTTATGATTTTTGGCAATCAAGGCTGTGGCATTTTGAGAAAGTCTTTGGCGCAGTTGGGGATCTTGAAATAAACGCCCAATGGCATAAATATATTCTTCCAATCGGTTAGCCCGCATGGCTGCGAGATTGACTGTTGCCCCATCAACATTCAATCCTTCCAAAGCGCGATCGCTGCCAACCACAGGAACACCAATTGCCATTGCCCGCAACGTTGCAAATTTCATTCCTAATCCAGCTTGAATTGGCAAAACGCAAACAGTACTCGCTGTCAGCATCTCTTGTAAGGAAGACGTTGCTGTCACAATTTCTATACCTGATGTTTCCCCCCAATGATGTAAACTGCTGGGAATTCCTAACAATTTTAAAGTCATATTAGGATAACGTTTTTTCAATTCAGGAAATACAGACTGACACAAAAAATTAACTTCCTCAGTAATCGCTAACTCTTCTTGATGACTGACATAAATTAATTGATAACCACCCGGATCATGATTCCGTGTTGGATATAATTGCAAATTAATACCATTGGGAATGACAGTAATTGGTTTTTCTGTCTCTAAGGCTTTAATCTGCTGTTTATCTTCTGTTGTGGTCGTTATTAAGGCAGAAAATTTGGAACAATAGTTTTGTTCATAACGTTTTAGCAGAGGAAGATTTAATTGTTCTCGAAGGCTTTTTTTTACCGTTGTTGATCGTTCTAAATATTTTTGACAAGTTCCATAAATTGAACCATGGATATTAATAATTGTCCTAATTTGGCTTTGCCATTCCGGACGAACATAGATTTCATTGATGCTATGTTCACAAGTAATGACATCAAACGCTTTTTCGGCCACTTTTTCATCAATCCATTGTTGCATTGATGGAGAATAGTAAGATAAAACACTTTTTGGTGTTCCTTGTTTTAATAGTTGCCCTAACCGTTTTGCCCGATTGACAATTCCCCGACGAGTGATTTCTTGATGATGCGGAAAAATGACTAAGTCTTCTACCCATTGTCGCAATGTCTCAATATGAGTATCTTTTGCCATCTGGTAGTGTTGTGCCACAAGAGTAACTTCATGACGTTCACTCAAATTTTTCATCAAATTAAACGTCCGAGTGGGAATGGAGGTTTGGGTATAAGGAGAGGGCAGAACTGCCGAAATCATTAAAATTTTCATCTTTTCTGCCTTATCGCTAAAGGATAGTTTCCATTCATCATTCATCCGAAGGATTATGTCTTATTTTATAATTAGCAAGCGTATCAAATTCTTAAAATTGCAAACTAAAATCACGTCTCGATGTTTTCCTAAGATTATTGCTCAAATGACCTGATTAAAAATTAAAAAGTCGATTAAATTGGTCACAGTTCGTGAATCCGCTTCATCAGCCATCTGAGGGATTAAACTCCTAACTCCATTCCAAGGTGACCCATTGTGATCAGTTATTCAAGATATTTCTCACCAGAACCACGATTGCTAAATCTATTTGATCTTCGATAAGCGATTGAACCTTTTTGTAATTTCACTTGTCTAAACGGGTGAATCCAACTGGTTGGGGGGAGATAAACGTGTGTTAACCGAGCCAAATACCAACATAAGCAACACTAAATTAGTGCAATGGTGTCAGGCGATCAAAATGCTTTTCGACTTCTTTATCGCCGCTATCAAAGGCGAGTCCGTTCCACACTGTATCAACTTTGTGGAGAATCAATGTTAGACGATTTAGTTCAAGAAGTGTTTTTTCGTGCTTGGAAAGGCTTACCGAAACTCCGTCAACCCAAAACATTTTCGAATGGAAGCGCTTGATCTTAGCCAAAAACAAAAAAATGAACTGCAAAGCATCCGCAATCAATATCAACCGCGCATTCAGGACAAGCAGAAGACCTTATTTGAGGCTCGTCAAAGTCTACGGGAGATGATGATTGATGATACTGCTAGCAGTGAAGTACGTCGTCAGCATCAGCAAGTACAAACATTGCGTCAAGACATGTCAGACTTGCGTTTTGAAAGTATGTTGAAGATGCGAAACGTGTTAACGCCTGACCAACGAGAAGCGTTTGCCGAGTTAATGCAAGAACGTCGTCGCGATCGCGGTTTCCGTCGCCGAGGATTTGACAATTAATCCAATAATTAACCCCCCAACGGTGGGGGGTGAAAACTAGTTGCTAATCGTTGCTAAGTCTAGTAGAGGCTACTCCTCTTTATAGGCTTCCATTCCGACACAGGAACAGACTAAATTGCGATCGCCAAAGGCATTATCAACCCGTCCGACCGCAGGCCAGAATTTATGTTCCCGCAACCAGGAAGTGGGATAGGCAGCCTGTTCACGAGAATAAGGATGTTGCCATTGATCACAAATCAGCATCTGATGCGTATGAGGCGCATTTTTCAAGGGATTGTCCGTTGGATCGACCTCTCCCGATTCAATCGCCGCAATTTCTTGCCGGATAGCAATCATGGCATCACAGAAGCGGTCTAACTCTTCTTTCGACTCGCTTTCTGTGGGTTCCACCATCATGGTGCCTGCTACTGGCCAAGAAACAGTTGGGGCATGGAAACCAAAGTCCATTAACCGCTTAGCAATATCATCGACGGTGATGTCGGCACTCTTCTTCACCGGACGCAAGTCGATAATGCATTCGTGGGCAATCAGACCGGAATTTCCTTTGTACAACACCGGATAATGTTCATCCAAGCGACGAGCAATATAGTTGGCATTGAGAATCGCCGCCTTGCTGGCGTGAGTGAGACCTTGGCCGCCCATCATGGCAATAAACATCCAAGAAATGGGCAGAATACTGGGACTTCCCCAGGGCGCAGCCGCTACCGCACCAATGCCCTGTTCACCGCCAGTTTCAATGAGCGGATGACGAGGAAGGAACGGCATTAAATGCTGTTGGACGCCAATGGGTCCCATTCCTGGTCCGCCGCCGCCATGGGGAATACAGAACGTTTTATGCAAGTTCAGGTGACAAACATCGGCACCATAGTCCCCAGGACGGCACAAGCCCATTTGGGCATTCATATTTGCCCCATCCAGATAAACTTGTCCGCCATGCTGGTGAATGGTATCGCAGATGGTTTTAATTTCCGTTTCAAATACCCCATGTGTGGAGGGATAAGTGACCATTAACGCAGCGAGATTATCACTGTGTTTTTCAGCTTTGGCTCGTAAGTCATCCAGGTCAATATCCCCGCGATCATTACAAGTAATGGGAACCACTTTCATGCCGCACATGACAGCACTGGCTGGATTAGTGCCGTGGGCTGATTCCGGAATTAAACAGATATGGCGATGCCCTTCGCCTCGCATTTCATGGTACTGACGAATTACCAGTAGTCCTGTATATTCTCCCTGTGCTCCGGCATTGGGTTGCAAGGAAATATCAGCGAAGCCCGTAATTTCCGCCAGCCATGCTTCCAGCTGTTGGAAAAGCGTTTGATAGCCTTGCGTTTGCGATTTCGGGGCAAAGGGATGGATTTTGCCAAATTCCGGCCAAGTTACCGGGAACATCTCAGCTGCGGCATTGAGCTTCATCGTACATGATCCCAAGGGAATCATGGAGGTCGTCAGGGAAAGGTCTTTGCTTCTCAGATGGGTGAGGTAACGCAGCAGTTTTGTTTCCGAGTGATACTGGTTGAAGACCGGTTCTGTCAGATACTCGCTTGTCCGGTTAAAGGGCGCTGGAAACTCAAAGGTGAGTTCGGGAACCAGTTCTTCTAGAGAGAAGGGAAGTGTCTCTTGCCCAGCAAAAATTTGCAAGAGCGCGGTTACTTCTTCGATTGTCGTAGTTTCATCTAAGCTGATGCCGACCGCTCCATCTGCATAATCTCGCAAGTTGATCCGATTGGCTTGCGCCGCTTGCAGAATCTCTTTTTGTTGACGCGGTGCATTTTCAGTCTCGACTTTTAAAGTGTCGAAGTAGGGTTCAGAACTGATAGTGTAGCCGATGCGCTTTAACCCTTCGGCAAGGGTAACACTCATGCGATGGACTCTTTCAGCAATGCGCTGAATGCCCTTCGGTCCATGATAAACCGCATAGGTAGAAGCAATTACTGCAAGCAATACTTGTGCGGTGCAAATATTGCTGGTTGCGCGATCGCGTCGAATGTGCTGCTCTCGCGTCTGCAACGCGAGGCGGAGCGCCGGGTTGCCTTGCGTATCTTTCGAAACGCCGACCAGTCGTCCAGGAATTTGCCGTTTATATTTCTCTTTGGTGGCAAAATAAGCAGCGTGAGGACCGCCATACCCTAACGGTACCCCAAACCGTTGGGTACAGCCCACTGCAATATCCGCCCCCCATTCTCCTGGCGGTGTTAATAAGGCCAAACTCAGCGGATCGGCCGCAACCGTCACTAACGCGTTTTGTTCATGGGCTTTTTCCACAAACTCCCGATAGTCGTAGATTTTGCCTTCTGTCGTTGGATATTGAAGCAGTGCGCCAAAAATCGGCTTACTGAAGTCAAATTCCCGATGATTGCCGACAATAATCTCAATGCCTAAGGGTTTGGCGCGGGTTTGCAGGACTTCAATGGTTTGGGGATGACAGTTTTCAGAAACAAAGAAGCTAGTGGATTTGCTCTTGGAAGCAGCGACACTCATGCTCATTGCTTCCGCCGCTGCGGTTGCTTCATCCAGCAACGAGGCATTGGCAATTTCCAACCCGGTTAAATCGGTAACCATTGTTTGGAAATTGAGCAACGCTTCTAAACGCCCTTGGGCAATTTCAGCTTGATAAGCCGTGTAAGAAGTGTACCAGCCGGGATCTTCTAAGATATTCCGTTGAATGGCCGGGGGCGTGATGCAATCATGGTAGCCCATGCCGATAAAGGAACGGAAGACCTGATTTTCAGACGCGATCGCGCCCAGTTGCTTTAGGGCTTCATGTTCACTTTTTTCCGCAGGCAGATTTAAGTCTTGTTGCAAGCGAATTGAAGTCGGAACCGCTTGATCAATTAGCCCATCGAGAGAGGAAAATCCCAACTCGCTTAGCATTTGCTCAATTTCTTCCGGGGTGGGATCAACGTGACGTTGCACAAACTGATCCGTTAACCCCAGCGTTTCCTCTACAGGAGAACCCTGTTTCTTTGTTGTTGTTTGTTCGGTTCTGGAATCTAAATTAACCATAGAAAACAGATGTGTTGACGACACAAAAGAGTGACCAGTGGTCTTGTATCAATTTGTAACAAATTTGCCGAGAACGGTTTAAAATGCGCCTCTTTTGTTTTATTGTCCTTCTACTTTGGCGCGATATTCATCTGCCGAAAGGACGTCATTTACTTCTTCAGGATTACTCATTTCCACTTTTAAAAGCCATCCCTGACCATAGGGATCTTCAGCAATGGTTTCCGGGGCATCCACAACGGCGGTATTTTGTTCGATGACCTTGCCCGACACTGGGGCATACATATCTTCTACCGCTTTGACTGATTCCACTGTGCCAAAGGTTTCTCCTTTTTCCAGGGTGTCATCAACATCAGGAAGCTCCACAAAAACAATATCTCCCAATTGATCAACCGCAAAGGCACTAATGCCAATGGTTGCCGTTTCTCCTTCAACACGCACATATTCGTGAGAATCGAGGTATTTCAAATCATTTGGATATTCCAGTGCCATATCATCTCCTTTTAACAATTGCTATCATTCCTAGAGGGATGTCATACCCTACCCTGCTTAGTTTACAACTCATTGGAGTGGAACTAAAATCTCTAGCTCTGCTCATCAGTAACTACTCATTATTTAAAAATCACGAAGACGGACTTACCAACGAAAAATGGCAGGACATAGTAAATGGGCCAATATTAAACACCAAAAAGCGCGCATGGATGCTAAAAAAGGGAAAACCTTTACACAGCTTTCCCGTGCCATTATTGTTGCCGCTCGCAATGGTGGACCTGATCCCGAAACCAATTTTCAACTGCGAACTGCCATTGACAAAGCGAAGTCTTGCAGTCTGCCCAATGAAAATATTGAACGTGCCATTGCCAAAGGGGCAGGCACCTATGGCAGTGATGAAGAACAATTAGAATCCATCCGTTATGAAGGATATGGACCGGGCGGTATTGCCATTTTAATCGAAGCCTTAACTGATAATCGCAATCGCACCGCTGCCGATTTACGGTCTGCTTTTTCCAAAAACGGCGGCAATTTAGGAGAAACCGGCTGTGTCAGTTGGATGTTTGAACAAAAAGGCGTTGTCCGTTTAGAAGGAAATTTGAACGAAGACCAATTGTTGGAAACCTGTGTTGAAGGGGGCGCCGATACTTATGAATTTAACGACAATTCTGGCGTTGAGGTTTTTACAGAGCCGACGAATTTAGAGCATCTCAATCAAACCTTACAAGACAAGGGATTTCCGGTTCAAGAAGCGGAGTTGCGCTGGTTGGCCAATAATTATATTCAGGTTGATGATCCCGATCAAGCGCGATCGTTGATTAAATTAATGGAAATGTTAGAAGGACTGGATGATGTCCAAAATGTCACGGCTAACTTTGAAATGGCTAATGAACTCGTCCTGGAAAATAGCAAATCATGAGTTGATAATAACGATAGAGCAAACAAATTCACCAGCATGAGGCAGTTTTGATATACTTTAAGCGTTAATGATGATGACTTGAAAAGTTGTGCTCCCCCTGAGAAAAGAAACGGTAAATTCATGTAAAAATTCGTAACAAATACGGGAACATTTCTGCTAAAAATTAATCATCAGCCTCTAAATTCAACTGTTACCGAGTGATCAATCATCAGAATACTATGTCAAATTCGGAAACGTTAACCTTCCCCTCCTCAGTCCAGTTTTCTGCCGCCACCGAAACCGAATCTCGCCCTTGGGGTTCGTTTACCACACTGGAAGAAGGCAATGGATATAAAATTAAACGCATTGAGGTGAAACCCGGCAATCGCCTCAGCCTGCAAATGCACCACCATCGAAGTGAACATTGGATCGTTGTTTCTGGAACGGCTAAAGTCATCTGTGGGGATCAGGAACATATCCTTACCACCAATCAATCGACTTATGTTCCCCAATGTACCGCTCACCGTTTGGAAAATCCTGGGGTAATTGACTTAGTCCTCATTGAAGTGCAAAATGGGGAATACTTGGGTGAAGATGATATTATTCGCTTCCAAGATGATTATGCTCGCTAGCAGTGGGAATGATTCAAATTAGTGAAGCAGCTCAACAAGAAATCAGGCGGATTCAAAGTACCCGCGAACAACTGGATAGCTACCTTCGTCTCGATGTCAAAGAAGGTGGCTGTTCAGGACTTTACTATACTTTAGATTGGGAAAAAGAAATTACCAGTCGCGATCGCGTTTATTCCCAAAAAGATTTTTCCGTAATTATCGACGAACAAACTCTGCCTTATCTTAACCAACTGACGCTAGACTATACTGAAGATTTAATGGGGGGCGGGTTTCGTTTCAAAAATCCCCAAGCTGCCCAGAGCTGTAGTTGCGGCATTTCCTTCTCGTTAGAGTAAGTTGCTGAGTTTACTCTATTGACAACCCGATAAAAATCGGGATATAATGGGATGCTGTTGAATCATACTTTAGGCGACAGAGTACATCAAATTTGAAGCAGGAATTGTCTAAGGCTCACTCATGCCCACAATCCAACAACTGATCCGCAAAGAACGGTCAAAACTAAGCCAAAAAACCAAATCGCCCGCCCTGAAACGATGTCCGCAACGGCGAGGAGTTTGCACGCGGGTTTATACGGCAACGCCAAAAAAACCAAATTCTGCCCTGCGAAAAGTAGCAAGGGTTCGTCTTACCTCGGGATATGAAGTCACTGCCTATATTCCAGGGATTGGCCATAATTTACAAGAACACTCAGTGGTCTTAATTCGAGGCGGTCGGGTCAAGGATTTACCTGGCGTTCGCTATCACATTGTTCGTGGTACGCTTGACACCACGGGAGTGAAAGATCGTCGCCAAGGACGGTCAAAATACGGAACTAAACGCCCAAAATAAGCTAAAAGACAGGAAAATCGCTTATGTCTCGTCGGAGTAACGTTCAAAAAAGCCCAGTTCCCCCGGATCCAGTCTATAACAGCCGTTTAGTTAGCATGATGATCCGGCGGTTAATGATGGATGGTAAAAAATCACTTGCCTCAAAAATTTTGTATGAGGCGTTTCAAATTGTTGAAGAAAAAACCAATAGTGATCCCTTAGAAACCTTTGAGCAAGCAGTGCGTAACGTCACTCCCCTGGTCCAAGTCAAAGCAAGACGCGTTGGTGGAGCCACCTATCAAGTGCCGATGGAGGTGCGTCCGGAAAGGGGAACAAGCTTAGCGTTACGCTGGTTAGCGCAATACAGCCGCAGTCGTTCCGGAAAAACGATGGCGACGCGATTCGCCAATGAAATTATGGATGCCGCTAACGAAACCGGCAGCACCGTCCGGAAACGGGAAGAAACGCATAAAATGGCGGAAGCCAACAAAGCGTTTGCCCATTATCGCTATTAAAGGGGAAACTCCTCCAACTAGGGGTAGTCTGACCTAAGGTGGAAATGTAAAAAAAGTTATAAAATTGTAAACAACGCCAAATGTATATCAAAACCAGCACTGCTCAAATAAGGAGGTCACTATGGCGCGTAATATCCCCCTAGAACGAGTTCGTAATATCGGGATTGCGGCTCACATTGATGCTGGGAAAACCACCGCCACCGAGCGTATTTTATATTACTCAGGGGTCGCCCATAAATTGGGGGAAGTTCATGATGGAAATGCGGTAATGGATTGGATGTCTCAAGAAAAAGAAAGAGGCATCACGATTACGGCGGCAGCCATTAGTACCAGTTGGCTCGATCATAAAATCAATATTATTGATACCCCAGGTCACGTGGACTTTACCATTGAAGTGGAACGCTCCATGCGGGTATTAGACGGGGTTATTACCGTCTTATGTTCCGTGGGCGGGGTACAACCCCAAACCGAAACCGTATGGCGCCAAGCAGAACGCTACAGCGTCCCCAGGATTTGTTTTGTTAATAAAATGGATCGGACTGGGGCTAACTTTTATAAAGTCTGTGACCAGGTACGCGATCGGCTTCGCGGCAATGCCGTTCCCGTTCAACTTCCCATTGGGGCAGAAAGTGAGTTTTTAGGACTTGTTGACCTAGTGGGGATGAAAGCCTACATTTATAACAATGATTTGGGAACCGATATTTCCATTACCGATATTCCTGAAGATATGATGGAACTTGCTCAGGAATATCATGGCAAGCTGGTGGAAGCCGTAGCTGAAACTGATGAAGAACTTTTAGAGAAATATCTAGGAGAGGAGACCCTTAGCGAAGAAGAACTCCGCAATGGGCTGCGGCAAGCCACCTTAAATCGAGAAATTGTCCCCATGCTATGCGGGTCGGCTTTCAAGAATAAAGGCGTGCAATTGTTGCTGAATGCGGTAGTGGATTATCTCCCCGCTCCCACAGAAGTGCCCCCCATTGAAGGTGTTCTTCCTGATGGGACGGAAGCAACTCGTCCTTCCAGCGATGACGAACCGCTGGCCGCCCTTGCCTTTAAGGTATCAGCAGACCCCTACGGACGCTTAACCTTTATACGCATTTATTCCGGGGTTTTAGAAAAAGGCAGTTATGTCTATAACGCTACCAAAGACAAAAAAGAACGGATTTCGCGCTTGATTGTGATGAAATCCAACGAGCGCATTGAAGTGGAAGAGTTGCGAGCCGGAGAACTCGGCGCGATCGTCGGGTTGAAAAATACCACTACCGGGGATACCCTTTGTGATGAAAATAATCCCATTATCCTAGAGTCGATCTACATTCCAGAACCAGTCATTTCGGTGGCGGTTGAGCCAAAAACCAAGGCTGACATGGAGAAACTCTCCAAAGCATTGCAAGCGCTAGCCGACGAAGATCCTACCTTCCGGGTGACAACGGATGAAGAAACCAACCAAACGGTAATCTCAGGCATGGGCGAACTCCACTTGGAAGTTCTAGTGGATCGCATGCTGCGAGAATTCAATGTTGAAGCCAACATCGGTCAACCGCAAGTGGCTTACCGCGAAACCATTCGTCAACCTGGAAATGCAGAAGGGAAATTCATTCGACAAAGTGGCGGTAAAGGACAATACGGTCACGTCATTTTAGAAGTAGAACCCGGAGAACCTGGCAGCGGTTTTGAATTTACCTCTAAAATTGTCGGCGGGGTAGTTCCAAAAGAATATATTCCCTCAGTGGAAGAAGGAATCAAAGAAACCTGCGAATCTGGTATATTAGCAGGTTATCCCATGATTGATTTGAAAGTAACATTAGTCGATGGGTCCTATCATGATGTGGACTCCTCGGAAATGGCTTTCAAAATCGCTGGCTCCATAGGAATTCGAGAAGCCGTTCAAAAAGCGAACCCCGTCCTATTAGAGCCCATGATGAAAGTGGAAGTCGAAGTTCCCGAAGATTTCTTAGGGGACGTAATGGGCGATATCAACTCTCGTCGCGGTCAAATCGATAATATGAATACTGAGGAGGGAATTGCCAAAATTACGGCAGAAGTCCCTCTCGCCGAGATGTTTGGCTACGCCACCGACATCCGCTCGAAAACCCAAGGTCGCGGCTTATTTACAATGGAATTCAGCCACTACGCTGAAGTTCCAAATCATGTCGCCGAAGCCATCATTGCAAAAACACAAGGGAACGCATAATCTAGGAGATTTAAGGAATAATTAACTCATGGCACGCGAAAAATTTGAACGTACAAAAGAACACGCCAATATTGGCACAGTCGGTCACGTTGACCACGGCAAAACCACGTTAACTGCTGCTTTGACATTGACCTTATCGTATTCAGGTCGGGCCAAAGCTCGTCAATATGAAGATATTGATACCGCCCCTGAAGAAAAAGCACGGGGAATTACGATTAACACTGCTCACGTGGAGTATGAAACTGATAAACGCCACTATGCTCACGTGGATTGCCCAGGACACGCTGACTATGTCAAAAACATGATTACCGGCGCAGCCCAAATGGATGGGGCAATTCTCGTGGTTTCCGCTGCTGATGGCCCGATGCCGCAAACCCGTGAGCATATTCTGCTTGCCCGTCAGGTAGGAATTTCTAACTTGGTTGTTTTCCTGAATAAAGCCGATCAGGTTGATGACGAAGAACTATTAGAATTAGTCGAACTGGAAGTACGGGAATTGCTCAATGAATACGATTTTCCAGGAGATGAAATCCCGATTATTTCCGGTTCGGCACTGATGGCAGTGGAAGAGCTCACCAAGAATCCACAAATTTCCAGAGGCGAAAACAAGTGGGTTGACCCCATCTATGACTTAATGGATGCCGTGGATGATCATATTCCGACACCAGAACGGGATATTGATAAGCCCTTCCTGATGGCAGTGGAAGACGTCTTCTCCATTACTGGTCGCGGTACCGTTGCTACAGGCCGCATTGAGCGTGGCAAGGTCAAAGTTGGTGAAGAAGTAGAACTGATTGGTATCAACGATACCCGGAAAACAACGGTTACCGGGGTAGAAATGTTCCAGAAAACCCTTGATGAAGGGATGGCCGGCGATAACGTTGGTGTCCTGCTTCGGGGGATTGAAAAAGATCAAGTTGAGCGGGGAATGGTATTGGCCAAACCTGGCTCGATTACCCCTCATACCAAGTTTGAAGCAGAAGTTTATGTGCTGAAAAAAGAAGAGGGGGGTCGCCATACGCCATTTTTCGTTAACTACCGTCCTCAGTTCTTTGTTCGTACCACTGACGTAACCGGCACCATTATTGGGTTTACTGCTGATGATGGCAGTGCCGCAGAAATGGTCATGCCTGGCGATCGCGTCAGAATGACAGTAGAACTCATTTATGCCGTAGCTATTGAACAAGGAATGCGCTTTGCCATTCGTGAAGGCGGTCGTACCATCGGTGCCGGCGTTGTCTCGAAAATTGTTGAATAGCTCACTTCTATAACCGTTTCAGAGCAGCAGCGGATGCATCCCTGTTGCTCTTTTGTTCGCTTATTGCCCCCCTTAAAGACTGATTTATGGGGGAACTTTCATGGCTCGATTGAGAGCTAATTCTGAGAACTTTGTTCCAGCTGTTTCTGAACCTCGAAAACTGAATTAATCTTAATTATTAATTATGGCAACTATCCAGCAACAAAAAATTCGCATCCGTCTTAAAGGATTTGATCGTCGTTTACTCGATACCTCTTGCGACAAAATTGTCGATACGGCAAAGCGCACCGATGCTAATGCTGTGGGACCAATTCCACTGCCGACAAAGCGCAAAGTTTACTGTGTGTTACGTTCTCCTCACGTGAATAAAGACTCCCGAGAACATTTTGAAACACGGACTCATCGTCGGATTATTGATATTTATCAACCGTCTTCGAAAACGATTGATGCCTTGATGAAGCTTGATTTACCAGCAGGGGTGGATATTGAAGTGAAGTTATAATTCAACCCCCATTATCTTTCCCCCCTTATTAGGGGGTTCACTTAAATCAGGACATGGATGGAAAAAACTGGCCGATCCAAAATTTACCTCGCCTCAATGAAACAATTGCCTCGCGTTTGCAAGAGTTAGGGATTACAACCACTCAAGAATTGCTCAAAAAAGCCCAAAGCAATGGTGAAACAGAGAAAATTGCCCATTATCTTCAACAAAAACCGCAACAAGTAAGCAAATGGGTTATTATGGCGGATTTAGCCCGTGTTCCTAGCGTTGGCTGTCAATATTGCGGGTTGCTGTTGCATGCGGGGATTGGTTCCATCAAGCAGTTAAGCCAGATGCATCCGCAAAAGCTTCATCGTCAAGTGTTACACCTTCAAGTTTCTCTTTTTAAGCGACGGGATTATTGTCCATCAGTGGGAAGTGTCCAACAGTGGATTCAAGAAGCCAAACAATTGACAATTCATCGTTAACCCCGCAAAATTAGGAAAGCAATTGCAGGAGACGAGGTTTAATCGCATTCCTCTCAATGAGTCATCATGAACGATACATTATTAGTCACTGGCGGGGCAGGTTTCATTGGTTCCAACTTTGTTCATTATTGGTTAAAGCATCATCCCGATGATGAAGTGATAGTGTTAGATGCACTGACTTATGCTGGAAATCGGGAGAATCTCAAAGGCTTAGAGAATAATCCCAATTTTCATTTTGTCGAAGGGGATATTTGCGATCGCGCCCTGGTTGATCAACTTTTGGAAAACTATAACATCAATATCATTGCCCATTTTGCGGCCGAATCCCATGTTGATCGTTCTATTTTAGCCCCTGACTCCTTTATTAAAACCAATGTCATGGGGACATTTACCCTGCTTGAAGCCTTCCGCAACTATTATCCGCAATTGGATGGAAACGGAAGATTTCTCCATGTTTCCACAGATGAAGTGTATGGCACTTTAGATTCTAATGATCCCGCTTTTCAGGAAACGACGCCCTATGCGCCCAATAGCCCTTATTCTGCTTCCAAGGCAGGGAGTGATCATCTAGTTCGTGCCTACTATCATACTTATGAACTTCCCACCTTAATTACCAATTGTTCCAATAACTACGGTCCCTATCATTATCCCGAGAAACTAATTCCGTTGATGTGCATTAACATTCTGTTGGGGAAATCGTTACCGGTTTATGGGGATGGCCAAAATGTTAGAGATTGGTTGTATGTCTTAGATCATTGTCGTGCCTTAGATGCAGTCATTCAGAAAGGCAAGCCGGGTGAAACTTATAACATTGGGGGGAATAATGAAGTAACAAACATCGAGTTGGTGAGAATGCTTTGTCGGTTAATGGACGAACTTGCCCCTAACCTACCCGTTTCTCCTGCAGAAGAGTTAATTGCCTTTGTCAAAGATCGTCCCGGTCATGATCGCCGTTATGCCATTGATGCTAGTAAAATTCGAAATGAGTTAGGCTGGGAACCTTCCGTAACTGTCGAAGAAGGATTGCGCCAAACCGTGCAGTGGTATCTTGATAATCGCCACTGGTGGGAACCGTTATTATCCCAAGACTATCAAGCTTATTATCAACAAGTCTATCACTCTCATTCCTCACAAGTATAGCGTTGATAAGGAATGCCAATGCGATAATAATTTGCGCGATCGCGCTGACAATTCTTGGTTTGATTTAAGTATAATTGTTCCGGAAATGCTACTTGTTTTAATCCCGTTCCGATAACCCAAATATTGGAAACATTTAATGGCAATTGACGAATTTGATTCCAGATTTGATCATATCCCTGATTGCGGTTAAGAAAGATAAATTTGCTAGTTAAACTGTCATCTCGAATGCGATTCAGGGCTAAACCATAACTTAATCCTAGGGCTAAATCCATGTCGTCTTTATAGCCCATAGCGATTAGATTCGGTTCTGAAAATTGATTGAATCGTTGGGCAGTTACTTCCGGTAAATAGGGTTTAAGAAAAAACAGATTAGATACCACAAATAAACTGCTGAGGAGACCGACGAATCCCACTAACCATTTTGGTTGACTAAGCTGTATTAATTGAAATCGCTTTGTTTGATTTGCTGCTAATTTCTGAGAAGACTGAGTTTTAGCTGTTAAAATTGCTCCGAAAAGGGCACAGACCGCCGGATAATAAACATAATTATAACGAGGCGCGATCGCGATATTTTTTTCTAAGCCATAAATAATGAATAAAAATTGAAGCAAGAGTAATCCTAAGTATAAGGAAAGCGCTAATGTTGCTTTGCGAGTTGCCTTACTTTGTAATAAATATCCATAGCGCCGACGAACCTGATACAGTATCCATCCGCCAAAACTTAACATCCCAATTCCGGATAGAATCTGAATCAACATCGATTGTTGTTCCACGGGAAAAGCGACAACCATAACCAGAAATCCTAATAATAACTGGTAAATGGGAGAAAATAAATCCACAGAAGGCAACCAATCGGTTTTTGCACTGGAAAAGTGAGCAATAACTGTGGGAACCCAAGGTAAATAACTTAAAATGATACCGATAGTGAAACTGAATAAAAATAGTAAGCGTTTCGGAGATTCCCAGAGAAAAAAGAAAAATAGAATAATAATTTGTGCTGTCAAACCAAGAAAGAAAAAATAATGGGTGTAACAACCTAAACTGTTGGCAATTCCCCAAAGCAACCAATAAGGCAAAGAATTTCGAGGTGGTTTTAGCAGTTGGACTAAAGCAAAAAGAGCAATCGTAATTAAAATTAAAAGTAACGTATATTGTCGGGCTTCTTGAGATAAATAAACAGCAAATGGTGAAACTGCCATAACGCTAGCAGCAACTAAACCGGCATTTTCTGAAAAAGCTTTCCGATTTAGATGATATAATAATAAAATAGAAATCACCCCCAAAATTGCCGGCAAGCTACGCAACTGAATCCCTAAAGAAGTATCGAAAATGTTAAGGCTTTGAGTTATGCTTAACCATTGGTGCATTAAACAGAAAAATAATGGCGGATGAGTTGATTGTTTTGCTAAAGTATCCGCAATAACTGAACAACTTTGCGAGTGATAAGTAAAGAAACTGGGAATATCTTGGATCGAAAAAACGGTTTCTCGGGGAATGACTTGATACCCTTGTCCAAAGGTAAATAAACCAGTAATAATTTCATCTAGCCACAGTGGTTTTCCGGCTAGATTGGTAAATCTTAAAACTCCCCCCAGTAGGAGAAAACTAAATAAAATCAAGCGTTTTTTATGAGTCATACCCGAACCAAAACTGTTGTTAATTTTTTATCAAGCAATGAATCAATCTAACCATCAATCTTTCTTTCATCTTCCCGTATTAACCAACGCCGTTATTGAGGGATTAAATATCAAAGAAACTGGACATTATTTAGACGCAACTGTTGGGGGTGGGGGGCATAGTGAATTAATTTTGAAAACTGGAAAAAATGTTAAATTAACAGCCTTAGACCAAGATAAAAGCGCGATCGCGACCGCCAAAGAAAAACTTTCCTTTGCCGATCGAAATCAAATTGAATTTTATCATATTAACTTTGCAGACTATCATCCCAATGGTCAACCATTTGATGGCATTCTGGCTGACTTAGGGGTCAGTTCCACGCAACTCGATACCACGGAAAGGGGATTTAGTTTTCAAAAAGAAGCCAGTCTCGATATGCGAATGAATCCGGATCAATCCTTAACCGCCAGTGATATTATTAATCATTGGGATGAAAGGAATTTGGCCGATATTTTTTACCAGTATGGGGAAGAAAGATATTCTCGGAAAATTGCTCGGAAAATTATCCAAAAGCGTCCTTTTGACAAGACAACAGAATTAGCTAGCGCGATCGCGCTTTGTTTCCCGCCCAAACAACGCTATGGTCGAATTCATCCGGCAACTCGCGTCTTTCAAGCCCTTCGCATTGCTGTTAACAACGAATTAGACAACTTAAAAAGGTTTCTTCAATCCTCCCCCAATTGGTTAACCCCGGAAGGAAGACTAGTTATCATTAGCTTCCATAGCCTCGAAGATCGTTTGGTGAAACACAGTTTCCGAGAACATCCTCAACTGGAAGTGATAACTAAAAAACCGATTACAGCAACTCCCCAAGAAAAGCAAAACAACTCTCGCGCTCGCTCTGCTAAGCTAAGAATAGCTAAAAAAATAATGCCAAGCTAGGCAACGATTCAACATTGCTTAAGCTAAAATAGCGTTAACAAAAACTAGCCTGTGCTACCATCTGGAGTAATATTAACTTCACTTGTTTCTTTTGAACCCATGAGCAAGGTTTTGGTGCTAAACGCCTCTTACGAACCGCTCAACCTCACCAGTTGGCGACGAGCGGTTGTTTTGTTGCTCAAAGGGAAGGCCGAACAACTGGAATACAATGGGAAACTAGTTTACACCGGCTTTCCCTTACCCACAGTCATTCGTTTGCGATACTACGTCCGCGTTCCTTATAAAGAAATTCCTTTAACCCGTCGGAACATTTTAGAACGAGACAGCCATCGTTGCCAATACTGTGGTTACAAAGGAGAGCAACTCACCTTAGATCATGTTATTCCGCGTTCTCGTGGCGGTGGGGACGCTTGGGATAACATCGTGGCAGCTTGTGTACGCTGTAATGTTAACAAAGGGAACCGTACGCCTAAAGAAGCGGAAATGCCATTATCTCGTCAACCTCGTCGTCCTTACAGCAGCCTTCACTTTGAACTTGCCCGGCATATTCAAGGCAATCGCAATCAAGAATGGCGCAAGTACGTTATTGGTATTCCGTAACCTGCTCAACGAGAAAATGCTTGCTTAGAATAACATAGTTACCAGAACAAATCAAGGCAATTGGGCTTGTCTTTTTAGGAAAAGGCAAGTCACAATTAGATAATGTCAAATTCATCCAATTGTTTTTTGTTGATAACATGACGATTGACCGTATATAAAGTTCTGGTTTAGAAATGTCATCGAAATTAATTCAATCTTCCAACTCTTCTTACCGAGACGCGAATGGCAATGCCATTGAAGCAGACAAAACGCCGGAAGAAACGTCTCCCTCGTTGCCTAACAACTCAAAATTGAGTCAATCTTATGCCAATACTGATTCTTCTTTAGAAGAAATTATTGAAAGTTTCAAAAATATCTTAGAGCGGCATCGAGGAGAAAGGCAACTCGTCATAATCCAAGACTTTCCTGATCCGGATGCCTTATCTAGTGCTTGGGCTTATCAACTGATCGCGCAACAATATGATATTCAGTGCGAGATTGTCTATGCTGGAATTCTTTCTCACCAAGAAAATATTGCTTTAGTGAAATTAACCGGTTTACCTGCGAAACGATGGGGAATTCAAACCCTAAAAGAAAGGGATTTATCGGTTTATCAAGGGTGCGTGCTTATTGATACGCAAGGCACAACTAGCCAATTAATGCCTCTAGTGCGCGAACAAGAACTCCCGATTACGGTGATTATCGATCATCATACGGATCAAGGAGAAGTAAATGCCGAATTTGTCGATTTACGGGCGCAAACGCGATCCACAGCAACAATTCTCACACAATACATTCAATCGGGATTATTAAAATTTAATACCAGCAATAATAAGCATGTTAAATGTGCCACGGCACTGATGCACGGCTTGCGATCCGATACCAACCGCTTAATGCAAGCCCAAGAAGAAGATTTCTTAGCTGCTGCCTATCTCAGTCGCTTTTATGACGTACAGCTTTTAAATGCTGTTCTTCAAATGTCTCGCTCGAAGCGAGTCATGGATGTCATTGAACGTTCCCTGCGAAACCGCATTGTTAAGAATAATTTTTCCATTGCCGGGGTGGGTTACTTGCGCTACGATGACCGAGACGCGATTCCCCAAGCAGCAGATTTTTTAGTAACAGAAGAGAATGTGCATACGGCAGTGGTGTATGGCATTGTTCACAATGAACATGAAGAATTGGAAGTGGTCATTGGTTCATTACGCACAACGAAACTAACCCTTGATCCCGACGAATTTATTAAAGAAGCCTTTGGTCAAGATACCCAAGGACGTTATTTTGGCGGTGGACGCTACATGGCTGGCGGATTTGAAGTTCCCTTAGGATTCTTATACGGCTTTAATGAGCATTCCGAATATGCCAAGTTGAAATGGGAAGTCTTTGATACGCAAATTAAACAAAAATTGCTGCGTTTAGTTAATCCGGATGATAGCGTGATTAATACCGATTAAAGTATGTCAAAGCAAGTTTATTTAATTCGTCACGGCATTGCGGTGGATCGCGGTGTTTACCAAAAAGATGAAGAGCGCCCGTTAACTGAGAAAGGACAAAAGAAAACGACTAAGGTGGCCAAGCAAATTGATGAAGTTGGTATCACCTTTGATATTATTTTAACCAGCCCCTTAGTGAGAGCGACACAGACAGCAGAAATTTTGCAAGAGGTAGGGCTAAGCAAAACCCTAGAATCTTTTCCGCCGTTAGCCCCAGGCGGCGATATACAAGCGTGGCTAGACTGGTGGAACAATTGGCAACAAGAAACAAATCCCAATGAAGGAAGTGTTGCGTTAGTGGGGCATGAACCTGATTTGGGCAATTGGGCAGAATTACTGGTTTGGGGGAATATTCAGGAAAAATTAGTTGTGAAAAAAGCAGGCATTATTGGCTTAAATTGCCCTGAAAATGACTCTCCCTTGGGAAACAGTGAGTTATTTTTATTAACGCCTCCCAAATGGTTTTTGAAGGGATAATTCAATCAATCTGAGATTGGCCAAGAGTCAAAGCTAAAAGCGCGATCGCGCAAAGAACGGTGCCAGAGGCAATCGCGACAAACTTAATGGCAAAATGAGATTAATCTCTCACCGCTAAAAAATCATAATAAGAAAGCCAGCAAGGAGATTTGAACTCCTGACCTACCCATTACGAGTGGGTTGCTCTACCACTGAGCTATGCTGGCACGTTGCTATCGATGGCACCGGAGGATTATTATAACGTACTTTCGTGATACACTCCAGCATCAAATCGGAGATTATGAAGCTGGCTTCTCCACCCTTAAGGGCTTCGCGTTTTATAGTGAAGTGATATCCCCCTCCACTGTTGCTACAATCATACCACTTCTCGATTGCCGACTACAAGGTATTCCGTCCGGAGCGAAGCCGGAGCAAAGCGTGAGGACGGGGCTGTCGCCCGAAGCTCACTTTTGGGGAGTCA
>JBDGQV010000135.1:0-5580 GCA_042218725.1 Halothece sp. | reverse complement strand
GGAGGTTCCTGCGGTGCAAATTAGCAAAATCGGACGGCGGCCAATGCGATCGGAAACTGCGCCTAATACTAGAGTAGCAATAAACTGAGCACTCGCAAAACTGGAACTCAGCAATCCAATGGTAAAGGCATCGGAACGGAACTGTTCAACCAGATAAGGCAGAACTGGGAGTAGTAGTCCTCCCGCAATTGCTTCAATCGAGATAGTTGAAAAAATAAAGGTTTTAGGAGAGGCAAGATGATTCTTAAAAAACTTTCCCAATCGCATAAATAACAAATTTTTACTTGGCTAGTTTTGAGAATTGGTACGGTGATCGGCAGCAACAATTCCATCTTCAAGGTTGTCGGTTTCATCCGCAGAAGATTCCTGGCGATCGCGCTGAGAAGCACTGCCGCCAAAGAATCGGAGAAGCCGGTAATTGAAGTGGTCGATCAAGGAAAACAGCACCGGTACCACCACTAATGTCAGCAACGTTGAGGTGGAATAGCCGCCAATCACGGTAATCGCCATGGGACTGCGCACTTCGCCAGCCGCTCCTAATTCGAGAGCAATGGGTATCATTCCCGCAATAGTGGATACGGCAGTCATGGCAATCGGTCGCAAGCGAGACATGCCAGCCTCCACAATGGAGTAGAACTGGGGTTTTCCCTTTTCCTCGTTGGAAAGAACAAAATCCACCAGCAAAATGGCATTTTTCGTAACCAGTCCCATCAGCAGTACCATTCCAATTAGGGCATACAGCCCTAATAGTTTCTGGGTTATCAATAGGGCCAACAAGGCACCGCCAACCGAAAGGGGCAATGCCGCCAGAATGGTCAAGGGATAGAGAAAGTTATTGTACAACAGGACAAGAATGGCATAAATCGAGAGCACTCCCAACCCTAGTGCTGACAAGAAGCGACTGAAAATTTCTTGCTGAATTTCCGCGTTTCCAGAGGGTTCCTGAGTAACCTGTGGCGGTAAAGGATTCATAGCAGGCAATTCCTTGATTTTTGCCCGTGCTTGTCCTAAAGAAATGCCTTGTAGGTTAGCTGCGAGGGTAACTTGACGTTGGCGATCGCGACGCTTGATTTTTGCCGGACCGCTGCCGAGACGAATATCCGCCGCTGCGGTCAAGGGAATCAATGTACCGTCTTGAGCCGGGACGCGCAAATTCTTGAGAGTGCTGATGTCATTCTCATACTTGGGAGCGAGTTGGACAATAATGGGAATTTGTCGGTTCGGAAGATTGAACTTGGCCAAATTCGCTTCAATATCCCCAATGGTAGCAATGCTCGCAGTCTGAGCAATATCCCGGACTGATACGCCCAAATCGGCAGCCCTATCGGGATTGGGGATAATTGTGATCTCGGGCTTAATCAAGTCCCTACTCGAGGTGACATCGACCAAACCGGGAAGTTTCCTCATTTGATCTTCTAAAGAATTAGCTGTTTGATGCAGAACTTCCGGATTATCGCTTTTAAGAATAATAGATAAATCTTTGCTACCGCCGCCGGCTCCTTGACTGCGAAAACTGAGGCGAGCCCCGGGAATTTTTTGCAAGGGCTGACGCATTTTTTCTTCAAATTCCTGCTGAGAGAGGGTCCGATCTGCCTGAGGAACAAGATTGGCATAGACTGTTGCCGCATTCACTTCGCGGGCCGTAGCTAGTACGCTTTTGACTGCGGGACTTTCTCGGAAAATACGATTGACTTGTTGCAGCACAGTTTTGGTTTCGCTGAGCGTCGAGCCAGGGGGGAGTTCTACTTGCAGCGTGCTTAAGCCCCGGTCGCTTTCGGCAGTCAATCCTTTGGGAAGATAAGGAACTAACTGCAAACTACCAATAAACCAAGCCAATGCAATTAATAGCGTTGTCATGCGATGTCGCAGTGCTGTGTTCAAGAGACTGCGGTAAGGTTGAAAGCGTTGCGACGGGCGATTGCCATTGCTAGCGTTACCGTTGAGAGAACTGCGATTGTCAGTTTGCTCTGAATGCTTCGACTTGAGAAAGTAAGCGCTGAGCAGCGGCGTAATCATAATTGCCACCAGCGTTGAAAAAATTGTTGCCGCGGCAACCGTAATGCCGAACGGTTGGAAAAACTGACCGGGAACGCCGCCCATAAAGGCAACGGGCAAAAAGACGCCGACAATGGTACCGGTGGTTGCCACCACAGCCAAACTAATTTCCTGTGCCCCATCTCGTGCCGCCTGCAACGGCTTCTTGCCCCTTTGCAGATGTTTGTCAATGTTTTCATTCATGGCAATGGCATCATCAATGAGATTGCCCACTGCCAGTGCCAAAGCCAGAAGTGTCATTTGGTTGAGGGTATAGTCTAGAGCCCCCATTACTGCAAATGTGGGAATCAAAGATAGCGGGAGCGCGATCGCGGTGATGATAGTGGCTCGCCAATTGCGCAAAAAGATTCCCACTGTAATCACAGTAAGGATGCAACCCAGCAATAAAGCCTTGAGCGTGCTGCGGTAAGAGGCGCGAATCGAATCAGCGCGAGTAAAAATCAGATTTAATTGAATGTCTTCTGGAAGACGGTTCTGCAGTTTTTCCACTGCTTGGCGAACTTGTTCTTCCACTGTGACCAACACACTTCCAGTGCTGCGCCGTACCGAAAAGGCCACCACTGGTTCGCCGTTGAATAATGCGGCTTGCCGGGCTTGGGCAACACTATCTTGAATGTCTCCCAGATTAGAGAGGGGAACCGTATCTCCATTGGGCAAAGCAATCCGATAACTTTTCAATTGCTCCACTGTTTCGGCACTGCCCAGGGTCCGAATTGTTTGTTCGCTGCTTCCAATTTCTGCGCGGCCTGCTGGTAAGTTCACATTGAAATTGCGGATTTGGTTATTCACTTGTGCCGCAGTTATGCCAAGAGCCTTAAGTCGAGCGGGATCCAAATCAACGCGAATTGCCCGGTCGATGCCTCCTAAGCGGTTAATTTGAGCCACACCGCGCACATCAAGCAGTGCTTGGCTGATGTCACGATCCACCAATTGGCTTAACGCTTTCACCGAACGCTCCGGAGAGGCGACGGCATAGGTCATAATCGATTGACCGGCAAATTCAACCCGCTTGACAATTGGTTCGTTAATATCTTGGGGCAAGTCTTGACGGATTTGCGAGATCGCATTGCGGACGTCGTTGGCGGCGCGATTAATATCCGTTCCTAAAACGAAATTGATTGTCGTCGTTGACGTTCCCTGGGTAATAGTTGAACTAATCCGATCCACGTTATCCAATCCCGCCACCGCATTTTCTACCTCTTGGGTGACCTGGGTTTCCAATTCCGAGGGAGCTGCCCCTGGACGCGCGATCGTTACCTGGACAATTGGAATATCGACATTGGGAAGATCGTTAATCCCTAACCGAAAAAAAGAAATGATGCCCACGATTCCCAATACCAGGAACAAAACAATGGTGGGAACGGGCCTTTTTATGGACCAACTGGAAAGGTTGAAAGACATAGACAAACAATGAATTCTGAATTTGGGATAATTTGGTTTTCCAATTTCTAACTGCCGACGACTTTGACGCGATCGCCGTTTTCCAGATAGGGCGCGCCTTTAACCACAACGCGATCCCCTTGAGATAAACCGCTTTTAATAACCACGCGCTGGTTAGAAAGGATATTGCCCAGGGTGACTGACTGGGCTTTGACGGTATTATCTTCTTGCAGAACATAAACAATCGAATTCCTGTTCGATTGAGGTAATACTCCCTCTAAAGGAACCGTCAGACGTTGGCTTGCAGCAGTAATAATAGATGCTTGGACAAACATGCCGGGTCTTAACAACTCAGATTTCGGCAAATCTACCTTGACGGTTGCTTGACGGGAATCTTGTTCCACCATGGGACGGATAGTTCGGACGGTTCCCGACATCTCCAAGCTTCGATCGGCAGTGGAAGCAATTTGAACGGTTTGCCCCGGACGAATTTTTGGCAGTTGCGTTTCAGGCACTTTAAGATGAGCCTCTAAACGTCCGTTTTGAATAATGGTAAATAGCGTGTCAGATGCTGAACTAAGTTCTCCAATACTGGCTTGCTTTTGTGCGACTTTACCGGATACTGGAGCAACAATTTTTGTATCTTGCAATCGCTCCTGGATTTCTTCCTTTTGGGCTTTAGCATTCGCTAACCGGGCTTGGGCTTGAGCAATTGCTTCCGGGCGTGCCCCTGCCTTTAGTTCTGCCAATCGCTGTTTGGCTTCTCGGAATTGAGCTTTTGCTTGTTGCAGGCTTGATCGATTGCTTTTCCATTGGCTGACAATTTCATCGAGACGATCCTGGGCAATTGCGCCTTCTGCTGCTAGCATTCGGTTCCGTTTCAGTTGCTGCTGGGATCGTTCCAGACTGGCTTTAGCTTGCTCAACACCGGCTCGGGCGCTCCTAACATTGGCTCTAGCCTGGGCAATGACCTGGGGTCGCGCTCCTGCACGCAGTTCCCTTAAGCGGGCTTTTGTTTGCGCAATGGAGGCTTCTGCCTGTTTTAGTTGGGCTTGCAATTTTGAATCATCAAGGCGTGCCATCACTTCCCCTGCTTGAACAAAGTCTCCCTCCTCAACTAAAATTTCCTCAATCTGTAATCCAGTTACCTGAGAGGAAATTGAAATCAGCTCAAACGCAGCAATATTCCCGCTTGCCTCGATACTCCGCTTTACTTGCGAGAGGTTAGCCGTTGCTACGGTAATGCTTTGAGCGGGGGCTTTAGCAGTAGTACTCGGTGCTGATTGATCTTGAGATTCGGTTTTGGTCTGCTGGGGAATAAGGAAGCGAGTTCCCCCTAGCGTTGCTAAAATACCCAAGCTAAGCCCGATTAACAAGCCTCGCCCACCATCGAGCCATCCCAAGCGCTGAGTTGGTTTAATTTCCGGGGAATGCTTTTTCTGACTAGGTTTGCTTATTGTCTCCCTTTTTGGGGACGATTTTTCTTCCTCCGGAGCTTGTTGAGTCACGGTTTCCCTCTATCTATTGATTGCTGCTCAATCTAAATATCAACAAAAATTAACTTAATTCGTTATATTAATAATACTTAAAAAAATAAAATCAATCATCTATCATAGGTTTCAAACCCCCTAGTTAAAGGCTTTATATGATATAGCAAAGCTTCATTTCCCTAACCTGATAAAACTTTTATTGTCGCGATCGCGGTACCAGTTACAAGATTATTTGTATTCCAGCACACTTAGTTCAAACCTAGGTTGCAACAAAAATTGACATTAAAAATCTTTATACTTGATGATTTAATTGTTGAGTTGACTCATTTCAAGAACCATAGCCTTCTAAAAACGTATTCACGGCATTTTCCACAATTTGGGCCATTTCTTCTTGGGAAAGAGCACTCCTGATTCCGATGAGTCGTTGGAGTTGATAAAATCCTAAAAACATGCCGATAAATTGAGTGGCTGCTTGCTGACTGTTGCAAGGTTTGATATTGCCTAGTTTTTGCTGATTTTCGAGATAGTGGGTGAGACATTCATAACAGGGTTTTGGTCCAGACGTAAAAAACATGTCTCCCAGTTCCGGAAATTTCTGAGATTGGGCAATCACAATTCGCAATAAGCCGATCGCGCGATCGCTGAGTACCACTGA
>JBDGQV010000134.1:0-1694 GCA_042218725.1 Halothece sp. | reverse complement strand
CTAGACCGAGAGCGAAATTAGCCTAATATCGAACAATCATAAAATTTCCAACAAAAATAATCTATTTGGAATAAGCAAAAATTATCAGTCCAATCTCACGGGTTACTGTTTGATTGCTAACAAAATCCTTACCAATAAATCATAACAAGATCTACAAAAAATCATGAATCAGTTGAGGCATTTCTTGAATTTGTTTTAAGACTTCTTGAGGCATAATCGTAAAAAATACTCTTAAAATGACTAAAATAATAAAGATTTGAATAGCGGTATTGAAGCTAATGACAACCATCTTTAATAGGGATTTTGCCACCAGCCAAATCACGATTAGAGAAGCAATGATCAGAATCCACTCGACACTCATAATGGCTTCAGTTGATCTTTGAGGGCGTTTAACGCCACAATTAAAGAAGTAAACTTATGTTAACAAACGCATTTCCGAAACCATGGTGTTGGAATCGTTAACGCAAACGGCAACTGTCTCTTCCCAAAGCCTAGATTACGATGTTGTCATCGTTGGCGGAAATATTACAGGGTTAACGTTAGCCGTAACTTTGCAACAGAGTAACTTACGGGTGGCAATTGTGGAAGCCACTCCCTTAGAAATTGCCGCCAGTCGCGATCGCGCTTACGCAATTTCTGTGTTTTCGGCACGCATTTTTGCCGGATTAGGGGTTTGGGATGAGATATTCCCTTACATTGGAAAATTCCGCCATATTCGCCTGAGTGATGGCGATTTTCCGCAAGTTTTAAATTTTGAACGGGAAGATATTAATAACGACTATTTGGGTTATGTCGCCGAACATTATGTGTTGCATCGGGCGCTGCGCAATCGCTTAGAAAGTAGTGAAACCCTGGAATGGGTATGCCCCGCCAAAGTACAGACGATTCAACACCATGATCAAAGTGTTGCCTTAACTATCGAACAAGAGGGGCAACAACAAGAAATTAGCACGCGACTCATTATCGGTGCCGATGGGATGAACTCCCGCGTTCGACAAAGTGCCGGCATTAGTACCATGGGTTGGCAATACTGGCAATCTTGTTTAACAACGGTATTTCGCCACAGCAATGACAGGAATGATATTGCCTTTGAACGTTTTTGGCATACGGGACCCATGGGTATTCTTCCCTTAACTGATAACCGTTGTCAACTGGTGTGGACTGCCCCTCATGCAGAAGCCCAACGCCTGAAAGAAATCGATGAGCAAGAATTTGTGGATTTACTAACCCAGCGCACTGGCGGCTCTTTAAAGGATATCGAATTGCTTAAAGACCGATTGGTATTTCCCGTGCAACTCATGCAAAGCAACCGGTATGTTTTGCCAAATCTGGCTTTAATTGGGGATGCGGCCCATCGTTGTCATCCCGTAGCCGGACAAGGTTTAAACTTAGGCATTCGCGATGCAGCGGTTTTAGGAGAAATTTTACAACAAGCGCGCGATCGCGCCGAAGATATTGGTGACTTGCAAGTATTGAAACGTTATCAACAGTGGCGAAAAACAGAAAATCTCGCCATTTTAGGCTTTACAGATATACTGGATCGCAGTTTCTCCAATCAGTGGTTGCCCATGGTGTTAGCCCGTCGCAGTGCTATCTGGATGATGCGCAAAGTTCCTCCGATCAGACGGTTTGCCCTGGAAGTGATGACGGGATTAAAAGGAAAATCGCCTGCGTTAGTTAGTGCTAAAGAGTAA
>JBDGQV010000133.1:0-2802 GCA_042218725.1 Halothece sp. | reverse complement strand
TACTTCAAACCTTAAAATGAACCATAGTATTTGTTGGCTACGTCGGCGATTTAATTGGATGGGAGAGCACAGCGGATATGATTTATTGTGTAACGCGATCGCGACTCTGCCAAGCAACAATGGTTATCATAGCATTTGGCACAGTCCTGAGAAACCTCTTCCAAGAGGAACAAGCCGCCTTATTAGTCGCGTTTCAAAAGGAGTAAAATCTAGTCCTACCTATAATTTAAGCAGTACCTACGCAGAAGTAAAACTTTTCTTGGAAGCTTGGCGTAAACAACCTGAATTGATTCATATCACTTATGTGGAAAATCAATTGGGAATGATTGCTGATTGGCGTCAATATTTACGTAGCAAAATCATAGGAACTGCTCATCAACCGCCTAGCTGGTGGCGTTTACAACATAAATTTCCTAGTAGTATATCAGCGCTGGATGCATTAATTGTGCCGGCCCGTTCACAACTTTATTACTTTGAACAATATTTGCCAGGACGCGTTTTTTTTATCCCTCATGGCATTGATATTAACTTCTTTTGTCCCAAAGTAGAGTTAAATCAATCTTTTAAGAAACCTTGCTGTATTTTTGTTGGAATTCATTTAAGAGATATCGCAACCCTTTCAAAAATTGTCGATCAAGTTCTTTTAGCCAAGCCTCATGTTCAATTCGACTTAGTAATTCCTAGCAAAAATCGCAATTATCAAGAACCATCCCAAATTAAGTTAGCACAATATGATCAAGTTCATTGGCATACTAATTTATCCGATGAGCAATTGCGTAATCTCTACCAAAATGCGACGCTATTAGTGTTGCCACTCTTTGATTGCACTGCTAATAATGCTGTTTTAGAGGCAATTGCCTGTGGTCTTCCAATCATTTCCAATAATGTTGGGGGGATGCCAGACTATACAGATTCTAGCTTTGCAAGTCTATTCCCAATTGAAGATATTGAGGGAATGACAAACGCAATTATTGATCTATTAGAAAACCCAGAAAAGTGTATTGAAAAAGCGAATAAAGCTCGTGAGTATGCAACGAATCATTTTTCATGGTCTAAGGTTGCGACTAAAACTTATGAAATTTACGAAAAAGTAATTTCCAGTAGCATATAAACCAATAACAATATTATGTCTAAAACGTTAGCTGTTATTACAAAACAAGTGGGAGCACTCTCAGAAACGTTTATTCGTCGACATATGGAAAAACTGTTGCCTGAAAAAACAGTTGTTATCGCATATACGAAAGATAAACCTTATGCTGGATATTGGGATGTAAACTGTCCTCAACTGATTATCAATCAATTAGATCGCAACCAGAGTTTCTTTCAAAGATCATATCAAAAAGTGATCAATCAATTACCACAGAAACAAGATAGAAAATTAGCTGCCACTAAACAATTTATACAACAACATCAAGTGGAAATTATAATGGGAGAATATTTAGATATCAGTCTTCCTTGGCTTCCCCTTGCTCAATCTTTAGGAATTCCTTTCTATGCCCATGCCCATGGCTATGATGTTTCTTGGTGCTTACAAGATAAATATTGGCAACAGAAATATCACAAATATAGCCAGGCAACAGGGATTATCACTGTCAATCAACCGAGTCGGCAGAAACTGATTGCATTAGGAATTCCTGCTGAAAAACTTCACGTTATCCCTTGTGGGATTAATGTTCCCCCTCAACCCTATCAGCGTCAGGAGAAAAAAACGGTTAAATGTTTAGCAGTGGGGCGTATGGTGGCGAAAAAAGCGCCAATTTTAACCTTAGATGCTTTTCGTCGTGCTTGTGAAGGTTATCCGAATCTACACTTGGATTATGTCGGAACTGGTGCCTTACTGCCAGCAGTTCGACAATACATTTTAGCTTTTAATTTGACAGATAAGGTTACCCTTCATCAAGGACAACCGAATACAGTAGTGCATCAACTGATGCAAGAAGCTGATATCTTTCTGCAACATAGTATGACTGATTGCGATACAGGAGATGAGGAAGGTTTGCCAGTTGCAATTCTAGAAGCCATGGCATATGCACTGCCCGTTGTTTCAACAAAACATGCTGGCATCCCAGAAGCAGTGGAAGAAGGAAAAACCGGTTTTCTAGTCGAGGAAGGAAATAGTATTGCTATGGCAGAACGGATTATGAATTTAGCACAAGACCGGAAAAAGCGGATTTATTTTGGTTATGCGGCATGGGAAAAAGTGAAAGAAAAATTTAGCTGGGAAAGAGAGAGAGAACAATTGTGTGAATTGATGGAACTAGAATCGTAAGCACAGTTTGCTGAGAGAGCACTTAATTTCTGATCGAAGATAAATAATAGGTAAGGCGCGATCGCGTTTTCATTCTTATTAAAGAGAAAATACTAGTTAGTAAAACTTAATTTTTATGCCAGTTTGGCAACAAATACTTCGCCTTAGTTTTATATTGATTGTTGTAAATAAATAACTAAAATTACCTGAATATTTTTATATCAATATTATTAATTGATTTAGTTTCAAATCTGTAGTGATTTTGCAAGCAATTAAAATTGATCACTCAATCGGATAATCCTAATACATTATTGAACCAATTACTAAGCAAATAATTCTCTAAAGCCTGAGTAATTTGTAAAACCAAAAAATTAATAGAATGAAGATTTCCCATCTTCCGAAAGTATCTATTATTATTCCGACTTATAACCGAGCTTCCTTACTCCAAGAAGCTTTAGATTCTGTCTTCAATCAAACGTATACTAATTGGGAAGTAATCATCGTTGATGACGCTTCAGAAGATAATACAAAAGAAATTGCTGAAGCAATTAGTG
>JBDGQV010000132.1:0-9962 GCA_042218725.1 Halothece sp. | reverse complement strand
TTCACCTGAAAGGGTCAAAGGATTATTTAATACGTTTTTCTTCTTGCCCTGGCGGTAAATTTCTACTTGTCTATCATCGGGATTAATTAACCAACCTAAGTTTACGCCGCAGTTTATGTACTCTTTCATTTTATTTTGCAATTCATCGAGATCGTCAGTGGGACTCATAAGTTCGAGAACAAAATCAGGATCGAGGGGGACAAATTTTCTTTTTTGTTGTTTGGTTAAACTGTTCCATTTAGAATTAGCCACCCAACTAACATCAGGAGAACGAACTGCACCATTGGATAACTTGAATCCAGTAGAAGAATCAAAAACTTTACCCAGTTTGTTTTGTTTATTCCAAAGCTTGATTTGAAAAAATAGTTCGCCATTGCGATTGCCAGTTTCACCCCCTGTTGGAGACATAAAAATTAAATGACCTTGACTATCTGTTTCCAATCGAGCATCGGGATTGTCGCGAGAAAGCGCTTCTAACTGCTGATCGCTAATTCTATCGACTAGAGAAGAAAGATTTAATGTGATTTTACTCATGGAATGGTTTGCAGGATTGGGGGATGACTATTTTAGTGTAAATTCCTTTTAGAGCGCGATTAAGTAGCGCCTATGCTTTGCAAGAGGGATGAGAGGCGCGATCGTCTTTCCAAGCACCTTTGGGAGGATCGCTATTAGCAGTCAAGAAAATTGGAGAAGGCGCGATCGCGCAGTCACTACCAAATAACAGTCTGTCCATTCGTCCAGATAGCGCCCAATTTTCAGGTTGCGACGGCTTGATTCACCCCCAGTCGGCGGATTCACAATCAGTTCTCCATTTACGCCACGCTCCAATTGTAGGTCAGGGTTAGCAGCCGCGATCGCGGCAAACTCTTCGGGGGTAACCGTCAGCGGCGTTTCCGGTAAGCGGATCGATAGTTGCGACATTGTACTCATGTAGAATCTAGTTATTGCTTAGAGCAAGCAGCGCGATCGCTGAACAAACACTATCATCTCCAAATGCGGGTTAACGGCAATCTAAACCCAGGCAATACCTCTTCGCCAGACAGCGCCTCCGGTTGCTCTAGAACTTCCCGATCGCCCCCTGGTCTATAGATCTCCACACGCCGGGTCTGAGGATCGATGAGCCAACCCAATCGCGCCCCATTCTCAATATATTCTCGCATTTTATCCTGCAAGGTTGAGAGGCGATCAGACGGCGAGCGCAATTCGACAACAAAATCGGGACAGAGGGGAACAAATCCCTCTCTCTCTTGAGGAGTCAGTGCATCGTAACGAGATTGTTCAACCCAGGCAGCATCTGGAGACTTCGTTGCCCCGTTGGGTAAGACAAAACCAGCGGTCGCGCCATAGTACATCCCGCCATAGGACTCAGCCCATATTACTAATCTCGCAATGATCGTCGCGTTGCGACTGTCACTTTCACCCCCAGTCGGCGGATTCACAATCAATTCTCCTTTGGCTGAGCGTTCCAACTGTAGGTCAGGGTTAGCAGCCGCGATCGCGGCAAACTCTTCGGGTGTAACCGTCAGTGGCGTTTCCGGTAAGCGGATCGATAGTTGCGACATTGTACTGAATGTTCAACGCTGATTATAGTTTATCAGTGGCAGTAGCTGTAACTGCTTCAGCAGGCACGATTAGCTGGTTAGCAGCTTGGAAACAGTACAACGATTGTCGTCAATTGAGGTTAGAACAGTTGTGATATCTAGAAATTGATGAATTTCCTAGTTTGCAGAATTAACTTGCAAAATGGCATCAATAATTTTGGTATTCGCCTTGGGAAACGGAAACTCGGATAATTGTTCGGGTTTCACCCAACGAATCTCTTCACATTCTAAGGGTTGCGGTTCTCCATCTAGATATTGGCAGTGATAGACATTCAACGTAACCCGGAAGTGAGTGTAAGCATGATTAATCGTAACGAGATGCTCTCCCACATCGACACTAATGCCTAACTCTTCTGCAATTTCTCGTTTAATACAATTTTCAACGCTTTCATTTGCTTCAATTTTACCGCCGGGAAATTCCCACAAGCCACCGAGTAATCCTTCTTGCGGGCGACGATCAATTAAAATGTTTCCTTGGTCGTTCCAGATAACGGCGACACCAATTTGTTTATGAGGAATGGGAGAAGAAGGTTCACGCATGGGAATTTCCGTCTGTAAGTTCTGTTGAAAGGCTTGACAGCGATCGCGCCACGGACAAAGTAAACAACCCGGTTGCTTAGACGTACAAAGGGTTGCACCTAAATCCATTAATGCTTGATTATACTCTCTGGGATGATTTTGATCCAGTAAGGTATCGGACACTTGCCATAAATAATTTGTTGCTTTTTGGGGCGGTGTTTGCAACCCGACTAATCGGGCTAATACCCGTTTAACATTTCCATCGAGAATCGAAATGGGTTGATTAAACGCAGCGCTAAGAATACCGCCTGCTGTGGTGCGTCCAATTCCAGGTAAGCTCAAAACATCTGTCAGTTGATTCGGAAATATGCCTTGGTAGTCGTTGACAACTTGTTGCGCAGCGCGATGCAGATTTCTTGCCCTTGCATAGTACCCTAATCCTTCCCAGTTTTTCAGTACCGATTGCAACGGACTATTGGCAAGAGTTGCAACATCAGGAAATTCTTTCAGCCAACGGTGATAGTAAGGAATTACTGTTTTGACCTGGGTTTGTTGCAACATAATTTCTGAAACCCAGATGGCATAGGGATCACTGGTTTCACGCCAGGGCAGTTTCCGTCCTTGGCTTTGATACCATTCTCGCAGCGATCGCTGTAAGAACGCAACTGTTTCTGGATTTTCCCAAAATTCCATCATTCACCAAAAAAATAAAGCCCGTCGGGAACGAGCTTAGAACCAACACCGCAACCGATTAAAATGTTACCCTTGATCATCAGAATTGCCTTGGGAAGATTTGGTTTCGGCTGCTTGCAGCGATTTTTCAAAATTCATCCGTTGTTCAGCATTCCGCAAGAAGTAACCGCTCATCATAGCAGAGGCTAAAAGGCGTCCTAATTGTTCCCGACTGGTGCTAATGCTAACGTGAAATTGATCAGAGGGAAGTCCTCCTAACAATCCAACAATATTCCGTTCCATTACTTGGAATACTTCTTGGGATTGGGGATGAGATAATTGTTCTACTACCTCGGGATTAAGGGATTGTACATATTGCCAGAGATGATTTTTTCCTTCTCCACCGGTTTCAAAAAATTCAGAATTTTGATGGGATTGGCTTTGATTCATCATATTTTATTTCCTCCTACTCTCCTGGCTCTATCTAATGACTGCGAAAAGAGCTTGCCATCAACTTGTATGTCATCTTCTACACTCTACTTTAACAATTTTCAATTCTCCTGCCGTCGGTGAAACCGTACTTCTGGAGTCGGATTTTTCGACAATTTTCATTACTTTCGTTGGCCAACGAATCCTTAAATGATGCTCCAATGAGTGTTTTTTCTCCATTTTTAAAGATTTTTTTATGGAAGCAATTGATTGAAATTTTAGGGATTAGCCTGTTGATAAGATACGCCGTTGCCTTGAATTACTTTTTCCATTAAGGGATTCTTTCCAGAATAATTGGCAATTCAGTGACTTTAAATGAAGTTCGTGTTGTATCATTGGTGTGACTAAAATCGATTTCAAAAAGCATCATGTTACGGCGTTTCCTTCCTGTTTTCTCCCTTTTCGTTACGATTGCCCACGTTCCCACGCCTAGTTTGGCAGCGCCGCCAGCCGACAAAACGGTAAGCTGTGATCTTCTAGTTGCTGGGGGCGGTTTATCTGGGGCAGCAACAGCCTATGAGGCACTGTTAGCTGGAAAAACTGTCTGTTTAACCGAAATAACAGATTGGTTGGGAGGACAAATTTCCGCCCAAGGAACATCAGCATTAGATGAACGACCAACCCAACGCCGATTATTATATTATCCCCGTGGCTATCTGGAACTGCGCAATCGCATTAAAGACTATTATGGGGAATTAAATCCAGGAAACTGTTGGGTGAGCGAGTCTTGTTTTATTCCTGCCGATGCGCACCAAATTCTGAAAAATCAGTTGCTGGCAGCGGAAGAAGAAGGGGAAGGAACGCTGAAATGGTTTCCTTCGACTGTAATCAAAGATTTAGAGACTAATGGCGAAGGAAATATTATTGAAACCGTAACTGCAATTGAGCATCAGCCTCGAGAAAATGCACCGCCTCTGAATACAGATCCACTTTCAGAAACGATCAAAGACTGGTATCGCTACCAAGATTCTAAGCAGTTTGAGAAAACTATTATTCAGTTTGTTCCCTCTCAAAATTATCAAAATTGGTATGTGGTTGATGCCACTGAAACGGGAGAATTAGTGGGATTAGCCGATGTTCCTTATCGCTTGGGAATTGATCCGCGTTCCTATCAAGAACCCTCTTCTGCCAGTAAAACGCGCGATCCTTATTGTACCCAAGGCTTTACTTATACCTTTGCTATGGAGGCAACAAAAACGCCTCAAACTCATGAAGAACCGCCATTCTATGAACAATATCAACCCTACTACAGCTATGAGTTAGAACGTCTCGCCAGTTTTGATTTAGTGTTTACCTATCGACGGATTTGGAGTCCAAAAACTGGAGAAAAAGAAACATTCGGGGGCATTACATTTACTGAACCCACACCAGGGGATATTTCCATGCAAAATTGGACTTGGGGAAATGATTATCGTCCCGGAACTGCTAAAGACAACTTGATTTATACTCGGGAACAACTGAAAGCGCGGGGACAACTTTCTCCTGGCGGATGGGAAGGCGGATTGCGGGTGGATACCCTTGCGAAAGGAGAAGAAAATGCGTGGGGCTTCTTTTATTGGCTAGTGGAAGGAACAACAGATTCCCAACTAGGAGAAGGCGTCAAAACACCCAATCCTAAGAATCGATTTTTGAGTGGGTTGGACTCTCCTATGGGAACGGTTCATGGTTTATCCAAATATCCTTATATTCGGGAAGGACGACGCATTATTGGCCGACCCGGCTACGGTTATCCGGAAGGGTTTACTGTTTGGGAAGTGGATATTTCTCGCCAAGATTATACCAGTGAATATTATCGGAAAACACTTTCTCCTGAGCAGTATCAAAATTTACAGCAAGAAATTGCGGGACGGGAAGCGTTTGCAACAATTCAGGGAAAAGAGACCAAAAATCGATCGCGCGCTCGCATTTATCCTGATTCCGTTGGCATTGCTCACTATGCCATTGATTTCCATCCCTGCATGAGTGAGCATCCCCCAGAGAAACCCGGAAATACGGAAAGAGAGGGAACAAGACAAGGGGCAGGACAGGCTTATCCGTTTCAAATCCCGCTACGGGCCTTAATTCCGCAAGAGATTGATAATTTCCTAGTGGCCGGAAAAAGTATTGCGACCAGTCATATCGCAGCAGCAGCTTATCGAGTGCATTCCTTTGAATGGTCAGTCGGGGCGGCAGCCGGAACAACTATCGCATTTGCTTTAGAAAATCAAATTTTTCCCTACCAACTGGTGGATGAACAATTAATTAAAGAAGAACAGTTACAGCAGTTGCGTGAACGATTGCGAAAAAACGGGAATCCCACTGCCTTTCCTGGAACGTCAATTTTTAATAACAATTGGGAGGATTGGCAGTAACAAATTCTCGCATTAATTCTCAACCCGACAAGCTTTCTTGCAACGTAACTTCAAACTAATTAATTTACTAGTCTAATTAACGTACCTAATGTTACTGCATCTTCCCAAAATCTTACGGTAGATTACAACAACATTAATGTCTCTAGCGGAACCAATGGTCTATTAGACAAAGTAACTTACGACACGGGAAGTGAAAGCGTATTGTCAAATGATGACGCTGCTGACGTAAACTTTTCTGTAGTTTCAGCAACAACAAATCAAAGGGGTAATATAACAAATCAATTCAATTCCCAAAACGTTGATCTTCAGGGTGAGGCACAACAAGTTCCCTTTGAAGCGGAAACCAGCTTCGGTTTAATCGCAGTTGCCGGTTTCTTTGGCTATCGGAAATTCCGTCAGTATAAAGCCAAGCGCAACAATGACTCAGTGGCAGCATAGTGAGAGCAGTAGCATACTCTCACTATGACTTAGGCTAGGGGAACTTAAACCGTCTTAGAATTCCACAATAACCCAAACATTCTAAGCTGGTTGCCAAGTAACCCCGCTAGCCAACACTATAACCTTATAAAGCAAATTATTGTTCATAAATTGCACGTAATTTTCGATCAATTTCAGTTTCCCTCCAACTAGGAGGGAAATTTTTTTAATGAACTGTTTCCCACTTACTGACGGCATCAATGGGTTTCATTAAATACAAGCGCACCAAATCCACCAAAATCGCTGTTCTTAGGGGCAGTTTCCGCAACCGTTTCCACCAGCGCGGGGCATTGCTGTCTTCAATTTCCTGCAATTTCTCATTGCGTTCGGCACAAGTTTCTAAACGACCGAAAAATTCGGGATGATCCACGTTTAACATCACCGGGAAAGCACGCCCGGCTGTTTCATTGGTTTTCCGGGTAATGTGGCGATCAAATTCTTTGGCATCCAATCCCAGCGATTCATAAAAGTCTTTTCGTTCATGAACCGTTAGGGTATGGGTAGCAAAAACGGCGAGTAAAAAGAAGCGCGCCCACAACCTACCGCGCCAAGTGCGCCATAACTTATTTTGCGATCGCAGCAGTGCCTTAAAGATATCTCCATGTCGGTTTTCATCCTGACACCAATTTTCAAATTTCTTGAACAAGGGATAGAACTGATGTTCGGGATGTTGTTCTAAATGACGATAAATGGTGATATATCGCCAATAACCGATTTTTTCCGATAGATAGACTGCATAAATTACCCATTCTGGCTTGAAGAAGGTATAAGTGCGATGTTTGGTTAAATAACCCAAGTCTAGGGTGACATTAAAGTCTTTCATGGAACGGTTTAAGAATCCCGCATGTCGGGCTTCATCTCGCGCCATGTAGTGGAAGATATCAGCCAATAATTGATTGCGTCCGCGCAATTTGCGAGAAAGTTCTTTAAATAGCAAAAATCCGGAAAATTCTGACGTGCAAGAACGTTCTAAAAATTCAATAAATGCGTTGCGCGTTTTTTCATCAACATGTTCCCAGGATTGTTCAAATTCCTCGTCGCGAACGAAGTGATAGCAGTTATAGTCAGCCCGCATTTCCTCTACCATGGCTTCTAACTCTTCTTGCTGGCTAGACAAGTCCATATTTGCCATGGCGTCAAAGTCTGTAGTGTAAAAACGAGGCGTGAGCAACGTTTCCTTCATCGAGGTTTTAACCTCAGGCTTAGATTGCGCAGTTGTCATGGATCAGCATCCTCCCTATAGAATGTCCAATGGTTATAATAAATATATTTAATGGATTGGCAACCCGTTTCGTCAAACTTTGTAAAGAATTTCAAAAATCACGGTGCAATGGCTATTTTATCATTTTATAGTTATTTAATAGTAAATAAATTATAAAGGTAAAGGGATAGAACCATGAGCAATCTTGCCCAACAACTGCGGGAAGGAACCAAACAATCTCACACCGCTTCCGAAAATACTGCCTTTATGAAATGTTTCCTAAAAGGGGTTATGGAGAAAAAGCCCTTCGGGAAACTGATGGCAGATTTATACTTTGTTTACTCAACGCTAGAAGCAGAACTCTATCGTCATCGCGAACATCCTATTGTGGGAAAAATTTATTTTCCGGAATTGGAACGCAAACCAAAACTGGAAGAAGACTTAGCGTTTTATTGGGGAGAAAATTGGCAAGAACAAATTGTTGCTTCTCCAGCCGGAAAAGTCTATGTTGATCGCATTAAAGAGATTAGCAATACGCAGCCGGAACGGTTAATTGCTCATTCTTATGTACGTTATATGGGGGATCTCTCCGGGGGACAAAGTTTGCGAAATATTGCGCGATCGGCGATGGATTTGCCGCCGGATCAAGGAACCCGATTGCATGAGTTTGATGCCTTGCCCACCGTGGAAGCGAAACGAGAATTTAAGCAAAAATATCGGGATGCGCTTAATTCTCTCTCCGTTGATGAAGAGACGGTAAAAGCCATTGTTTCGGAAGCTAATTATGTTTTTGAACTCAATCGCGATGTCTTCCATGAATTAGAAGAAGATATCAAAGAAAGTATCGGCGATCGCGCCTTTGATCTCCTCACGCGTCAAGATAAACCCGGTAGCACGGAAAAAACAGTTGCTGTTTAAAGTTAGCAAAAAGGAATTGGAATGACCATTAAAACAGTCGAATTTAACACAGAATTATTAAAAAAATACGCTCGCGCTTTACCTCGTTATACCAGTTATCCCCCCGCAACAGAACTGAGTGAATCTTTTGATACCAATGCGTTTAAAAATGCCATTCGGGTGGGGAATAAAAACCAAAGCCCGCTTTCCTTATATTGTCATATTCCCTTTTGTGAAACGCCCTGTTATTTTTGCGGCTGCAATACCTTAATTACCCAACGGAAAGAATTGGCTGAGCCTTATTTAGATTATGTTTTTAGGAACATTGATCAAGTTGCGCCTTTGGTGGATTCTCAACGGAAAGTGAATCAATTTCATTGGGGAGGAGGGACGCCCAACTATCTGAATTTAGAGCAAGTGGAAAAGTTATGGAAAAAGATGAGTGAAACTTTTCCCTTTGAAGAGAATGCAGAAATTTCCTTAGAAATTAATCCCAAATATGTGGATAAAAATTATCTGCTTTTTCTGCGCAATTTAGGATTTAATCGCATCAGTTTTGGCATCCAAGATTTTAATCCCCAGGTGCAAACTGCCATTAACCGTATCCAAACTGAAACCATGTTGTTTAATGTGATGGATTGGATACGAGAAGCAGGGTTTGAAAGTGTCAATGTGGATTTAGTCTATGGGTTGCCCTATCAAACCTTAGAAACCTTTCGGGAAACCATTGAAAAAACCATTCAATTAGATCCGGATCGAATTGCGGTATTTAGTTTTGCCTACGTACCTTGGTTGAAACCAGTGCAAAAACGGCTGCCGGAAGAGGCATTGCCCAGCGGCGAGGAAAAATTAAAGCTCTTGCAAATGTCCATTGAAACTCTAACCCAACAGGGCTATGTTTTCATTGGCATGGATCATTTCGCCAAACCGGATGATGAACTCGCGATCGCGCAACGAAAGGGGGAACTGCATCGCAATTTCCAAGGCTACACCACTAAGCCGGAATCCGATTTACTCTCCTTTGGCATGACCGGCATCAGTATGTTGCACGATGTTTATACTCAAAACCAAAAACGTCTTAAAGATTATTATCGCGACATCGATGCCAATAAGTTTCCCATTGCTAAAGGGGTGCAACTCCAGGGAGAAGATCATTTGCGACAAGCCATTATTATGGAGTTAATGTGTCAGTTTCATCTGTCGCCTAGGCGTTTGGAAGAAAAATATAACATCACCCTCGATGACCAATTCTCGAAGCATTTTGCCTCGGAATTTGCTGAGTTGGAAGAATTAGCCAAGGATGGGTTAGTGGAAATTCAAGGAGATGAAATTGAAGTTACCCCCACAGGACGATTGTTAATTCGCAATATTGCCAGCGTTTTTGACAGTTACTTAAAACAACGGCAACAGAAAGCGTTTTCTCAATCGATTTAAAGCTAAGTTTTCTGTTTCAATTGCTAGGCCGGTGGAAGGCGCGATCGCTTTTGACAGTTAGCACAAGCTACAATATGCGATTGCGCTTCTTGTAATCCTTGGGAAGAACTGAACAACTTGTTTAATCGTGCCGTCAAAGCACTCAATGTCTAGGGGGATTAATGGCAGAAACTGGAATAGAATTTTTTGGAGTTCCTCAATTATTTCCAAGGGGCAATGAAATCAGAAGAGCATGGACCCGCATTTTTTGCATTTCGGGAAAATCAGGGAGTTAAACCTGGTGTTTGAAGATGTGGCCAAACCATTTGCTAGACTATCAGA
>JBDGQV010000131.1:1379-11125 GCA_042218725.1 Halothece sp. | reverse complement strand
GATCCAGGGCTGCTAAAAGCGTCTCGCTCAGCGTAAGCGGCGAGACGTAGTTTACTTAATGATCCCTTGTCCAGTATCTATTTTTGATCCTTATGAATGCTCGTTCTCACTCTCCACAAGTTCCTGATTCAAGCAAAGCACCGAGTTGCGACGACTCTCTGGTACATCTGGAACAAGTACGACAAGTCCAACCAGAAGTACTGCCTACAGAAAAAGCCCAGCAGATGGCAGCGTTTTTTAGTGCCTTATCAGATTCCCATCGCCTACAGATTTTGTCTGCCTTAGCCCAACAAGAGTTATGTGTGTGCGATTTGGCAGCAGTTGTCAAAATGGGAGAGTCAGCCGTTTCTCATCAACTGCGCGGTCTGCGATCGCAACGTTTAGTGAAATATCGCCGTCAAGGCCGCAATGTTTACTACAGTCTTGCCGATGACCATATCATGACACTGTATCAAGAAGTTGCACAACATATTGATGAAGTAGAGTGAACTTAGCCATGCCTTAGTAAGCGTAAGCCATTCAAGGTGACTAAAAGCGTCGAGCCTTCATGTCCGAAAACCCCAGCCGGAAGTGTTAATTCACCAAAGAAGTTAGCAATGATTAAAACGATAATGGAAGTGAGAGCAAGGGTAATATTTTGCTTAATGATGCGTTGCGATTTCTGTCCAATGTAGATCGCTTGTTCCAATTTTCCGAGATCATCTGCCATGAGCACAATATCTGCTGTTTCTAAAGCCACGTCACTGCCAATCGCCCCCATGGCAATGCCAACAGAGGCTTGCGCCAAAGCCGGTGCATCATTAATGCCATCTCCCACCATCGCGACAGTATGATTTTGCTGTTGCAATTGCTGAATCATCTTGACCTTGTCTTCGGGGAGAAGATTGGCGTAAACGCGATCGATTCCAACTGCTTCCGCAACAGTTTTCGCCGTGCTTAATTGATCGCCGGTAAGCATAACCGTGGTGGCAATGTCCATTGCCTTAAGTCTAGCGAGCAGCTTGGGCGCTTGGGGATGGACTTGATCCGCTACGGCTAATCCCCCAAGGAGTTGCTGTGCTTGAACCACCCAAATAACACTGTACCCCTGGGCTTCTAGATAGGCACTCTTTTCATGGAAAGCAGTATCAAGTTCGATGGTTGGATGATCAAAAACAAATTGTTTTTTGCCAATGATGACGGTTTGGCCTTGGATTTGCCCTGTAATGCCCTGTCCTACTGTTGCCTGAACATCGATCGCGCTCAGTAAGGGAATATTTTCAGCTTGGGCAGCTTGTAAAATGGCTTGGCTGATGGGATGTTCTGAGTAGGATTCAAGTGAGGCGGCGATTTGCAACAGTTCTTCCTGAGAAGTCCCTAAGGCAGGCACAACTTGCGTGACTTGTAATTGTCCTGTGGTCAGGGTTCCTGTTTTATCAAAGGCGATAGCACTTACTTGTCCAATGGTTTCTAACTGGGTGCCATCTTTGAATAAAATGCCGGTCCGCGCACCTCGCGCAATTCCTGAGAGTAAGGTGGGCATAATGGCGGCCATCAGGGCACAGGGAGAAGCGACCACCAGAAAAATTAAAGCCCGATAAATGGTGGTTTCCCAATCCCAGGCTAAAAATAGAGGGGGAAGCGTTGCTAATCCCACTCCCATGAGAACAATTACTCGGGCATAGCTGCGCTCAAACTGCTCTAAAAATTTTTGGGAAGGAGGCTGCGAGGTTTTTGCTTGTTCCACTAACTGGATAACCCGGTGAATTAAACTGCTTTCAGGAGATTTGTGCAGTTCTACTGTTAATGCCCCATTACCGTTAATGGTGCCGGCAAATACTTCATCGTCAATTTGTTTTTCTACAGGAATAGATTCCCCAGTAATTGGTGCTTGATTCACAGTACTAAATCCTTCTTGGATAATTCCATCAGTGGGAAACATCTCTCCAGGTTTGACTAACACGCGATCGCCGATTTTTAACTGCTCAGTGGGAATGATGGTTTCCTTTCCTTGTTTTAAGATTCTGGCAGTATCAGGAGTCAGCTGCATCAAACTGCGAATATTGCGCTCAGTTCGGTGCATTGCAATGTTTTCTAATGCCCCGCTGATAGCAAAAATCAAAATCAACACGGCCCCATCCACTAATAAGTAATAATCCTGTTGCCAAAATCCCAAAATCGCAGCGCCTAAGGCAGCAACAATCATCAGCAAGTCTACATCTAATTCCCATTCCTGCCAGAGCGTTTTTACGCCATCACGGGCATTTTCAAACCCGCCAATGACATACGCTGCCAGCAAACACCAAATTCCGAATCCCAATAAATTGCCATTGAGAGCCAGCCAACCCAAGAAGGTGAAAGCAGCACAAACCCCAGCCGCGATGGCGTTAGGATAGTTTTGGATCCAATTTGTTAGGTTTCCCTTCCCCATTAATTGCCTAATCATCTGTCATTGCGGGATCAGTGTTCATCAGCTTACTTATAGTAAACTTTGACATTAATGTGAAGGTCAAGGAAAATCTTCCACGGTTCAGCAATGTTGACCATTAAACAACTCACCGCAACAGTGGGCTATGGTGTGACCCCACGCATGGTCCGCCACTATCATCAAATTGGTTTAATGCCTTCTCCCAAGCGTTCTGCCAGTAACTACCGTCTTTATAACGAAACTGATGTGCAACGTTTGCGACGCATTATGGCTCTGAAGCAACAGGGGTTTCAATTGTCTCACATCAAGCAGATGTTGGAACAAGAGTCTCTGTCTGCCCCGAATTCTCTATTGCAACAGTTGCAAGAACAATATCAAACTGTGTTGCAACAACTAGTGAAATGGCGACAGACCGCGATCGCGCTAGAGGGCTTATTAGGGAGAGATAATTCTTGCCAATCTATGCAAGCAGAAGCTTTAGCGCAACTGCGACAATTACAAGTAGAAGCGGAAACGACACAATCATTAAGTGAAGGACTTTGGGATTCTTTAGATGCCGCCGTTTGCGATCATCCTGAAAATTTTCAGCAAGCGTTGCAGCGGTTATTGCCGGATCTTTCCCAGAGACCGGAAATCGAAGTCGATATTTTATCTCATCTCGTATTAGCTTGCGGTGATGTTAGTTTAGTGAATTTCATCCGTTTGAGTCCGGATCTGATCAAAGTTGCTAGAGAAACCCTGAGCACTGGCGGAACAATTATCACTGACGTTCCCCAGATTCTCAACACCTTGGATCACACTCGCCTCACCCATTTAAACTGTGAATCTTTTTCTTTGATCAACGATCCTCACCTGGATAGTGCCGCGGATGCAGAACAGGCATTTTGGCAAAATCAAAATTGGCAACAACGTCTTGCAGAACACATAGAAGGGAACATCTGGGTAATTGGATATGCTCCATCTGTACTGCTCAAACTCTGTGAATTAGTGGAAACGCAACATTGTCAACCTGCCCTTGTTATTGGACTCCCCATTGGATTTAGTCATGCCCCGGCAGCGAAACGGCGACTGATGAAACTGCCCATTCCATATCTAACCAGTGAGAGTGCTTTGGGTGGCGGGTTGCTGGCAGCAGTAGTTCTCAATCGTCTGGTTGCCTCTCTACTGGAAAAGCCTAATTGCCATTGCTATCTTCAATCGCTTCCAACTTCTCTATCATCAGAAACTGTGGACAACAAAGACTTCCTCTTCACTAGCCATTAAGCGAACCCTTGTCCGCTTTTTGTTTGAGACCAAAAGAAAATCTCTCCTTCTTCACCGCCAGCAACCAGGTGATTCCCCGGCGGATGCCAACTCAGACAAGAAAATCCCTTAGTGCCTCCGTTCAAGGATTGCAGTAATTGGCGACCGCGATGCCAGAGGTGAAGCCAACCATCTTTTCCCACTGAGGCAAGCCTCGTACTTTGGGGATGAAACGCGATCGCGCAAACTTGTTCTTCATGACTGACGGCTTCGCTGTTCCAGCCAATCTGTGGATTCTGACTCCGCTCCCAAACCACAATATCGTTTCCGCTACTGGCTGCTAACAGAGGTGCCCCTGCACGATTAGGTAGGGAAGACCAGCTTAATTGGCGAACTTTGCCCGTAAATCCCTGCATCAACCAAGGGTTAGGGTTTCCCCATTCGGTAACCAGAAGCGTGCTATCAAGATTGCCACAAGCCAGAACTTTAACTTGTCCTGATTGTCCAGCACTGGCTAAAAATTGACCGTCACAAGAGAAGGCGAGACAATCAACTGCATAATCATTGGCTGATTGGAGGAAAACCGGAACAAAGGGGTCTAACCTAAAAAGGACAACTTCTCCAGAAGCAGAACTCGCGGCCAATAATGTTCCTGTTGGCGACCACGCGATCGCGGTAATATAATCTGATAAAAACCAAAATGATAATCATTATCGTTTTAATTTTAACAGAGAGTTGTTATTCTCTGAAGGTAATCCAAAAAGAAGTTCCTTTTTCTAGGGCTGTATCGACTTTAATCTTGCCGTTGTGCGCTTGAATAATATGTTGCGCGATTGCGAGTCCTAAACCAAATCCGTCTTTTTCCGATGGGTTTCCGCGATAGAACCCTTCCCAAATATGGGGTAAATCTTCGGTTTTAATCCCTTCTCCATTATCTTTGACTATGAGATGAATGAAATGATTATCTTGCCATAATTTGACTTCAATCATTCCTTGATCAGGACTATATTTTCTTGCATTATCTAAAAGATTTAAGAGGGCTTGGCTAAATAAGTTAACTTCAATTTTGGCAAAAATCGGTTTCGCTGGTAAGTTAGAAATCAGTTGTTTATTATCAGCTTGGAAAATTTGAGTTTGGTCTTGAATAATTTCCCAAACGATAGCACTGACATCGACCAATGATAAACTTGACTCTGGTAGTTTACCTTTTTGGCGGGCAAGAAATAATAAATCATTCACTAATTGACTCATTATTTTTGCTGTTTTTACAATGTTTTCGAGGCGAAACTTTACATCTTGATCTGATAAATTGAGTTTTAATAATCCCACTTGAGCATTACTTAAAATTCTTGCTAAAGGGCTGCGTAATTGATGAGACGCATTAGCAGTAAATTGTTCTAATCGTTGGTAGGCTTGAGCTATGGGTTGCATCGCTAATCCCCCTAAGAACCAGCCAACTGTAGCAATAATTCCCCAAGAAATGGGAACTCCTACACTTAAAAGAAAGCGCGATCGCGCTAAACTTGCTTCTAAATTTTCTAGAGAAACTGCAATTTGCAAATAACCAATTATTTGTTCGTCTTGGTAAACAGGAATTGTCGCCTGACGTAACTTTGATGAATCTGTATTTAGGGTTTGATATCGCAAAGAATCGTTTAATTGACGGGAAGGGATATCACCAACAAAGCGTAATAACTTTTTATTAGGATTATACCAACGAACATAAGTTAATTCTGTTGCTAAACCAGCACTTTTACTCCCTAAAATCGGCGCATGGGCAAGCTGAATTTGATCCGTTCCATGACGCAATTCGTAGCGGATATTATTCGTAATTAGTTTTCCTTGTCGATAAAGTGTTTGGTCTAATTGCTTAAGGCGATCGCGCGTTTCTAGTTGATAAAAGGTTAGGGCAAAAATAAACACAATACTACCCATAGAAAAGGTAAACCAACGGGCTAAATTGCGCCGACTTTGAGTAAATACAGAAACCATTTCTTATCTTTAATTTCAATCGGGTTTAATACGATATCCTAAACCATAAACGGTTTCAATCCATCGATCGGCATTGAGATCACGCAAACGTTTACGGAGTCGTCTAATTTGAGTCGTCAAGGCATTACTTTCAGGTTCACTTTCCCATTCCCATAATAATTCTTCTAACTGCAACCGCGATAAAACTTGATAGGGATGACGCAAAAAATACTCTAACAGTTGCGCTTCTCGCTTGGAAAGTTGAACGGTTTTATTATGACGTTGTACGATTAAATTATTCGCATCAAGCACTAAATCATCAAGAGAAATTTGATTACCTTGCCATAAAGGAGATCGTCGTCCTAAAGCACGAACTCTGGCGAGTAATTCCATGATATCAATTGGCTTAACTAAATAATCATCTGCACCCGCATCTAATCCTGTGACTTTATTCGCAGTGGTGTCTTTAGCAGTTAAAATCAGTATAGGAGTGGTTTTTCTTTGTTGGCGATACCAATGACATAATTCGATGCCGCTACCTTGAGGTAACATCCAGTCAATAATTAGTAAATCATAGACGGTAAAATTTAATAAGGATTGAGCATTTTCTTGCGTTGCAACGCCATCAACTCGATGTCCGCTTTCTTTTAAAGCAACTTCAATGGGTTCTCGTTGTTCAAGATCATCTTCAACTAATAAAATTTTCATCGTAATTTAATCACTAGCAATGCGTCATTTTTTTCATCGGTTTTATGCAGAATTTTGGCTTCCTCTCCCCTTCTTAGGATTATTTTTTTGGTTGGGAACAACCGTCTTAACAGCAGAGATTTTAAAGCAAAGTCAGGAAGTAAAACAGCCGATTAAAACGAATCGTCAAGTTGAGATTAATTTTTCAACAGTTGTGGTGGCGATCGAGGCAGAAATTAAAGTAGAAGATCAATTTACAAAAGTGCGGATAGAAACCGCTGATCCAACGATTAAAAAAGTTGAATTAGAGTTTCCTGTAACTGAAATTGAAGAAATCGATCGCGCGATCGCGCAAACCTTTAATTTATCACCTAAAACCGTCCACAATCTCACTCGCTATCAATACGATTACTAACCCATCTGACTACCATGTAAAACCCTTAGCAAAGCTGGATAGGCTTCTCTTCCTTTGTTGTAAACTTTACCAATTTCTCCTAACGGTTTCGATAGTAAATTTAAATTCACAGCAAATAATGCTAAATCCCCAGTATCAATTTCTTGCGGTAAAATTGGCAATTGTGTCACAGATGCAAGAATAATTAGAAACAACAAACCGATCCAACTTAGCAAATCCATCAACGTTTCTGCTAACTCCTTAAAGACTTCTAAGCGAATCGTTTGCCGAAAAAAAGACTCTTGATGACTCAGTAATTCAGTTTCTTTACTGATCCCAGTTGAACTAGCAATTTTACCTTGTAAAGTTAATAACTCTAAACTTGCCCGTTGCACAAATCGACCAAAGATAAAAACAATTAGAATTGGTGGAACAACTGTCAACAAAAGTGCTGGTAGCCAAGAGGGGGCAATACTTAATTGCCAAACAATCACTGAAATTGTTCCCGCCACAATTTTCCAAATATCCTTATAAAGAATATCCACTCCTTTTTTTGCTTGTTCACAATCATAGAGAATGCGAGAAATATCTTCCGTTTCATTATATTCTTGGCGACGGTTGAGATAAGTTCGTTGTAAAGCAATAATAATCCTCACTTTATAGACTTCATTAATTACTTTTTCCGTAAATTGTAAAAGCCCTAACCCAAATAAAACACTTGCAAACACTAAAGCATATTCAAATAAAGAACTATTACTAACCGTGCTTTCGTCCTTAAGTTGATCAACAAATTTTTTCCCTAACCATGCTAAACTCGGTTCTAAGGATACACTTAAAACCGTAAAAAAGATCGCGGCAATTAACCAACGAGGATAAGTTAACATGATCTGGACTAAGTCTTTAACGACTAATCCTAAAAGGCGACGCTTTTTAATTTGATATAGGATTTTTTGCTTGATTTTCATAGTGTTAGGTTCTCCTCTCGATATGGATCTAAAATTTCCAATCCACTTCTAAGAGAAAGGTTTGTCCGAAATCTTCATCTTTAGTCTTAACTAATGTGCCATCAAAAGTCTCTTCTCGTTCCTCTTTCTTAGCATCGGTGATATTTTCAACGGAAAAAGAAACCGATAAGTTATCTTTAACTTGCTGACGAATTACTAAATCTAAAGTGGAACTGGGTTCAATGGTTTTAATGACATCAGGTTTAAACTCTTTTCGTTCACTAATATGATTCCACGCCAAAGCAATAGTTGTTCCCCAAGGTTGGTAAGTGTATTCGGCGATGATATTGGCAATAAAATCAGGCTGTTCCTTAAAAGGGCGTAAGTTTCCTTGATTATCTTCTAATTCTGAACCGATGAAAGTTTGGTTTGCTTTAATCACTAATCCTTCTAAGGCTTTAGCCTTTAAAAGTTGACCAATATTTAGCCGTTGTTCAAGTTCTAAACCTTGTAAATAACCATCTCCAGCATTGCTGACTTGAACAATATCTTTCCCATCTCGATCTCTTCCTGTATCCACTTCTTCAATGACACCTTCAATCTGTTTGTAGAAGAAATTTGCCCCTAAAAATAATGCAGGAACTTCGTAGTTAACGCCAATATCATAATTCCAAGAACGGGCGGGGTTTAAATTTGGTGAACCAATTTTGATTTCATCTCCTTTTTCTTCTTCAAAGGGGCTAAGCTCATCAAATTTGGGACGATTCACTCCTTTAGAAACGGCTGCTTTTAAGGTTAGATTAGACTGGGGACGATATAACAAATGTAGAGACGGATTAAGATCAGTAATCGTGCGATCAACTTCTTCTTGGTTCGGTCGTCCTGCTTGACGGTTGACATTTTCTAAACGTAAACCTGGAAGAATACTAAACTGATCTGACAAGAAGATTTCATCTTGAACAAATACGGCAAAATAATCTTCTGTAATCTCGTAATTATCTTTTCCTGTGGTTTTGTCTTTAGCGGTACTTTCATCAATTAAACCATTGACAACCTTAAATTCGGTTTTTGTTTTATCTCGAAATCGATCGCGCAGTCGAACCATTGCACCAAATTTAATTTCTTGACGTAACCCTGCATCAATGGGAAGAGTTCCTGTGGTTTTGAAAACAATCACTTCATCTTCTTTTTCTTCTTTTTCTAATTCCGTTTTCTCTAAAACACCCTCTTTAAACTTGAGTTTCTCTTTGTCCTTGTCTTCAGTCGTAGAAAAATAAGCTAATTTCGTTTCTAAGTTGAAACCAGAGGCAAAGGTGTGTTGATGTTCTAATGTTCCTCCAATTGTCTCTTGAATTTTATCTTCGTTTTCTTCTTCCCGTTTAATCTCATCTGGCTTTTTCGTTTCTGTTTCAAGTTTTAACTTTTCTTTTCGTTCATCTAAACGCAGAAATAAGGGTTTAAAGTGAACTTCTCCTTGATTGTAAAAGAAGCCAATATCGCCCCCTGCACTAATCAACTCTTGACTAATATCTTCATTCTCTATTTTTTTCTTTTTGATACTGCCATCTTCAAATTCCACTTCTTCTTTATCTCGATCTAAGGGCAGTTCTTTATAGTCAAAATAACTATTAAAACCAAAGGTTTCGGAAACGCGATCGCCGTAACCAATTGCACCATTAAGATAGTCACCATCAAAACTATTTAATCCCCCATATCTGGCGACTAAATTAAAAGTTGGGTCTTCAGGAATGGGACGAGTTTCCACATCAATTCTGCCCGCAATACCATCACTTTCAAATTCGGCGGTAGGATTCCGAATAATTCGCACCTCTTCGACAATAAAACTGGGTAAACGATTGACTTGAAATTCCCGTTTTTCGCCGCCACCAGGTAGCTGAATGCCATCAACTTGAGTGCGAGTAAATTCTTTATCTAGTCCTCGCAAACGCACATCTTTACTTTCTCCAGGGGGGCCGCCAATGACAACACCTGGTAATCGTTCTAAAATTTCTCCTAGATTCTGATCGGGTAAGGTGATAAATTCTTCTCTGGAAATCCCCACTTGTGGAATAGGAGAGGTAAAGCGTTGTTCTGAGCGTTG
>JBDGQV010000131.1:0-1279 GCA_042218725.1 Halothece sp. | reverse complement strand
CGCGATCTATCTATAATCGTTTCTAACTGTAAAATCGGACAAATCACTCTTTCCTCTGAAGGCGCGATCGATGCTGGATGGATTAAAAATTTTTATCATTGCCCTCACCTACTTCGGATTAGCGGTGGGGCGTTTTCCTGGCTTGCGAATGAATCGAACCACGATCGCGATCGCAGGAGTTGCCATTTTAGTAACACTGGGAACGTTTTCTGCTTCCGAACTTTGGTCAGCCATTAACAGCGAAACCATCCTGTTTTTATTCGGGATGATGATTGTTAATGCCCATCTCGCTTATGCGGGATTCTTCCAGTTTGCCATCCACCGCATTATTAAATATGTTAATAGTCCGTTTAGCTTATTGGTTATGTTGACTCTTAGTAGTGGCGTGCTGTCGATGCTATTCTTGAATGATACGATCGCGATCGTTTTTACCCCTTTAACCCTGCTAATTACTGAACAATTCAAACTTAATCCCATTCCCTATCTTCTCACCGTTGCAGCTGCGACTAATATGGGATCAGTCGCGACCATTAATGGCAATCCCCAAAACTTAATTATTGGGTCAATTTCTAACATTTCTTATCTAGATTTTGCCCTCGCCTTAACGCCAGTTGCAATGTTTGGATTAATCATTCAAATTCTCTGGTTGTGTTGGTTATATCCCGAAGCGCGATCGCTGTCTCCCCTTCCATCTCCGCCACCGTTAAAATATCGCCTTTATAAGCCCCTACTTTACAAAACCCTTGCTGTTAATTTTGCTATTCTTATCGGCTTAATGATTGGGCTTCCCCTAGCAGAAACTGCCTTTGTCGGTGGAGCAATTTTATTAATTACTCGTCGTCTGAAACCGCAACGGATTCTAACCGAAATTGATTGGAATTTATTAGTTTTATTTTCAGGATTATTTATCCTCACCGAAGCCAGTCAAAAACTGAATCTTTTTGATCCATTCACTCATTTAGTAGAAACACCATTAGGCTTAGTGGGACTCAGTACCACCTTATCTAATATCATCTCGAATGTTCCCACTGTCTTACTTTTACAAACTTTGATTCCCCCTAATGATCAACAAAGTTGGTTGCTTTTAGCCGCGAGTTCCACCCTTGCGGGAAACTTAACTTTGTTTGGCGCAATGGCAAACTTAATCGTGGTGGAGGTGGCAAGTAAACGAGGTTATCAATTAGGCGTTTGGCAACATCTATGTTTTGGTTTACCTTTAACTTTAATCACAGTTATTTTTAGTTTTTTTTGGCTCAAAGGATAAGGTAGGTGATGAAAC
>JBDGQV010000130.1:0-17675 GCA_042218725.1 Halothece sp. | reverse complement strand
AAAGAATATTTCCTGCCATTTTGACAATACATTTATTTTTTGAAGAACTATAGTTATAAGTGTTGAAGCCAAAAGGCGACTAACTACAAATTAAGGAGAAAACAATGGTTATTTCTAATCTCAACTACTTAGAAGTTATGTCTGATAATCAAAGCATTGAAGGTGGATATTATTACGGTTATGGTTATTGGAAAGAGTATGATAATCAGAATCTTGTTCAGACTCAAATAGCCACTAATGTTGCAACTAACGTTGCAATTGGTGATGGTGCTACTGCTTTCTCTTTCCAAAGCATTGATCAAGACCAATTCGGATTGCAAGCATCTTAATTAAGCGGTAAGTTTAATACAATAGCTGTAAGTTCAAATAGAGCTAGCGCTATTAATTTAAACTTAAAACTTTCGGTTAGTGATACTTAACTCTTAATTCATTAGGAAGAAGCTAACATTTAATTCACTTTATCTTCTTCCTAGTGAATCTTATCAATTTTATGTTGGAGGTAAAATCATGAATATCCAGTCATTAGATTTTTTGTATTCAATGACTAATGATAGTATTGTCTCAAATAAACTTATGGGGAAAATGTCAAAACACTATTCTCATTCTTTGGTTCATAATTATTTTAGTAATTCAAACGTTCAAGAAAGTAGTTATTACCATATTTTTTCTAGAAATGGTAAAACAAAAATCCAGAAAGGGAATTTTTCAGGCGATCATTTTGCAGACTATTTTGAGGAGTTTATGTCGTCCTTCTTTTAGTTCAACTCCTTTGCTGTATCAACTCCATAGCTCATTTACTGATTCGGTCTTTCCTTTAATGTGAGGCCGAATCTTTTCTATCATACTGTAGCTATCTGGTGGTTGATACGGGTGGTTTCAAGCAGTTGTCACTCCGTGAGGTTCTATCTACATTAATCAAGTTGGACTCTTGTTGTTACCAATGTGCCGAAGGCACTTAAGTCACGCTTAATCGCGCCTGTTTTTATATTTTCTTTAAGAACAGTCTCTTATTTGATTGATTTTTTTAACATAATTTATAGTGACTATAGGTTCAGTAATTATCGTATTTGAAATAAAATTGCTTTTTATAAACACAGATCATTTAAAACACTAGTTGGGATTCTAAATGATTTCATTCTAAAAAAATAAGTTAATAAATCCATTATAATGATGAGTTAAATCATGATTATTCAGTTTTTTAAAAAGACAATATTTTTGCCATTTTGACAATACATATTTTTTTAAAAGAACTATAGTAATAAATGTTGAAGCCAAAAGGCTACTAACTAAAAATCAAGGAGAAAACAATGGTTATTTCTAATCTGAATTACTTAGAAGTAATGTCTGAAAATGAAATCGTCAAAGGTGGCGTAAGTGACATTTTTGCCTTCAGCGCTTTGAACGTTAATCAAACTTCTGTAGCAGCACTAGGTTTTGGTTTTGCTGGAGATGATCTTGAATTGGAAGCTGAGAACGATTCTGATATCGATATCAACTAAACTGATAATTGGATTAAAAGCTAATCCGAATCAGTAATAACTGATGAGAGGAGTAATTCTAAATAGATAGTTTCCAAAATTAATCATTAACGAATCAGCTTCTCACATCAAATAATTATTGACAAAGAAGCTAACTATTTAGTTTAGCTTCTTTGTTTTTCTACATCTAAAAGAGCGCAATATTATGCCACTTTGGCTTTATACCTATTTTTTTATGAATTATATTTATAAGTGTTGAAGCCAAAGGGCTACTACCTAAAAATTAAGGAGAAATCAATGATTATTTCTAACCTCGATCATGTAAAAGTGATGTCTGAAAATGAAATCGTTAAAGGTCGTAATGATATTGCATTTGCTAGCCCAGTAATTAATACTCAAGTCGGTATATCAGTATTAGGTTTCGGTATTGCTGGTGATGATATTGAATTAGATACTGATAACTTTTCCGATTTTAATATCAACTAAACTTATAATCGGATTAACAGCTAATCCTAATTAGAAACAATTGATGAGAGTAGTAATCTTAAATAGATAGTTTTCAAAAACTAAATATTTAGGAATAAGCTTCTCACATTCCAGAACTATTTAGATGAAGAAGCTAGCTTTTTAGTTTAGCTTCTTCCTTTATGAAAAAATTTAACAAGTAAAAATTCTATAGCAATCCCAAGTCAGTTGTAAATTTTTGATACCTGCAACGCTTACCAACCCAAGACCTAATTTTTACAAATTATTGAGAATTGCTATATCCTGATCACGTAAATCAAATAAAGTACTCTTATATTACACATTTTATAAAGGATACTTGTAATTTTTTATTACTAATTCTGTTTCGCTTATTATTAATATATGATTATAAAATTTTCAAATCAAGAAATTGCAACCGAAGAAATTATATATTTCTTTAAAAAGAGAGTACAATTAAAAGAGATTTGTACCAATTTTTTACATCAAAAAATTATAAATAAAGCAATTGAAAATTATAATATAACAATCACTGCCGAAGAAGTACAAGCTGAAGGAGATAAAATACGCCGTCAAAAACATCTAGAACAAGCGGAAGATACATTTGCTTGGCTTAAGGAGGAATTAATCTCTCCTGAAGACTGGGAAGCTGGAATTTATGATGATTTAGCCACTAAAAAACTTGCTACTCACCTGTTTTCAGAAGCGGTTAAAGCGTTTTTTGAGCAAAATCAATATCAATTTGAGCAAGTTTTACTTTATGAAATTAAGACTCCTTATGAAAAAATAGCTTGGGAAATTTTTTATCAACTTGAAGAAGAGGAATTAAGTTTTTATCAAGCTGCGCATTTATATAATATAGATTCAGAGCGTCGAATCCGATGCGGGTATGTGGGAAAAGTTTATCGTTCTGAGTTGCCGCCTAATATAGGCACCCTAGTTTTCCAAACAATACCAGGCACTGTAACGACACCTATTGCTTCTGAAGAAGGATATCATATTTTTTTAGTGGAAGAATTTATTCCAGCAGAACTGACGGATGAAATTTATCAAAAGCTTCTTCATGAAATGTTTCAAGATTGGCTAGCCAAAGAACTGGATTATCTGCTGTTTAATCAAACTGATGATTCTAAGGAGACAGGCTTATAACGCTTAAAAAACACAATAAATCCCCCCGTATAGAGGAGGGATGAATTTAATGATTCAATTTTCGAGGAGATTAACCTTTAATTTCAGGTGTTTCCGTGGCAATAGGGGTTGCTTCTCCACCGGCTAAGTCAAAGGGGAAATGATGGGCATTGACTTCGTGCATCACTTCTAGTCCGATATTGGCGCGATTGAGAATATCGGCATTAGTCTTAATGACGCGACCTTGACTGTCTAGAATCGATTGATTGAAATTAAATCCATTGAGGTTAAATGCCATGCTGCCAACTGCAAGCGCGGCAAACCAAATGCCAATTACTGGCCAAGCGGCAAGGAAAAAGTGAACGCTGCGACTGTTGCGGAAATCGGCACCGCGGAACAAAATGCGTCCGAGATAGGCTTGGTGTCCGGCTAAGAGATTATACGTCGCTTCTTGTTGTCCAAACTTGTAACCTTGATTTTGGCTTTCGATTTCGCTGGTTTCCCGAATAATACTGGAAGTAACCAAAGATCCATGCAGGGAACTTAAGAATGCACCGCCGAATACGCCTGCCACTGCTATCATGTGGAAAGGATGCATCATGATATTATGTTCGGCTTGGAAATTCAACATAAAGTTAAAGGTTCCGGCAATCCCTAAGGGCATTCCTTCCGAAAAGCTTCCTTGTCCAATGGGATAAATGAGGAAAACTGAGGTTGCTGCGGCAACAGGTGCAGAAAAGGCAACAGAAATCCACGGGCGCATCCCTAAGCGATAGCTTAATTCCCACAATCGTCCTAAATAAGCCCAGATGCCTATGAGAAAGTGGAGAATAATCAGTTGATAAGGACCTCCGTTATACAGCCATTCACTAATAGAACTGGCATCCCAAAGGGGATAAAAATGAAGACCGATCGCGGCTGAGGTGGGAACAACACCTGCTGTAATGATGTTATTGCCATCTAGCAAGGAACCGCTAACCGGTTCTCTGATTCCTAATAAATCCACGGGAGGCGCAACGACAAAAGCAATTGCAAAAACAATGCTTGCGGTTAACAATGTGGGAATCATTAACAGACCAAACCAGCCAACATAAATTCGATTGTTGGTACTGGTAACCCAATTGCAAAAGTTCTCCCACAATTGCTCAATTCTGAGCTCCCGTTGAGATTGTTGCGTGAAATTTGCCATAACTCCAATCCCTCCTCAAATTACAAGGGTATTTATTGGAAGTTTCTAATTTTATTATATTTTAAATAACTATATTTTCAATAAAAAATAAAAAGGTTTCCGCCATTGGTTTTGCAAGAGATTAATTCAACAAAATTAGTAATCCAATAATCCCCAACAATGCTACCCAAATGAATTGATTATCCTTGGTATTAATTTGACTGGGATCAATCGGTTCCGGTTCTCTTTTTTTCCGTTTACGGGATTTAACGCGGCCAGCAGGGCGGTAACGGCTGGTTTTGGTTTCGTCGTCTGAGAGTTGGGATAAATCGGGAATTTTGGTTAGCCATTCGTCAGGACGTTTCAGTGCTGGCGCTTGAAGGATGTAAAGGATGCGTTCGCTTTGTTTTCGAATTTCGGGAGAAGGATGTTTGGCTAACTCTTGGCAAAGCGCGATCGCGCGTTTCATGTCATTCGCAGCTTGATAGGCGCTCACCAACCAAATCCGCACTTCTCCGCCCAATTTGGAAGAAGGATTAATCAGTTTTTTGGCTTTTTCCAGTTGCTCAATACTAATCTGATAGCGTCCATATTCCAAGGCCATTTTGCCTTTTTCGTAAGCTTTTTGAAACTCTTCCTGTTGCTCGCTCATGCGGTCTCAATCTTGCAATGGGGTTTAACAACAACAAATATCGAAAACGCTTTTCATTCTACATTTTCGATTTTCCATTTTTCTTTTTTCAGCACAAATTTTTGCCACAGGTGTGAGAGTTTCTCTCGTTGATTGATTAAATAAATGCTAACCAAGGTGAATCCCACGCCAAGCCATTGCAACTGAGTGAGCGTTTCCGCCAATAATAAATTGCCAAACAGCAAAGCAAACACCGGTGTTAAAAAGGTCAAAGCCGAAAAACTGGTTAAATTGCGAATTGAGGCGATATAAAAGAAAATGCCGTACGCGATCGCGCTGCCAAAAATCGTCGCATAGGCCATTGCCATGCCATTTTCCAAATTGAGATGTTGCCATTGCTGGGTTTCAGTCATCCCCGAGAGAACAAATAAGGGAATGCCTCCTAAAAGCATATGCCACCCTGTAGCCATCACCGGATCCGCATAACGGCAGACGTAGCGAATTAAAATCGTGCCTACTGCCATGGATAAGGAGGCTAACAACATTAACCATTCCCCATTTTCCAACAAACGAGCCCCATTCACCTCGAAAGCCGCAAAATTGCCTTGCAATCCTTGCCAAATCCATTGATCAGGCAATCCAATTAAGCTCACACCAACAATGCCAAATAGAAGTCCCAGCCAACCAATTTTCCGCACGCGATCGCCGAATAATAAACTGGATAGCAATGCGACCGTCAACGGCTGCGTATCAATCATTACCGAACCAATGCCAGCCCCCGTTCGCACTAACCCTTCTGCCAGAAAGCCTTGAAATAAAGTGCCATCGACCAGGGCAAACAGGCTAATCCAGCCCCAGGCGAACCATCCTTTGGGCTGGGGACGGTTAAAAAGCAACCCTGCAATCAGGACTAAAATCCCTGCCGGGAGAATGCGAATTCCCCCCAAAAACAAAGGGGTGGTGTTGGGAATCACGCCTTTCATTGCCACCATCGCTGTGCCCCACAAAAAAAAGGGGGCAATTAACGCCAACGGAAACAAGAAAGTGCGCGGTTGATTGGGTTTCAGTTTCATGTCACGCTCAATTAACGACAACTGTTTTGATTATTGTATAGTTTTATTAAGAAATTTTGCATGACCCTGGGGATCACGAGACAGTCAGCAACTTCATCCTTGGGTTACAATAAAAGATTCAAATCGCCGTATAAAAATCTATGGTTTGGTTGATTGGTAAAAGACGAGGGAAAAAAATTGCTCGAATTGAAATCACAGGCGCGATCGCGTCCGAAACTCGCCAGCGCGTCTTAAAAGCACTCAAAACCGTCGAAGAACAAAAATGGAAAGCCCTTCTTTTGCGCATCGACTCTCCCGGCGGTACTGTTGGCGACTCCCAAGAAATCTATAGTGCCCTGCGACGTCTGCAAGACAAAGTAAAAATTGTTGCCAGTTTTGGCAATCTCTCTGCTTCAGGAGGGGTTTATGTCGGTATGGGCGCCGAAAAAATCGTTGCGAACCCCGGAACCATCACCGGCAGTATTGGTGTCATTTTGCGGGGGAACAATTTAGAACGTTTCCTCGACAAAATCGGTGTCTCTTTCAAAGTAATTAAATCAGGGCCTTACAAGGATATTCTGTCCTTTGATCGCGAACTGACCAATGAGGAAAAGCAAATTTTGCAAGTTCTAATTGACACCAGCTATAACCAATTTGTCCAAACGGTTGCCGAAGCCCGAAATCTCAGTGTAGAAGCAGTCCATGAGTTCGCTGACGGACGAATTTTTAGCGGAGAACAGGCAAAAGAATTTGGCGTTGTAGATCGCCTCGGCAGCGAAGAAGATGCCCGTCGCTGGGTGGCAGAACTCGCTGATCTCAATCCTGATAAAACCAAATGTGTCGATATTGAAGAGAAAAAATCGCCTTTAAAGCGGCTATTGCCGACTGGCAATCAAATTGATGGCAATTTAGCCTGGAAATCAGCCAGAGATTGGCTAGAATTTGAACTAGCCACAAACGGGCAACCGTTATGGTTATATCGACCTTAAACGCAAACTGATGACAACAAAGGGAGGAAACTTCGTGGCGGAGTGGAAAGTGCGAGCGATTCGCGGGGCAACAACAGCTTCTGAAAATACGGTAGAAGCGATCCGAGAAGCAGTCACGGAACTGCTCGACGAATTAGAAGCACGAAATCACCTTGACCCTGAGGATATTATCAGCGCGGTATTTAGTACAACTCAGGATTTAGATGCCATTTTTCCAGCAAGTATTGCACGAGAGCGTCCCAACTGGGATAATGTAGCACTGCTGGATGTTCAGCAAATGTATGTTGAAGGCAGTTTACCCCGCTGTATTCGCTTTTTAATTCATGTGAATACCGCTAACCCCAACTGGGAAATTGTTCATCCCTATCTGCGTCAGGCCAAAAATTTGCGCCCAGATTGGAACTTAGCCCAGATGGGATAATCATTGGCGATGAGAAGCAATTCAAGAATGACGAAAATGGACTGGAATGTTCTAGCCGATAAAGCCCTCGCTGGCGATTGTCTAAGCCGAGAAGAAGCAAAAACGGTATTAACCGCCCCAAACGAAGAATTATTGTCGCAACTCGCTGCCGCTTACCGAGTTCGTTATCACTATTGGGAAAATCGGGTGCGTCTCCACTTTTTACTCAATGCCCAAAGCGGGTTATGTCCCGAAGATTGCCATTATTGTTCCCAGTCAAAAATTTCCACAGCAGAAATTGAAAAATATCCCCTGCTGACCAAAGATAAAATTCTCGATGCAGCTGCCCAAGCAGCAGAGTTAAAAGCGGGAACATTTTGTCTCGTCACTTCCGGGCGTACCCCAACTGAGTCTCTCCTGAGCAAAATTTGCGAAGCTGTCGAAACCATCAAAGCGCAATATAACCTCAAAATTTGTGCTTGTGTGGGCCTGCTGGACAATGAACAAGCCCAACGGTTAGCGGATGCTGGGGTTGATCGCGTCAACCATAATCTGAATACCTCAGAAAATTATCATCCGCAAATTTGTACCACGCATACCTTCAGCGATCGCGTGACCACCGTCAATCAAGTGCAAGACGCTGGCATGACCACTTGTTCCGGCGGCATTATTGGCATGGGAGAATCAACTGATGATATAATTGATCTAGCTCTCTCTCTAAGAGAGTTAAATATCACAAGCATCCCTGTGAATTTTCTCATTCCCATCCCCGGAACAGCACTGGGAGAAAATCCTCCTTCCCAATTAACCCCGCAATTTTGTTTGCGAGTCCTTTGCCTTTATCGATTCTTGCTTCCCGAAAGAGAAATCCGGATCGCGGGCGGGCGAGAAGTACACCTGCGTTCCCTGCAACCGTTAGGACTATATCCGGCCAACTCGCTGTTTGTCGCCGACTATTTGACCACATCGGGACAATCGGCACAAGAAGACTGGCAAATGATTGAAGATGCCGGATTTGTTCTCGAATCTTGGGATGGTTCTCCTCTCGTTGCTCTCTCTAATTCTGAGGAGAATAAGTAACTTCTTTCACTTGGCCGGAATTGCCAAGCACTTGAGGCGGTTGTTGATTGTATTCAACGACAACTCCCCCGGCATTGCCAACTTTTAGGGTGAGTTGCTTCTGGGCAGTCCAAGTTTGAGTTTGTCCTTTAGTAAGATTGCCCTGATAAACCGTTTCGCCGTCACTAATCACTTGCATCCAAGATTTTTGTTTAATAGATGCTTTCACCTCTACTGGCTCGGTCTGAGGTTGGGTTTGAGAGCTTTGTTGAGAAGCCTCTGGAGACGCAGGAGAGTTAACCGACCCTAATTTGGTCTCTGGTTCAGCAGCAGCTGATTCTTGCTTTACTTGTTGCTGAGTTGTTTGCTGTTGCGTATTTTTTTGAGCAGAACGTTGGTCAATTAGATAAGACAAGCCGCTAATGGAAGCAATAATTAAGAGAATATAAATAATGTAAAGATGAAGGGGACGCAGTTGGGCTGCCGGGAGTTGTCGCCAAGAGGGATTGATGGTGTAAGTTTGGGTTCCAGTGGGAAAAGCTGCGGCATATTCTCTACCATTTAAACCTAAAGCTTCTGCAAATTGTTTGATTAAACCTTGGATATAAACTGGTTCTGGAAGATTATCAAAATTTCCTTCTTCAATGGCAACCAACAACCGCGCCTGAATCCGAGTTTTGGTAGCAACTTCATCAATGGAAATCGATTTTTCTTCACGAACTTGGCGGATTTGCGAGCCCAGTTCTCGGAGTTTCTCCACTTGTTGTTGTTGAGGATTCATGGATTGGGATTGCTTATTTTCAGTCAACATAATACTAACCTGCTATAAATTACTTCGAAAATTGTTTAAGATAGTGAATTTCTCGATCATTTAAAAAACGATAGTTCCCAGGTTGCGATAGAAATTGATCGTTATCTTGAAGTTTAATTGCGCCGATCGCGCTGCGATGGAGGGCAATAACGGGAAAGCCTAACTGTTCAGCGACTCGCCGAATTTGACGTTTTTTCCCTTCTGTGAGAGTGACCTCTAGCAACGTGCGTTGGCGCTCCCGTTTCAGTACCTTCACCTGGGCAGGCAAGGTCTTTTGTTCATCCAGCATGACGCCATTGCGCCATTGTTCCAGCACAGACTGAGAAGGGCAATGTTGGACCCACACTTCATAGGTTTTGGGCAAATGATAGCGAGGATGGGTGAGATGAAGGGTTAAGTCTCCATCGTTAGTTAATAGTAAAGCACCGGTAGAATTGATATCGAGTCGTCCTACCGGATGTAATCCTTGGCCTTTTTTGAGAGAATTAGGAAGTAAATCGAGAACAGTACGGCGATTTTGGGGATCGTGACAAGTCGAAACCACCCCCAGCGGTTTATTAATTAAAATATAGAGTTCCTTTGGGCGATGATTGGGAGTAATCAGTTGATGATCAACCGTCACGCGATCGCGCCCGAGATCAATTTTTTGTCCCAGTTCGGCAACTTTGCCGTTAACATGCACTCGCCCAGCGAGCATCATCTTCTCTGCTTGGCGGCGTGAAGCCACACCACATTGTGAGAGAATTTTTTGCACCCGTTCCATAAGGCCACTCCTTAACCCACCCTAATTCTAATCAAGGTTCCTTAACTCGTCTGTCATCATGATCTTTAATAAGAGTCATTTTCTAACTACAATTTTGACCCCTGCTTTACGCGTTTGGCTATATTCTCAATTAGACCATCTAGAAGGATTACATCTTCACATTACCAGCAGCGATCAGCAATTGTTCCAGGGAATCATTCCTGAAGTTTTCCTAGAAAGCGAGTTTGCCAATTATCAGGGATTACAGTTTGACCAAATTTCTCTCACTGCGCAGAAAATTCACGTCAATCTTGCTCAATTATTACAAGGGCAACCCTTACAACCCCTCAATCCCATTCCCATCTCAGGCCGGATTCGCATTACCCAAAACCACCTCAGCGACTCGTTACGTTCTTCCCTTCTCCAATCAGGGATACAAGATTTTCTGCGTCAACTTTTCCCAACAGATGCCCTGCCCACTTTTCATTGGGAAACCATTCGTCTTGACAACAACCAATGTCTTCTTGAGGGACGGCGTGATTGTTCAGTTTCGACTCCCGTCTTGATTCAAGCAGCGGTCACTCTTAGCAGTCCGCAGCATTTATTAATTTCACCCATCAAGGTAGAAGGAATTGAGATTAATGGCGAAATATCCCCGGTTGAATTTGATTTGGGTTCTCAAGTCCAGATTGAGGATTTGACCATTACAACTGAGGCTATTTTTTTAAAAGGAAATTTAATCGTTAATTGAATTTTGGTAATGATTTTTTATTGGTTATTCCTCATTCGTTTGCTGATTTTTTTCTCTTCCCTTAATGGTGGTAATTAATGCTAAACCTTCCGATTTTTTATCTGATTTGAAGTGAATCATCAATTCACGGGTCACTCTTTGTCAGTAACTGGCAACTGATTGCAAGCGATCTGATCTAACCAAGGCAAAATCACTTGATGAAATTGTTCTGGGTCTTCATCGTGGGGACAGTGACCTAATTTGGGCAGCATAACCAATTCTAGATGCGGATTTAGATCAACAAACGATCGCGCTAAGTGAGGCGGAATCATGCGATCGCGCTCTCCCCACAACAATAAAATGGGAATATCTAGGTTGGGCAATAGCTGTTTGACGGCCTGGGCAAATTGGGGATGAAGTGCTGACTTAACCAACGCCACAAAGGCATCAGCAGCGGCCTCGTCTTGGGGAGGGTCGGTTAAAATCGTCACTAATTCTTCATCTAAGGCGGCGTCATTGGGATAAGCAATTTTTGCCCAACGGCGAATCACTGGGCGCGATCGCAGAATGGGAAATAAGCCTCGCAACAACCAAGGGGCCGTAAACAGGGATTCAATGCCGCTGATAACCTTCTGTAGCGGGGGAGAGAGCAATTCCGAACGGGATTGGGTATCCGGCAAATTAATTAAAATCAGTCCCTGTACCATGTCAGGATAGCGGGCAGCCACCGTTAAACTCACTAACGAGCCTAAAGAATTGCCGATTAAAATAGCAGGAGAGGCCACCACGGTGCGCCAAAACTGATAGACTTGTTCGGCCCATAAATCCATGCCATAATGGGCAACTGCTTTGTAGGATGCGCCAAACCCCAGTAAATCAAGGGCATAAACCGTATGAGTTTCACTAAGAATGGGCAAATTGTATCGCCAATGCGCGATCGCGGCGCCGAAACCATGCAATAAAATTAGCGGCGGATTTGCTTGTGCTGGGGGCTGTTTCGGCCTTAAAAAAGTATAACGAATTTGCCATCCTCGCCAGACCCAATCCCGTTGTCTTCCGATATCCAGTTGTGTGTTATTCATCGTCCCTGATTAATCATTTTTTTCTGTTACTTTTGGGTTAACATTTGGCAAAAATTCCAACAAAGTTATTACAATAGCAAACAAATAATTTAATTTGTGAGACCTAATTAAAGCCTAACCGAAACTCAATAAACGCCTGTGAAAAATAAAAAACGAAATCGCCAGCTCCCACAAATCAACGAAAACATTCGTTTTCCCAAAATTCGCGTAATTGACACGGAAGGAGAACAACTTGGTATTCTCACACCGGATGAAGGCCAAAGAATCGCCGAAGAAAAAGAACTTGACTTAGTGCTTGTCAGTGATAAGGCAGACCCCCCGGTTTGCCGAATCATGGACTATGGCAAGTATAAGTATGAACAAGAGCGTCGTGCCAGAGAAGCCAAGAAAAAACAGCACAACGCTGAGGTCAAGGAAGTGAAAATGCGGTATAAAATTGACGAGCATGACTACGGTGTACGCGTCAATCAAGCCAAACGCTTCCTGAAAGGCGGTGATAAAGTTAAAGCAACTATCAACTTTCGAGGAAGAGAAATTCAACACCTTGACCTGGCACGAGAATTGCTCGAACGTATGGCTGAAGATTTGAAAGACACCGCAGAAATTCAACAATCGCCGAAACGAGAAGGTCGAAACATGATTATGTTGCTTTCTCCAAGAAAAGAGTAATTATCAACCTACAAGCATGAATCTTTCGTGATGGAAGGTTCTATAATCGGTTTTGAAAGTAGAGACGTTGCCGACAGCGTCTCTACTTGATTTTGGGACCGATTCCAAATTAAGCCAATAGGGAACCGCTAATCATTCCTGCCAATAAGATAAATCCTAACCCTACATTCTGGCGAAAAATGGCGCTATACAGAGTTGAGGGAATTTCGGGCTGTCGCAGCCGGTAATACTGCCAAGCCCAAATTAAAACGGCAACTCCCCAAGCTGGCCAAAAGCTAACATGAAGCTGGGTTTGTTGGGCTAAAATCGCTAAGGCCGTTGCGGTTCCGGCAAAAAATGCCCCCACCGCTTCCGGGGCATAGTTGCCGAAAAATAAAGCACTAGAGCGAATGCCAATTTTGCGATCATCTTCGCGATCGGCCATGGCATAGACAGTATCAAATCCGAGAGTCCAGAGTACTGTTGCTCCCCACAATAACCAAGTATCTTGCCCGACACAAGCAGCAATATTCCAAGGAACATCGGCCTTTCCTTGACAAGTAATGGCAGTCCAACTAATTAACACGGCAAAGCCCCAAGCTATGGAGAGTACTAGCTGCGGCACCGGAAAAAATCGTTTGGCAAGGGGATAGCCAATAATGACCGGTACTGCCAAAACAGATAAGAAAAAGCTCACCTGATTCAAATAAAACGCTAATCCGGCAGCACAAATAAAAGCCATAATGGCAACCGCAATCCCCACTTTCACCGATAATTCACGAGAAGCTAAGGGGCGAGTGCGGGTCCGTTCTACTTGCGGGTCCAGATCGCGATCCCATAGATCATTAACAACACAGCCAGCGGCTGATGTGATAATACTGCCAATCACAATAATGGCGACTAAAGGCAACGGGGGAGTTCCTCTGGCAGCCAGAAAGACAGCCCACAAGGCAGGGACCATCAATATCAAGCGTCCCGTTGGTTTATTCCAACGTAAAAGTCTTATAATTGCTTGCCAAGTTGATTGTTGTTGGTATTGTTGCACCATATCCAATAAACTAAATTTGTTTGTATCGCTGCTTTTTTTCTAGGTTATAGCAAGAGACTGAGACAATGGATGGAAAAACCAACTCAGATCAGCGTAGAAGAAACATAGATTGTCAATAATGGTTAAAACAATTTATCCCATTCAAACGGAAAGCTTAAATGCCCAAGACAATGATTCGATGCAAGAACGCGTCATTAGCGCGATCGATATTGGCACTAACTCCATTCATATGGTCATTGTCAAAATTGACCCCTCGCTTCCAGCATTTAACATTGTTGCCCGGGAAAAAGACACGGTTAGGTTAGGCGATCGCGATCCAGAGACTGGGGATTTAAAACCCGAAGCAATGGAACGCGCCATGGCTGCGCTGCAACGGGGTCAAGAATTAGCCCGCAGTTTTCAAGCGGAAGAAATTGTTGCCGTCGCTACCAGTGCAGTGCGAGAAGCCCCCAATGGTCGGGAATTTATGAAAACCGTCCGGGAAAACTTAGGCTTAACCATTAACCTGATTTCTGGGCAAGAAGAAGCCCGACGCATCTATTTAGGGGTTTTATCGGCCATGGAATTTCAGGAACAATCCCATGTCATTATTGATATTGGGGGCGGTTCCACAGAACTGATTTTAGGCAATGGTCAGGAACCCCGCTCCTTAAGCAGTACAAAAGTGGGAGCAGTGCGTCTGGCTAGTGAGTTTATCACCACCGATCCCATTAGCAACAAAGAATTAAAGTTCCTACAGGCTTATATTCGGGGACGTATGGAACGGCCTGTAGAGGAATTAAGAGCGAATTTAGACCCAGAAGAAACAATTCATTTAGTGGGGACTTCCGGAACAATTGAATGTTTAGCTACGATTCATGCCAAAGAAAAATTTGATACGACTCCTAATCCTTTACAAGGATATAGTTTTAACAGGGAAGATTTAGAAGAAATTGTTAAAAAACTGGCATCGTTAGATGTAAAAAAACGCAGCGATCTGCCAGGAATGTCCGGTCGTCGGGCAGAAATCATTGTTCCTGGGGCAATGATTTTATTAGAAACCATGAAAATGCTGGAAGTTGAAAGCATTACTATCTGTGAACGCGCTTTGCGTGAGGGATTAATTGTTAACTGGATGCTCACTCATGGTTTAATTGAAAATCGCCTCCGCTATCAAAGTTCTGTGCGCGATCGCAGTGTCATTAAAATTGCGCAAAAATATCAAGTCAATCTGGATTATAGTCAGCGTGTCGCCAATTTTGCTTTAAAGATTTTTGATCAACTTCAAGGGGAATTGCATCATTGGGGAAGCAAAGAACGAGAACTGCTTTGGGTAGCGGCAATTCTTCATAATTGTGGCTTTTATGTCAGCCATGCCGCCCATCACAAACATTCTTATTATTTAATTCGTCACGCTGAATTATTAGGCTTTACCGAAAATGAAATTGAAATTATTGCCAACTTGGCGCGATATCATCGCAAAAGTAAACCTAAGAAAAAGCATGAAAATTATCGCAGTCTTCCCGATAAAAATGCGAAGTTGCTAGTGAATCAATTAAGTGCAATTTTACGGATTGCTGTCGCCCTAGATCGCAGGCAAATTGGCGCGATCAGTGATGTCTCTTGTCATTATAATGAAGAACAACAAGCACTTTATCTTAAATTATTTCCAGAAAATATCAATGATGATTGTGCTTTAGAATTATGGAATTTAGAAGATAAAAAGACTGTTTTTGAAAATGAATATGATCTTGAGGTAATTCCTAAGCTATCCTTCTAAACCATAAAGCCAAATCACCAGAAACGGGGTAATAATGCCTTGCAGTAAACTTAATGGTGCCCCAAAGCGGGTAAAGTCGCGGAAGCGATAACCGCCAGGACTATAAACCATGGTATTGGTTTGATAACCAATGGGTGTCATAAAGCTATTAGAGGCGGCAAAGGTTACGGTAAACATAATCGCAAAGGGATTTAGACTTAATGATTCTGCTACTTTCACAGCAAGGGGAATCATTAAAATTACAGAAGCATTATTGGATAATATTTCTGTCAAAATTGTCGTTACAAAATAGAAAAAGATTAATAGCCAAAATCCCGAAAAATGATTGCCCACTAATAAAATTTTGTCTGCTAACCAATCTGTTGCCCCTGATTTTTCCATGGCAATGCCCATGGGAATTAAACCGGCTAATAAAAAAATGACATCCCAACGAATCGCCCCGTAAATTTCTCCTGGCTTTAGACAGCCTGTGAGTACCATTAAGGCAACGCCCACTAGAGAACTCACTAAAATGGGCATAAGATTCAAGGCTGCCATTACAATTACCCCTAAACCAATGGCGACCGCAATCGGAGCTTTTTCTAAGCGCAATCCTTCACGATTTCCTTGTTCAATAACTAATAATTCGCGGGTCGTTTGAAAGCCTAATAAACTTTCTCTCGGCCCTTGCACTAATAATAAATCACCAAAACGAAGGGGAATTTGTCCTAAGCGATCGCGCAACACTTCTTCTCCTCGTCGAATCGCTAAAACCGTCGCATTATAGCGTTGTCGAAACCGTAAATCTTTTAATGTTGACCCAACTAACCGGGAATTGGAAAGAATTAAAATCTCGGCAATTCCTTCTTCATTATCGGTTAATTGAGACGTGATATTATCATCTTGAAATTTAACATCAGGAAGAATATCTAAACCTCTTTCGTCGCGAATTCTTAATAGTTCATCTTTGGTTCCGCGCACTAATAAAATATCGCCAGCAGCGAGAACTTTATCGGCTAGCGGTTGAGAAAAATGAATTCCATCGCGAATAATTTCTAAAACATCAACGTCAAACTTACGCTGAATTTCACTCGACCGTAAGGTTTGTTTAATCAAATTCGAACGCGGAGAAACAACTAATTCACTGACATATTCTTTTAATTGATACTCTTGGGCATAAGATGAACCATTATTAGTAGGACTCCGATTCGGTAATAGCCAAGCGGAGGTTAAACTGAGATAAATAATGCCAATAATAAATTTAATAATGCCAGCTTCTGTAAATTGAAATAAGCCAAAGGACCCATAGCCCAGTTGCTTCGATAAACTGCTGGCTAAAAGATTAGTTGAGGTTCCGATTAAGGTAATTGTTCCTCCTAAAATCGAAGCATAGGAGAGAGGCATTAACATTTTCGAAACTGGAATTTTTTGCTTTTTGCACCAATCTTCAATAATGGGAAGAAAGACAGCCACCACTGCCGTATTATTAATAAAGGCGGTGATACTACCAACAAAGCTTCCCATGACCAATGTTTGTTGCGGCGTTTTTTTGCCTCCCCATTTAATTAACCAGTCGCCAACGACTTGCAGGGCACCCGTGCGAGAAATGCCGGCACTGAGAATAAACATGGCCATGACCGTAATGGTAGCCGGATTGCTAAACCCGGAAATGCCTTCTTCTGGGGTAACAATGCCAAAGACCATTAATAAAATGGCCACACTTAGGGCAATAAAATCAACGGGCAACCATTCTGTGGCAAAGCAAATGAGAGCAAAAATTAAAATCCCAAGGGTAATTGCGATCGACATAAACGTAATTATGAATTAATCATTGACAATAGCGAATTTGTCTGTCGTTACTTCTTTCTAAAATTTAAGCGCGATCGAAACTGCGATATTGAATCGCCTCAGCAATATGAGAGGGTTGGATGGTCTCTTCTTGGGCAAGGTCAGCAATGGTACGAGAGACCTTTAAAACGCGATCCATTGCTCTTGCAGATAATCCTAGTTTTCGAATGGCATTTTCTAACAAGGTGCGACTTGTGTCATCCAGTTGGCAATATTTTTGTAGCTGTTGACTTTGCATTTGCGCATTATGAGTAATGTTATCCTCTTTCTCAAAGCGATCGCGCGCCTTTTTACGGGCAGCAACGACTCTTTTTCTGACTGCTTCTGAAGCTTCTCCTGTTCCTTGTTGCGTCATTTCTTCAGGCTTAAGACGATTCACGGTTACCTGTAAATCAATGCGATCCATCAACGGACCCGATAATTTGGCCCAATATTTTTCCCGCACATAAGCCGAACAAGTACACGCTTGAATGGGATCGCCATAGTAACCGCAAGGACAAGGGTTGGTACTGGCAATTAAGGTAAATCCTGCCGGAAAAACCACCGATTGGCGAGTCCGAGAAACAGTAACACAACCATCTTCTAAAGGTTGACGGAGAAATTCTAATACATTGCGTTTAAATTCAGTTAATTCATCAAG
>JBDGQV010000013.1:19594-25844 GCA_042218725.1 Halothece sp. | reverse complement strand
TTCTCTCTGGCATTTTCTGGAGTTGCTGTTGTAAAGAAATATTAGAATTGCCAGAATTAATCGTTAAGCCTGAAAAGAGGCTACTGGGCGGATACTTTCTGTCTTCATTGGAAAATAATAGCCAACGACTGCCACGAGGCAAATCATTAACTTCCTTAGCTTCACAAGTCAGCCAGACAAGCGGAAGTGACGGTGGGGACTGTTCTCTACGTTCCTGAAATTGTACGGAAGCCAAAACACCTAATACTTCTTCTTGAGATTGAATTAGCCCCGATCGCGCTGTCCAGAGTTTCACATTCAGTTGACTGCGACGGGCATAAAAATAGAGAGACGCGGCAGCAATAACAGCATCTTCAAAAACTTCTTCCTCCCAAGCAATAGCACTATTGAGACAAATCACGACATCTTGCCCGCCCACAGACATTTCTAACTCTCTCACTCGCAACTCCCCATACCGGGCACTGCTGCGCCAGTGAATCAAGCGCGGAGAATCGCCGCGACGATAGGGGCGCAATCCTCGGGTTAATCCCACTGTTGCCGCCTGGAAACGTTTTTCTTGGGGAAATTGATCGCTGTCTTCTTCTCCTAGGGTGTCCAAAAGAGAACATTGTCTCAGGGGTAAAACCAAGGGATAAACAATGGCTTTGGCTTTCACCTCACGATGGCGGCGACTCCAAAATAATCCCAGCGGCGTTGCGGTACGCAAGTCCACTTGTGACCAATGATAAATGCCTCGTTTGGCAGCTACAGTGCTATAAACCCAGTGGTAACTATCATTGGCGGGAATCATCTCGATCGCGCTTTCCGATGGGTTTCCCAATCCACTTGGCAATTGATCGATGACTTGCAACAGTGTTTTTGGTTGCCGGGTCGGATTTTCGAGAATGATTTCTAAGGTTAACTGTTCCCCAGCACTCACCGGATAAATCGGGGCACGCCGTACCTTGATTTGTTTTAAAGCTCTTGGGGGAAGCACTGCAGCCACTGCTAACAACGCAAAAATAAGACCGCTGAGGGCATATAGCCAACCCACCATGGTATTAGTGGCTGCCCCAAAAAAGGCAATGGCAATTAGCAACAACACTAACCCCCCATAAGCGGGACTGGAAGCGCGAGTTTCAAGCCATTGTTGAATCCGACTGAGCATGAATAATGATAGAGTCAAAAGAAGCTTTCCATATCTTAACGAGAATTGTTTTTAGACGCGATTAAGTTACAAATAATATTTGCTATTTCAAGGTAAAAACTAGTTTTTCAGGTCATTTAAATAGTTGATTGGCTATTGTTCTGTCCAGAACCTTGGGAATGGTACCATCGGTACAATAAGCTGGTTTTTCTGTATTAACAATTTCCGAGACGGATCGATATGACCAATTCCTCGCAATCCCAACCTGAAAACAAGGACTATCAACCCCCTGAAGGCGCTGTCAGTGAGCATGTTTTTCGCGATCGCGACCAGGAAATTCCTTACCAAGTACGGGCAGCATGGACGGTACTCCGAAAGCGGGAAAAGCCCGTTGCAGAAGTTTTCCATGTGGCCTATCTAGCTCAAGAGGCTAATCCTGCCCAACGTCCCCTGACGTTTGCTTTCAATGGCGGACCAGGGGCAGCCGCTGCTTTTTTGCATTTAGGCGCGATCGGCCCGTGGCGGGCATCATTCAACGATGATGGTTCTCCACCCGCTCCTCCGGCAGAACTCGTAGAAAATCCGGACAGTTGGTTGCCGTTTACCGATCTAGTATTTGTTGATCCCGTTGGCACCGGTTTTAGTCGTACCATTGATCAGCCAGACCAATCAGCTAGTACCGACAAATCATCCGATCACAAGTCAAGTCAGTCGGAAAGCGATAGCGAAAATCGCGAATTCTACGCGCTACAGCGTGATTTAGACTCCCTTGCAGAGATGATGCAACGGTTTCTGTCCGAACATGGTCGATGGAATAGTCCCATCTTTATCGTTGGTGAGAGTTACGGCGGGTTTCGAGTGGCTAAACTAACCAAACTCCTTCAGGAAAGCTATGGAATTGGTCTCAATGGTGCCGTTCTCGTTTCTCCTGCCCTAGAATTCCAAAGTTTAGATCCCTCGGACTACGATTTACTCGCTTGGCTGGATACATTTCCCTCTATGGCGGCAGCGGCTGCTTTCCACGGGAAAAGTCGCACGTTTTCTGCTGATACCCCGCGAGATTCGGTGATTTCCCAAGCAGTACAGTTTGCCAGCAATGATTTGGTGCGCTTGTTGCTTCAAGGAACAGCCATGCCAGAAGAGGAACGACAGTCCTTATTAGAATCAATGGCGGATATGGTGGGGTTGCCTGCTGATTTAATTACTACCGCCCAAGGCCGCATCCCCCAATCAGTCTTTGTCCGCAACTTACTGCGCGATCGTCGGCAAGTCTGCGGTTTGTACGATGCAACCATTACCGCAACTGATCCTTATCCTGATCGAGAACGCTTTGAAGGACCGGATCCAACATTATTTGGCATTCAAAGAGTCTTTCATGGTGCAACGAATACGCTTCTCCGAGACATTCTTGGTGTTAAAACTGAGCGCCCCTACCATCTCCTAAGCCTTGACATTAATCGGAATTGGAAAATAGATTCCGATCGCCATGTCCTCGAAAGTCAAATTGGCGCCACTGACGAATTACGCTACGGTCTTGCCCTGAATCCCCATTTGAAAGTCTATATTGCGCATGGTTATTACGACTTAGTCACCCCTTTCCAAGCTTCCAATCGGATTGTTCAACATATGAAGCTTGATGAACAGATGACTGCTAACCTGCGAGTACGTCATTTTGGCGGTGGCCATATGTTTTACATTTGGTCTGATTCGCGGGCTGACTTTGCTAAGGAGATGAAAGGATTTTATGCTGAAGCAACTGCTCATTAAGAGTCGTTTGGTTCGGTTACTTTCCTTGGTTTTCCTTGCTAAGGAGAGAAGACAGAACTCTCCATAACAGAAACAAATCTTTAAATTTTTATGGTTAAAAAAAAAGTATCCAATGGCAAAATAAGTATAAATCAATAATCAGGCATCAGTGCACAGAATAATTACTCACTTTCAAACCTTAAGTAGAGTAAACGGGACTGATAATGCTTATTATTGAGTGGCAATCCTAATCCAACTTTAGAGATTAATGTCGAGGTTGCATTTTTCAATTTGTAGTGAGTTTTGACGGTAAAGATATGAGTGATAACCAACATCTCCTAACTCAAAGCAAAGTGTTTAACGAAATTAAAAGACAAGAAAACACGAATGATAGACAAGTTGCCGAAAATATCGGTGAATCCATTGAAATTGTTAGACCCATTGTAGAAGACTTGCATGCTAAAGGCGTAATCCACGCTCAATGGGATTCTTCCGTAAGTAATGAGAAAGAAGATCGATATCTAGTGACTTTACTCGAAAACAAATCATATTAAAATCAATTTTAATTAGAGAGTTAATTTAATTAATTTGCTATTAATCAAGGGAGTAAAAATTATAAAATTACTCCTTTTTTAAATAAAAAGACTAATTGATTTTTTAGAGTTTTAACTAAACAATAATTCAATCAAAGAGGATTATGATCAAAGTTTTTAATCTAAAATCGATAAAATTATATCTAACGACCAATCAAAGATTATACTAGTTTTTTAGCCATGAAAATATATCCGACAATTACTAATACTATTCTTCCGACTTTAGCAACCGTAATGCTGGTGCCGCCAATTAGTTTAGCAGGAGTTTCTCCTTCAAAATATCTAGAACAAGCAGGAAAACATTTGAGAGCAGGAGAACTAGAAGAAGCGATTCAAGACTTAACTCAAGCAATACAATCTAATCCGAATAATGTTAAAGCTTATTTTTATAGAGCTGGTGTTTATGTCAAACAAGGAAATTTAGAAGATGCAATCGAAGACTATAATCAAGTTACCGAAATTAAACCTGACTATGCTTTGGCTTACTATAATAAAGGAGTAATTCACCAACAACAAGAAAACTTAGAAATGGCAATTAATAATTATACGCAAGCAGTGGAAATTAACCCTCACTATGCGTCAGCTTATGAAAACCGAGGAATTGCTTATCGTCAAAAGGGTAATAAAGATAAAGCAATTGAAGATTTAGAGCAAGCAGCAACTTTATATCAAGAACAAGGTAAAACTAAAAAATATCAACAAATGAAACAAACATTAAATCAGCTTCGTTAATACTGATTAAGGTGGAATTTTATGCAAGTATTGTATCTCATCAATAACACTCTAAAATTCTCTAAACTGGTAAAGTTTGATATTTAAGTCGTCAGAAAATCCTTTTAATTTTAATTAAATATGTTTTCCTTCTAACTTTTCAAGTTATTGCTTGATATTTCTAAATTATTGGTTTCTCTTTTAATACAATTTTGTATGTTTATAACTCTTTGATGAATGTTACGTAATTCTGAAACATAATATTCTTTAGCTTTTTGAGTCTTTTGATCAAGATTAACATCATTATTATTAACTCCTTCTATATTAGATAAAATAATGGCATTCATTACCAGTGGTAAAGATCTGATTTGTTCACAAAAATCTTTGATTAGCTTGTCTAAGTCAGGAAAATATTGACTAGTTAAAATTTCTAATTCATTAAGTTTTTCAATATTTCTATTGTAAAAAAGTTCTGGTAAATTTTCCGCAAAATAATCTGCTAAATTCTGAGGGGTTATTTGAGAAGCAATCTGATTTTCTATTTCGATCACTTCGTTTTGTATTTCTAAAAGGATGCTATCTATTTTTTCTATTGGATTGACAGCTCTCTGTTGATCATTGATTTGTTGATGGTTAACTCCGTTAATTTTGTTACGCCATCTAGTAAAAACACCTGTTATAGAAGTGCCGATAATACCTATTAGTGTCCCTATCATAGTTGTCATAGATTACCTATTTAGTGCAGTATCAGTAACACAGTAATTAATTTTTGATGATTGTGTGAACAGTAACAATCAGTTGAGTACTGTGACTGATTGAGGATTAATTTAGTTCCTAAAAATTCACCATTATTCATTACAATACCGTAAATTAGCTAAGAGCTAAGCTGAATTATCTAATATTGATCTAATAATTTTAATAAGATAAGTCACATAGAACAATTAACTACCAATTTAGGGAGCAGAGGTTTCAAGTGCCACAGGGCAATGGTATTTAATCATATTGTTAATAAACCTATATTAATTCTGGCTATGTTGTTAACTTTTAATAGTCAGATTCAACTCACACCAAGATAGCCGGTGTCTTCGTTTGTGACGATGTACAGGCTAAAGCCTATAGACAAGCAATTACTGCTGCTGGAACAGGATGTATGGCAGCGATTGATGCTGAAGGTGGTTGGCTGCACACTAGTTATCAGAATCGGTTTCCCAAGCTTCTCCTCAAGCGTTAGAGGAATTTGAGCAACGTGAATCGTTGAAAGCGCGATCGCGCTTCACTTGGTAATTAAATCACCTTAATCATCACTTGCTCGCTCAAAATATTAGAAAATAGATTAGTTTTGTATTAGGTTTATGCGTTTTATTTTGCAATGAACTCCGTTATTTTAAGAGAGTGTATTCGTAAATTCGGTCAATTGCTGATAGTAACAGCCACTCTTTGCGGGCTAGCAAAGATAACTCACCAACTTTCGTGAGTTTTACCGTTTTTACTCTAACTTCAGATGTGAAAATGGTTTTAATTACAGAATCGCCAACTTTTCCACAGCAACTGACGCACCTTGTCTTTAGTCGTAACGATTATCTTCCTTCTCGCCCTGACCTGTTGTGGTACCTCGAATCTGGAATTGTTCGTACGGTAACTTGGAATGAAGAAGACGCGATTGTGACTTTAGGATATTGGGGAGTTGGCGACGTCATCGGTCAACCGCTTTCTGGTGTGTCTCCCTACAAAATGGAATGTTTAACGAGTGTGGAAACAACCTCTATCCCCATTCAACAATGGCATCAGTTTCTCGATGGAATTAGAGCGCATAGTCAGCAAAGTGAAGAACTATTTAGCATTGTCCGTAGTGAACGCGTCTATACGCGCCTTGATAAACTCCTCATTTGGCTGGGAAAAAAGTTTGGTCGTACTGTGCCACAAGGAACGTTGATTGATCTACGCTTAACTCATCAACATATTGCCGAATTAATTGGCACCACTCGCGTGACAGTAACTAAGTTATTAAAAGAATTGGAAGACGAAGGGAAAATTCTTCGCGAGCAACGCTATTATATTCTCCTGCATTAGTTAT
>JBDGQV010000013.1:0-19494 GCA_042218725.1 Halothece sp. | reverse complement strand
ATCGAGCAATTCCAGGATTTATTTATGTCAATCGTCTTTTTATTCCTATAGAATCTCAAGAATTTTATGACTGGGAAACGGTGATACCAGAATATAAAAGATGGCTATTAGAAGAGAACGTTTTTTGTGTTATTTTACAGCAATCAGAGTGTTATAGTATTTGGTGTTTTGCCCCTCGCACAGCCAAAATCAATAATCGATAAATTAGATTGGTCTTCTAAAAAAAGCCAAACAACCTAACAACAAAAATCCTGAGTAGCGCGATCGCGTAGCATTAACTAGACTAATAGTTAGAACCCTAATCAAATCAATTAGGACGTCTTGCTTTGCCAATCCAACGGGCTGCAATGACACCGCCAATAAAGCCAAATAAATGGCCTTCCCAAGAAATCGGACCGCTACTTGGCAGCACGCCCCAAATTAATCCCCCATAAAAAACGCCAACAATAATAGAAACTGCAATGGAAGGGGCATTCCGTTGAAAATAACCTCGAAATAATAAAAATCCTAAGTAGCCAAAAATTAAAATACTGGCACCAATATGAATGGAATTGGAATGGCCAATTAACCAAATTCCCAATCCGCCCACCAACATAGTAATCCCTGTGACTCGCCAAAAATCGCTGGTTTTTTGTAACATAACGAGCCAACCTAAAGAGAGAAAGGGAATGGTATTTGTAATTAAATGAGGGAGATTGCCATGTAAAAAAGGCGCAAAAATAATTCCCCGTAAGCCTAAGATATTGCGAGGGATAATCCCAAAGCGATCTAACGAGTAAGATTGCAGAACAAATAAATCAATTAATTCCACTAACCAAAATACAGCAGTTATGCCAAATAAAATGGTCAACTGGTCTTTGAATTCTTTTGCTATTCCTTGATCTTTTTGATAGCGACTCATTGTTTAGACATCATCCTTTGCTGTTTGAAATCGAATATTATTAGTAATTTTTAAGGTCCTGATAAGACAGCCGCTTCTACATCTTCACGACTTAAAGAATAGGGAAAAGAACGGGTAACATCAGGATTGCCTCCTTGACTATTCAGGTAAGAAACGGTTAATTCTTCCACTTCTAAGGCAATTTTTGCTTCCCAGTTGGGAGTTTGAAGCGACCAACAATGCAATTGTTCCTGATCTTGTTGGCAACCTAAACTTTGCAACCATTCTTCAATGACAGGTAAGGGATGATTATATAAGGGAGTATCAGCAGACGGAAATGTCATAGTTAATTCGTCAAAAACAGATGCAAATAGGGTTTGACAAAGGTTGACGTTTGTGAGATTTCTGGCACCCGAAAAGCCGCTTCGCCGCGGGTTAAACCAATAATAATGACCAATAAAATACAAGCTAAAAACGTTGCCCCTAAAATTAGTAACACAAAAATTTCTCCAGAGGAGAGAGGGCGATCGCTGCTATCAATATAAGCACTATCAACAAACTTTTGACGGCTTTTTTCTTTGGCCTGAAAGTGGAGAGAAGGTTGGATCACATTCAAGCGAGAATAACCGATTTGGTGATCATAGAGTGCCCGACGTTGGGGATTGCTCAAAGTCGCATAAGCTTCATTCAGGGCTTGAAACTTTAGCTTTGCCTCATCTTGAGGTAAATCTGTCGTATCGGGATGATAACGTTTGCTCAATTCTCGATAAGCCCGTCGAATTTCCACAGGAGAAGCGGAAGGATGCAGCCCAAGTACCCCATAATAACTATGAGCAAAGCGTTTCGAGATCGCGGTTGAAGGATTAGTAGCTTCTTTGGCTTCTGCCATTGTTTGCGTCTATAATTCCTTACGTAAATGAATTGGGTAAGCGTTGTCTACTCCCATTCTGGCATCTTAGAAAAAGTGCGAGAAAAAATGAATGAGGGCAAATTAAGGATAGTGTATCCCGCAATTGGGTTATTTCAAAGCTTTCTGTTCAACATTAACTGAAAAACGTGGTTCGTTGTTGATGATTGGCTACTGATTCCACTAAACCAATGGCCATAAAATTCATTAGCATGGCAGAACGGCCATAACTAACCCAAGGCAGGGGTAACCCCGTGACAGGGGCTAAGCCAATCGTCATCCCAATATTGACCATCGCTTGAAACAGAATCATACAAAGAACGCCAATGGCAAGTAGGGAACCGAAGTTATCCTTAGCTTTCAGGGCAATTATCAGCAACCGTAAACAGATTAGCCAAAATAGCACAACCAAGCCGAAAGCGCCAATAAAGCCTAATTCTTCTCCCACGGCACTAAAAATAAAGTCAGTATGTTGTTCGGGGATAAAATCCAGTTGCGTTTGGGTTCCTTCATGCAAGCCGCGCCCCCACAGTTGTCCAGCGCCAATGGCAATGCGGGATTGAATGAGGTGGTAGCCCCCGCCAAGGGGTTCTTTACTGGGATCTAAAAATAGAATGAGACGCTGTTTTTGGTAATCTTCCAGCAATCCCCATAGCAGGTTGCCCAATCCTCCGGAAATAAAGTTCACGACGATCGCGCCGCATCCGGCTAACCAATTTCCCGGCAGCGTTCGCCAGCCAATGACAAACATTAATCCGGCCCAAGCCAGCCAAGCTGGGAGATAAAGATTAAACAAAATGGCAGCCACTCCCGGAGAAATTAATAAAATTAACCAGCCCAAATTGGCATTTGCCCAATACAGCATTCCCAGCGCGATCGCGACAAAGACCAAAGAGGTTCCTAAATCGGGCTGTAAAAAGACTAATCCCCAAGGCACAGCGACAAGCAATAAAGCGCGAAACACCGAGGGTAAAGTCTCTGCGGGGCGATAATGAAGGAGCGCGGCCAGACTAATAATCACTCCCAACTTGGCAAATTCCGACGGTTGAAAACTCAACCCGGCAATATTAATCCAACGTTGCGCCCCTTTGGCGCTCACACCGACTAAAATTACTGCCAATAGGGAAAGATTTGTGGCGACGTACACCAGCCAGGACCAACCTAATAAATGCTCGTAACGCCAACGAGCCAAAAATAGGACCACGAAAACGCCGATGCTGCCGGCAACCCAATGTTGGATCCAGTCATTTGTCCCTTCCCTCAGTTGGACACTTTGAATCATTAAACCGCCCAAAAATGTCGCTCCCATGACTAATAGCAGTAGAAACCAGTCGAATTGTTGCCAAGGGGCAATTAAGCGGTGCCAACTTAATTTTGGGAAGGATAGATTCATCATATTGAGACCATTAAGTTAAGGCAGCAACGGAAATTTTCGCAGCAACCTGTTGCGCGATCGCGTGGAGGGATTCAGCAGAAGCGGAGTTGGGATGAGACAACACAATGGGGATGCCCTGATCGCCGCCTTCTCGCAAAGAAATTTCTAGAGGAATGCAACCTAACAGGGGAATATTTAATTCATTGGCTGCTTTTTCACCACCGCCAGAGCCAAATAAATCATAACGGCGATCGGGCAAATCTGGGGGAATAAAATAACTCATATTTTCCACAATCCCTAATACGCTAACCCCCAACTGCTCAAACATTTTCAAACCGCGACGAGCATCCATTAGGGAAACATCTTGCGGGGTAGTAACAATGACAGCACCTGACATGGGAACCGCTTGCGCCAAAGTAAGCTGGGCATCGCCGGTTCCTGGCGGCAAATCTACCACCATATAATCTAATTCTCCCCAATTGACCTGATACAGAAATTGACGAATTACCCCATTTAACATTGGGCCGCGCCAAACCACAGGTTGATCCGGATCAATTAAAAACCCCATAGAAACTAATTTTACACCATGGTTGAAGGCGGGTTCTAACACTTCGCCTTTTTCTGATTCCTGCACTCGGACTTGCGCATCGGCTAAGCCCAGCATACTTGGGGCATTGGGGCCATAAATATCCGCATCCAACAAGCCGACTTTGGCACCGCTTTGAGCCAGCGCAACAGCTAAATTGACTGCAACGGAACTTTTTCCGACGCCACCTTTGCCGCTAGAGACAGCCACAATATTTTTCACACCAGGCACTGGTTCGCGATCGGGTAGCGACTTCTGCTGAGGTGTTTCAGAAGTCACTTCCACATCAACGCTTTCCACCCCTGGCAAATCCTGCACCGCTTTTTTACAATCATCCACAATCATCTCCTTGAGAGGACAAGCAGGGGTGGTTAAAACCAGCTTAAAGCTTAATGCGCCATTATCGAGATTAATATCTCGGATCATATCCAGTTCGACCAGACTTTTTTGCAGTTCTGGGTCTTGCACTGGACGGAGTGCTTCTAAAATGGTGTTAGTGTCTGTCATCGTTGTTTTAAGTTAACTCGTTGTTATCTTACTGATTTATCCCGATGGTAACGAGGATCCGAACAGATATGTGGCAGTTTCCTTGTTTACCATAATAAATATATTTGGGAGGTATGATTGATTATTAATTATCAAATCGCCTCTCTTTTCGCCATCTCTGAGTTAGCAATTGAATGATTGCACGAGTTCTGCAGATTATGGGCCGTCAACGAAAAAAATCTGATTTGCCAACAAAAACCTGTGTTGTTTGCGGTCGTCCGTTTGCTTGGCGTAAAAAATGGGCGGATTGCTGGGATGAGGTGAAATATTGTTCTCAACGGTGCCGAAGTCGGAAAAATACTAAACAGTAACCCCTTGTCTTTTATCCTTTGTTGTTGGATAACTAATGACTAATGACGAATACCAAAGGAATTTATGCGATAATTGTTAACAGCGTTCTCATCAATTGTTGTTACCATGACTGACCCTGCTGAAGAAGAACAGACTCTAGCCGAAGCAGCGCCGTCTCGTTTTGAGTGTCGCAGTTGTGGCTATGTTTACGAACCCAATAAAGGGGATAGTAGTCAAAATGTTCCTGCTGGAACTAAATTTGAAGATTTACCTACGGGGTGGCGTTGTCCCGTTTGTGGCGCAAACCGCAAGGTGTTTGACAATATTGGCGCCATCGATGCTCCTTCCGGCTTTCAGTCCAATCTTTCCTATGGCTTTGGTGTCAACCGGTTAACCCCTAGACAGAAAAATCTTCTCATCTTTGGTGCCTTAGCACTGGGATTTTTAATGTTTATGAGTTTTTATAGTCTCGGTTAAGAAAGTAGAAAACACTCTCCTTAATCCTGATTCAGACAACGATCGCGCTTGTCTTGGATGATGATGATGATTGATAACCCAAGCCTAACCGTTAATTGAGCAAGTATGATGGCGGTTTACAGGAATTTCTCAGGTTAACGCCATTTGATGTTAAACAATTTTAAGCAAAACCGATCGCTTATTCAGGAAAGCAACCGCTATCAAAAAAACAACAGCCAATGGCAAGTCACTGAAACAATATTGCTCAAGGGGGGCAAAAACTGCTAATGTATTGGAGTTTGCCCCGAATTCAGTTGGGATGATTTCCGTCAGAAAGTTTGAAAAAGCAAACATGAGTAATTTGTTAAAACATTTTAAACAAATCGTTATTTTGATCGCGATCGCGGTCTTCAGTATCGGTTGCAGTCAAGTTCCTTCAACGGAATCCAATCCCTGGCGCGTCTTAGATACCATTCCCACTGAGGAAACCCTATTAGACATTGGGTTTACAAGCGATCTCAATCATGGGTGGCTAGTTGGCAACCAAGCTAGCTTGCTGGAAACTCATGATGGGGGAGATACGTGGGAACAAAAAAAATTGAACTTAGAGGAAGAAAAACTTGATTTCCTCTCTGTCAGTTTTTATGGAGAAGAAGGTTGGATTGTTGGCGAACCCTCAGTGTTACTGCACACCAGTGATGGCGGCGCCAACTGGTCTCGCATTCCCCTCAGTGAAGAATTGCCGGGAGAACCCTATAAAATTGTTGCCACTGGGGAAAATCGTGCGGAAATGACCACCAATGTGGGAGCAATTTACGAAACCGCCGATGGCGGAAAAAACTGGCAAGCCCTAGTGGAAGAAGCAGTAGGCGTCGCCCGGAATATTTCACGTTCCCCCGATGGTAAGTATGTGGCTGTGTCCTCCCGCGGCAATTTCTATTCCACTTGGACACCGGGAGATAACGCTTGGCAAAATCATGAGCGCAATACCTCTCGTCGCGTCCAAAATATGGGATTTACCCCCGATGGCCGGTTATGGCTGCTTGCTCGCGGCGGTCAACTCCAGTTTAGCGAGTCTGAAGATTTTGAGAATTGGACAGAGCCGGAATATCCCGAATTTTCCACTTCTTGGGGCTTGTTGGATATTGGTTATCGCAACGCTGAGGAAGCCTGGGTTGCTGGCGGCGGCGGCAACTTATTGTGTCGTTCCGAAAGCAAGGAAGAGAAAACTTGGAAAAAAGATCGGGCAGTAGAAGATGTTCCTGGAAATTTCTATCGCGTGATCTTTTTCAATTCTGAACAAGGATTTGTGCTTGGCGATCGCGGCACAGTTCTCAAATACGACAGTTCATCAACGGAAGCCGTGTAAACAAAACATGGCAATTGTGCAAACATTTCTTATCATATATTAAGTAAGGAATCAATTTTTGTAAAAGGAGAAGGATACCATGTCAGGAGATACAGGTGAGCGTCCATTTTCTGATATTATTACCAGCGTTCGTTACTGGGTAATTCATAGTATTACCATTCCCATGTTATTTATTGCCGGTTGGCTGTTTGTCAGCACTGGCCTGGCTTATGACGCGTTTGGCACCCCTCGCCCGGACGAATATTTTACAGAACAACGACAAGAATTGCCGATTCTCAGCGATCGGTTTGAAGCTGATAAACAAGTAGAAGAATTTAATAAGTAATGATGCTTAGTCAAGGAGGAAAAATATGACAACAAATCGTTCGAATGAACCCACTCAATATCCCATTTTTACAATTCGCTGGTTAGCCGTTCATACGTTAGCTGTTCCCACAGTTTTCTTTTTGGGCGCGATCGCGGCCATGCAGTTTATTCAGAGATAGGAGCCACCAATGGTAGAACGTAACCAAAACCCTAATAAACAACCGGTAGAACTGAATCGAACCTCTTTATATTTAGGCTTGCTGCTGGTTTTTGTCTTGGGAATTTTATTCTCAAGCTACTTCTTTAACTAAAATTATTTAATTGTCCAACTTGTCTAGAATTAATTAGGAGGAGAAAATCATGTCGGGAAAAATACCCCTTTGGATTGTTGCTACGATCGCCGGTTTAGGCATTATTGCTGTTGTCGGTATCTTTTTCTACGGCTCTTATGCCGGAGTCGGTTCTGCCGTCTAAACCTTTCCTATTAACTGAGTACACCGCTAGGGAATTTCTCTAGCGGTTTTAATCTGACTTGCTGTAAGCTTGAATCCATGCTTTCTTCACTGATCGTCATTTGTGGCGCCACAGCAACGGGAAAATCAGGTTTAGCCCTGAAATTGGCTCAACATCTCAACACAGTCATTCTTAGTGCTGATTCCCGCCAAGTCTATCGAGAATTTGATATTGGAACAGCCAAACCCACTGCCGAACAACAAGCATTAATTCCTCATTATCTGATTGATATTTGTGACCCGACGGAAAACTTTACGGTTGCTGAATATCAAGAACAAGCCCAGGAATTGATTGCCTCTTTTCCTGCTTCTCCCGGTTTATTAGTGGGCGGTACCGGCTTGTATATTAAAGCGATTGCCAAAGGCTTAAAAATTCCAAGAGTCCCCCCTCATCCGGAACTGCGATCGCGCTTGCAATCTCTGGGTCAACCCCACCTGTATGGGCTTTTGCAACACCTTGATCCCCAAGCGGCAAGCAAAATTCATCCCAATGATCAGGTTCGTACCCTACGGGCTTTAGAAGTTTTTTATGTCACAGGCGTTCCCATTAGCGACCAACAAGGAGAAAATCCACCTTCCTATCCCATCCTGCAAATTGGGTTGGATTGTTCTCCAGAAGCCCTTGCTGCCAGAATTGAATCTCGGACGGAACAAATGATGGCATTGGGGTTAGTGGAAGAAGTTAAAGGACTCATTGACAAATATGGGGAGTCGCTGCCGTTGTTAAATACTCTTGGCTATCAAGAAATTAAAGACTATTTAGCCGGAAAAACTTCTTTGGAAACCGCCCAGGAGTTAATTGTTCTTCATACGCGCCAATTTGCCAAAAGACAACGCACTTGGTTTGGTGCTGTTTCAGAGATTGAATGGTTTGATAGTGAACAACCCCATTTATGGGAAGCGGTGCGTCAGCGGGTCAGTCACTGGCTGGGTTGAACTGAAACGGAAGCAACAACGTAACAAATCATCAATGGTTCTCTAAGCCCCTTGCTACAATGAGCTAATTAAACCATATTGAAATTTGGTGACTTGAGGGTTCTATGTTCAGTCAAAACCAAACCAATACCAATGCCGAAACTGCCTTGCAACATCCGATTCCGCCACCAACTCATGAGACTCAATACCGCGCGATCGGCTTGGTTTGGGGGACGTATCAACCCCAAGACAAACTGACTCGCGGTAGAATGAAGGTCTCAGAACAAGCGAGTGTGGAAACCGTCCTGTTAGGACGTGCCATTAGTGTGGTTAAAAAGCATATTAACCTAGAAGAACCTCATTTATGGGTAGTTTATCCTCGCACGCGACAGAAACAAGATTATCTTCATTTACAAATTGTCGGAGTTTGGGAACCCACAACCCTTCATGAATCCTCCCAACGTGCCGAACAATTACAAGCAGAAACCGTCTCTCAAGTGAATTCGCAAGCTGGATACTTTTCGGTTCGGGGAGAATTGATTTTTTATTCCGAAGCTCAACAAAAAATTATTATTAAAATTAAGCGAGGCACCCCACAAAAACCAACATTCTTTAAACTGAAGCTCAACGGGACGCTTCCTGATGAAACCGAAAAATTAGGATGGTTTTGGGATCTGGATGCGCAATTAAAAGGAGAAGAATTAGTGGTAACAAAAGCGCAAAAAATTGCGCCCCTGACTCGCAAAAATAAGCCGAATCACGCTCCCAAAAAACAACCTTCTACGTCTCAACCAAAAGAAAATTTTTCCCAAGGGAACAAGAAACCTAAGCCCATTCCCCGTCGGACTAAGTCGCGTTCTCAAGGGAAGAAAAAAACGGGATCGAATTAAGCAATTCCCAATAACTCCCGAAACCTGTGGGGAGCGACCATCGCATAACCATTAATCATTAAACAAGTCGCGGCGAGAGACAATAAAATATAAGTGGGTGCCATGACCACGCCGACCGCTAACCAAGTCCCCACATGAAGCACCATGGCTAGGGCAAAAGCAATCGCCGCACCGGCACTCCAACGCAGATTGGCCATTGGAAATTGGCGAACTAATAACAGTAACGTCAAAGAAGTCAATAAGAGATTTATCGGAATCAGAAAACCACAGATGGTGATACAGTATTGACGGGAAAATGCAAATAATTCCAGCAATGTAATCGCTATCCTCCTTCACTTGTCAATTAGAATGATCATAAACGGTAAGTATATGTGCTGAGTTAAATTTTTTAAATTTCGTTACAAAGAAACGTCGAAAACGAACCGAGAATAATTGACAATTGAGAAGGGAAAATCAACAATTAGAGGAATACAATAAAACTTTTCTGAAACTTGCAAATAATGGCTTCTCAAACTGAACTTACCACCTTAGCAGAATTAAATTTCCTTCCTTACTTGAATGAAAATGGAGAAATCAACCCTGAGTTAGAAAAACAAATTGGTGTCTATGCCATTTTTGACCAAGAACAAACCCTACAATTCGTGGCTTACTCTCGTGACATTTATACCAGTCTCAAACAACATTTAGTTCGCCAACCCAATTGTTGTTGCTGGATCAAAGTAAAAACCATTGAACGCCCCAGTCGAAGCACGTTAGCTGCTATTCAAGACGCTTGGATCGAAGAAAATGGAACAATTCCCCCAGGAAATAGTCATTACCAATCACAATGGAGCGCTCCCATTGATGCCACATTAATCATGACAGATACAGAAAAGCAAAATTATGCCCAAGCGGATGAACTGACCCAAAGCAAACTTTTAAAAAACGTTGCGCGGCGTTTGGAAGCAGAAATCAAAGATACTCTAAGTGCGCGGGGAGTAACTATGGAGATTCGGTTTAATCCGAAACTCAAAGAACAGGGGAAACTAGACTTAAAATAGTGATGATAGGCGGTTAACTAATAGGGTGTGGGAATGGCTGTTGTTGTCCTCAATAATCGGTATCGCGTCATTAGAGAATTAGGTCAGGGGGGATTTGGCAAGACCTTTTTGGCAGTGGATACGCATCTTCCCTCCGAACGGTCTTGTGTTATTAAACAACTCTATCCCATTGTTTCCAAACCGAAGCAATACCAATGGGTGAGAGAACGTTTTCAACGAGAAGCGGCCATTTTAGAAGAGTTAAGCCGGGGCAATAGTCAAATTCCGCAACTATATGCGTACTTTGCCGAAGCGGAAACCTTTTATTTGGTTCAGGAATACATTGAGGGAGAAACGCTGACCGAAAAAGTTGAAAAAAATGGTGTTTTATCGGAACAGGAAGTCACTCAAATTTTGATTAGCCTGTTACAGGTGTTGGATTATGTTCATCGTCACCATATTATCCATCGCGATGTGAAGCCGGATAATATCATTTTGCGAGCGTCTGATGGAAAACCGGTATTGATTGATTTTGGGGTAGTTAAAGAAGCCTTGGAAACCGTGATGGACTCTGATCGCACCCACTCTATTGCCATTGGCACTCCCGGCTATATGCCCTCGGAACAAGCGGCGGGACGCCCCGTTTATTCCAGCGATTTATATAGTTTAGGACTGACTGCCGTCTTTTTGTTAAGCGGTCAACCCCCCCATACCCTAGAAAATGATCCCAGAACCGGGGAATTATTGTGGCGAAACGCTGTCCCTCGCTTGCATAGTCAATTGGCAGGAGTGATTGATCGCGCTGTTTGTTTTCATCCGCGCGATCGCTTTGCTGATGCCAAAGAAATGTTGGCCGCGCTCATTGCCAATAATGGTAAGTCACAGAGGAAACTGGAATCCCAGAACAACCATTCCCAGCAAAACTTGACTCAAGCAACAACAGTGGCGGCGGTTTCCCCTTCTCCCCCCAAGCAAAGAAGAAAACAGAACAATGGAAATCCTTTTTTAGTCTGGTTTTTAATCATTGCCATGATTATTTTAGGCGGCGGTGCCGTGGGCTATGGGATGGTACAAGTCTTACAGACGCTCCGGGAAAATAGCGATAGAACGCCAGTAGCCACAGAGCCAAACGACTCGAACGCGTCGCCTCAGGAAGAAAGCCCCTCAGCAGATGAAGAAGAAACCGAGCAACTTCAACAGCAAGATGAAACAGAAGAAGATAAAAAAGAAGAAACCGAGCAGAAAAACAATCCGTCTCAATCCACTCCTGCTACCCCATCAACTGATAGCAAAACCGAACCAGAATTAGAAGATCAAAGTGATCCTCCCACCGTTGTTGTTCCTACTATTCCTAAAAAACCTGATACTCCCTCAAAAAAACGTCTGGAGGAAGTTCCCATTTTCACGACTGGGGTTAAAAAAGAAGAAGTCATTGCGACCTTAGGCAATCCCACCTCAATTCGTAAGGGATATTGGGAGAATACGCAATCAGTTTTATATCAAGATTATGTGTCAGGAAAACTTGATTTGGGATATATTTTTGACCGCGATACCGGCAAATTAAAACAAACTGAAGCTTCCTTTTCCTCTTCTGTAGACTTAAATGTCATGCAAAACACTCTGGAACATATGCTTCAGGGTAAAGTGACACCAGCCATTGCCGATGCCCTGGCACAAGTTTATCGCAATGAAACAGACTTGCGCTCTTTCTCCATTCAAAATTGGGAAGGCGTCATTGAAAGAAAGAAAGAAGGAAGAATATATATTGGTGTTTGGGAGCATAATTTACACTAATTTCAAAATTACCGCCCATGGCATGGACAAAGATTGAGGCTAACAGTTTACTCGCAATTGATCAGGAGGTGGGAAACCATCACTTCTCCCCCTCTGCCTACGAAATTATCCGTCGCGTCATTTATGAAACAGGAGATTTTGATTATCTTTCACATCTTCATTTTTCCGATCGCGCTCTCAGTGCGGGGGCGGCCGCGTTAGCCGCTCGGACTGCCATTGTGGTCGATGTACCGCTGATTCAAACGGCAATTGCTTCTGTTGCGCAAAATTGCTTTGCTAATCCCATTTATTCCCCTCACGAAGATCATCGCAGTTACACGTTGCCAGTTTTGGCCAAACGGTATCCCGAAGCCATTTTTGTCATTGGCCAAGAACAACGGGGACTTTCCAGCTTTTTGGATTTACTGGATAAGGAAGAAATCAAACCCGCTTTGGCAGTGATTACCAGCCCAAAATTAATTGAAAGGGATGAGATAGAAGCGAGGTTAGAAGCAGTCACGATTCCTCATATTCGCGTGATCGGGCGCAAAGGGAATGCCAGTGTAGCAGTGGGAATTCTCAATGGCTTAATTGATTTAGCTTGGCAAGTTTATACTCAATCCGAAATGTCTACTTCGTCACTGTAAGATCGCGCCATAGCCGCGCCAACTCAAAGCTACCCCTAACGCTAACCAACTCAAAAAACAGATCCGTGTTAAGTTCAAGGCTTGCTCAATGGTTTCTTCGGCAATCGGTTGATCCGGATTCCCTAACAAAGGCTTTTCCTTGATGATACCTTGATAAGTATTTTTCCCGCCCAACTGCACGCCTAAAACAACCGCATAAGCACACTCACTCCACCCGGCATTGGGGCTGGGATCTTTGGCAGCATCCCGTTGACAGATTTGCCACACTCTGAGCGGTTTCCGGGCAATGAGTCCGATACTCAGTACGGTTAATCGACAAGGAAGCCAAGTTAAAGCATCTTCAAATTTGGCACTAAACCAGCCAAAATCAGTAAAGGGTTCCCGTTGATAACCCACCATGGAATCAAGGGTACTCGCCGCTTTATAAGCCAATACCAAAGGAACACTTCCCAACCCTGGTATCAATAAGCCAATAATGGCATAAAATAAGGGAGCTGTTACACCATCGGTGGTATTTTCCGCGATCGTTTCTAACACCGCTCGCAGCATTTCTGATGTTGATAAATCTTCGGTATCCCGTCCGACGTAATAACTAAGTTGAGTGCGAGCATTGCCAATTTCGTTATTGTTTAAAGGGGTTAAAACCGCAACCGCAGCATTTCTTAAACTGCGACCGGCAAAACAACTTGCTAGCAAAATGACTTCTACAGAAAAACTCAACAACAAAGATAGCTGTTTACTAAAGTAAATAACGACCCAACCAAATACACCGCTGCCAATAATTAACCCCATTCCAAAAACAATTCCGGCAAGACGGCGCAGGGTAGAATTTTTAGTGAAATCAGTAACGGTTTTGCTGGTAAAGGAAATTATGCTTCCCATCACTTGAACGGGATGAGGAATGTTGCTGGGATCAGCAATGAGATAATCGAGAAAAGCAGCAATTAATAACGCCGTTGCGCTGTAATCTATCATCATCAAACCACAAAATTGGTCTCTTCTCCTTGGGCAGCTTGCCAACTGCGAGCATCATAATATAAATCTGCAAGACTAATTCCATAGAGTGCTTCTTTTAATTTTTGATGCAGTTGCCGCCATAGCCCATAAGTTACCCAATCTTCTGCTTGTTCGGCATCAGGAGTATGGCGAGGCAAGGGTTCAATTGTTTCTCCAACTGCTTCTAAAATTTGCCCTAAAAAAATCTCCCGCGGTTCTCGGGCTAATTGATATCCCCCTTGCGCCCCGCGAACCGACTTCACTAAACCGGCTTTACGCAGTGCAATCAACAGTTTTTCTAAATAGGGAGCAGGTATTCCTTGACGGTCAGCGATCGCTTTTACAGAGGCGGGACCGAGACGCGATTGTAAACTTAAATCCAATAATGCTTTGACGCTATAGTGTCCACGAGTCGTTAATTTCATCTTGGTCGAGTTAATAACAATAACGGTGAGTAAACGAATGTATGATTGGAAACACCTCCTAAATCTCGGGAGTAAATACTATTACCATATCATTAATTAATAGAGTTAGTTCCCCAAGAGACATTGTTCATCGGTTTTTTGCAGAGATCTTCTTTAGTAATTACGCTAACTTGCTGATGATCATTCTTGGTGAAGTCAAGCCTTTAGTAAAATCGAAACTGTTGTTAATGGTACGGTGCTGATTCCCTAATGTTCAAACGCTGGATTCTAGTCTTTTCCAACAAAAAATTGCTAACGATTGATTTATTCAAAAAGATATAATATAGTTTTTAGAAGCTGAAACCTTAAGCGTCAATAATTAATTGCGCTTACGGATAAAAACCAGCTAAAGTAGAAGTGTGAAAATTAATTAATTAAGAGTTCCAGTTGATGGCACAAAAACAAGGAAATCCCTTAACTGGTGAGGCATTACTCCAAAAAGTTAAAGATTTGGGTAATCTCAGTAGGGAAGAAAAAGCCAAGGCTTGTGGTTACTACACCGAAACAAAAAACGGTGTACAACGAGTCAATATGATGAAATTTCTTAATGCCCTAATGGATGCAGAAGGAATTCGCTTAGATAGTAATGGAAATGGGCGAGGACGCGGGGGACGCTCGGCAAGTTATAGAATTAGTGTACAGTCCAATGGCAATTTATTGATTGGGGCTGCTTACACGAAAAAAATGGGTTTAAAACCAGGAGATGAATTTGAGATTACCCTGGGACGGAAACATATTCATCTCAAACAAGTCACTGGCTTTGATGAAGAAGATGACGCAGAAGAAGAGGATAATTAATCTTCTTGTTCTCTCTTGCCAACTCCCCCCAATGGCAAGTTATGATCTGAACCGAAATGGGTAAGTCGAGAACTTACCTAAAGCTAGCTGCAACGTTGGTGACTGCCAATATCGTTTTTTGATCTACAAGTAAGACCTATAAGGGAACCAACCCCTTTTGTGGCAGTAAACCGGGCGCAGTACCCGGAAACTTAAAGCAAAATGTCGGTGCCCACCTGACTACAGGAGGTCATAAACTGAGGTAAAACGGCGTTGCAGTGTCAGCGAAATAATCCCCTTTGCCTTGTGCAGAGGGGATTGTTTTGTTAGGTTAGAGGATGTAATATGAACAACAAGTCCCGCCAATGTCCGATTTCATCCCGCCAACTGAGAATTTTCCAGCAACGGTATTTCAACTCAACAATGGCTTAACGATCATTCATCAACAACTCACAACGACTCCAGTTGTGGTGACTGATGTTTGGGTGAATGCTGGGGCAAGGCGGGAACCGTGGCACGGCATTGCTCATTTTCTGGAACATCTCATTTTTAAAGGAACTAAGCGCATTCCGCCGGGTTGGTTCGATTATGTGATTGAAAATTGTGGGGGCATCGCCAATGCGGAAACGAGTTACGATTATGCCCACTTTTTTTTGACCACCGCAGGAACCTACTGGCAACAAACTTTGCCTTATCTGGCCGAGTTATTATTACAAGCGGAAATTCCCGAAGAAGAATTTCTTTGCGAGCGCAATGTCGTGTTGGAAGAAATTCGGGAAATGGCGGATGATCCCGATTATTTTACCCTACAAGCCCTTTGTGAAAGTTTATATGACCAACATCCTTACGGACGGTCGATTTTAGGAACGGAAGAAGAATTGTTGGCGCGATCGCCGAACCAAATGCGCTGTTTTCATCGGACTTATTATCAACCGCACAACATGACAGTGGTGGTAGTGGGAGATGTGGATCAAGAAACAGCTTGCCAAGGCATTGAGTCGGCTTTCTACCCCTTTAGTGTTCCTTCCGAATGTCCCCCGTTTGAAATTCCTCCACAACCAAAGCTAACGACGCCGCAACGACGAGAAATTCGGTTGCCTCGTTTGGAAATTGCGCGGTTAGTGATGGGATGGCGTTGTATTGGCATTGAGGGCTGGCACGATGCAGTGGGATTAGATTTGCTGTCTGTATTGCTAGCACAAGGCAGTTCTTCGCGTTTGGTACGAGAATTGCGGGAAGAGAAACAATTGGTACAAGAAATCGCCAGCAGTTTTTCGCTACAGCAAGATTCCAGTTTATTTACAATTAATGTTTGGTTGCCTGCCCAACATTTATACCAGGTGGAACAAATTCTGCGCGATCGCGTCCACCAATTGCAATGGGAGCCAGTGAGCGAGAAAGAACTCAAGCGAGCTAAACGATTGCTCTGCAATGACTACGCCTTTTCTACGGAAACACCGGGACAATTGGCAGGATTATACGGCTATTACAGTATCTTAGCCCAACCCGAACTGGCTTGGCACTATCCGGAGCGGATTCGGCAGTTAGAACCGGCAGAATTGCAACGATTAGCCCAAACCTATCTTTCTACCGAACAATATGCGGTGACGATTATGAAACCGTTTTAATAACTGAGGGAGTGGGAAGGAGGCGTTTCCACATGATGGTTATCTTCGCTTTCCACTTGATGTGTCTCGTTGCTGGTTTGACTGGGAAGCGTCAGTTGACCATTGGCGGCTAAGTCAGTAAAGTTGCCAATATTGCGGAATTTCTGGTAGCGTTGTTCCCGTCGTTGCTGTGGCGAGAGTTGCATCAGTTCATCGAGATTGGCAATTAAGGCTTCTTTTAGAAGATTGGCAGCCCCCATGGGATCGGCATGAGCGCCCCGTACTGGCTCGGATAAAATCTGATCCAAAATGCCAAGGTCTTTTAAATCCCAAGAGGTAATTTTCAGGGCTTCACAAGCTTGTTCCGACTTGCCGGAATCTTTCCAAAGAATGGCAGCACAGGCTTCAGGGGTTGCCACGGTATAAACGGCATGTTCCAGCATTAACAGACGATCGCCGACACCAATTCCTAAGGCGCCGCCAGAACCGCCTTCACCAATGACGGTGCAAATAATGGGAACATCAAGGCTAAACATTTCTCGCAAATTATACGCGATCGCCTCGCCTTGTCCTTTTTTCTCGGCATCCACACCAGCCCAAGCGCCAGGGGTATCAATCAAGGTACAAATGGGCATCCGAAAGCGATTCGCATGTTGCATCAACCGCAAGGCTTTCCGGTATCCACTCGGGGCTGCCATGCCAAAATTGCGGGCGACATTATCTTTGGTATCGCGCCCCTTTTGATGGCCTAACATCATCACCGGACGACCATTCAGACGGGCAATACCGCCGACGAGTGCAGGATCGTCATCACCGGCGCGATCGCCGTGTAATTCAAACCATTCCTCACTCATGGCTTGAATATAATCCAGCGTACTCGGGCGACGGGGATGACGCGCCAATTGTAACCGTTGAGCCGGAGTCAAGGTACTAAAAATCTCCTTGCGCAGTTGAACCGCTTTTTCTTCTAGATGTTTAATTTGATCAGAAACATCCACTTGATTTTCTTCAGCCAGTTCACGAATTTGCTCAATTCGCGATTCTAATTCCGACAACGGTTTTTCAAATTCAAGCAGAAATGTTCTTCGGTTGGATTTTGACATAGAAGAATTGCTAATCCTCAAGCAGGAAACGACGGGTTAATGAGAAACGAGCGGGGGAGCGGGGAGAGGGCGTGCTATGCTTGATGAGCACTGACACGTTCTTCAGCAAGCAATAAAGGTTCAAAGCCGTGTTTTTGGGAGACTTCTCCAATTTGCTCCATTTTTGCTACTGTAATTTGGTTCCGTCCCCAGGAAAAATTAGTGTACCATTTTTCAAACTCCAGCAGCATAGATTCGGCAAAGCAAGCAAACAATTGACGGTTGGGAGCATCCATATTAACCATTTCCATAATTGTCCATTCAATGTCAAGGGCATGTTCGACAATTCCCCCTTGCAACACCGAAATTTCCGGTTCCTGAATGCGGGTATCAAAGTTTTTGGGATACCCCCCATCAATGATGAGACAAGGCCGTTTCATTTTTTCCGGATTAATCTCGACCCCTTTGGGCAAACTAGCTACCCAAACAATAATATCGGCTTCAGCGAGGGCATCTTCCATGGGAAAAATTTTACCTCGTCCCAATTCTTGTTTTAAGTTTTCTAAGCGTTCTTGATTGCGCGCCACCAATAGCAAGTCTTGCACCGGCGTTTTGGCACTCAACCAGCGACATACCCCACTGCCAATGTCGCCAGTGGCGCCGCAAACTGCAACGGTTGCTTGAGACAAATCCAGCCCCAGTTGTTGCGCGGCTAATTCTACCTGACGACAAATAATATAAGCGGTGTGAGTATTTCCGGTGGTAAACCGACGAAAATCCAATTCTACATTGCGGACTTGGCGATTATTTTCCAGATTAAAATTCTCAAAGATAATTGAGGAAAATCCACCCAGGGCGGTAATATCAATATCTGCCTTTTGGGCATGAGCCATGGCATTTAAAACTTTGCGCACCGCTGCTTTAATGCGACGCTGGGTCAGCATTTCTGGGAGAAAACAGGATTCAACATATTTGCCGTGAATGGTTTCTCCAGTGATACTGGTTACTTTAATATCATCAACAATTTGGGGCGGTGCTGCACACCAGAAGTCTAATCCCTGTTCATGATATTCGGGATAGCCGAGTTGTTGAGCAACATTTTGCGCGTGTTCAAGACTGGTCAAATGACCGATCAAACCAAACATGAATTTCTCGCTGTCAACCTGTGAATCAGGTCGTGATAAGTATGATTATGGTCGGGGATAATAACCCACTATTATCAATCTTAAGATGTTTAACAAGATTTAGGAAAGCCTTTGCTGAACCATTGACTTGGCAGCCTGAGACAGGAATTCCCCGCCGCTAGGCGAGGAAACTGCACCTTACTTAAACTTGCTGATTAAAGATGCCAATTTAGCTTTCTCGCAGTCCATAAGCGGACATCCGCATGATTTCACGAGTGGAAAAGCCAATGTTCCCCAAAGCTTCTCCATAAGCAATCATAAAATCTTCTACGAGAGCATCTTTTTCCATCCCCAAGACTTTGGCATCTTCAGTTACTTGGTTCAGCATTTTCCACACTAAAGGAAGGTTTTCGCGGTTGGCTTGTTCCAATTCTTCTTTAACGCTGTCAAAGTTGGCCTTTAACCACTCCTCTCCATAGTTAAGGTGGGAATATTCGTCTTTGACAACCCCTTCTGTAATTTTCTTGGCAAAGGGATCAGCCACCGGAATATAAATGTTATAGGCCGAAATCGCAAAGCATTCAATAATCAGAGATTGGATTAACAAGCAGGTAACAACTTTCCCTTCTGCCAGTGCATCTTGGAAATTTTGATCGAGTTCTGCAAAAAATTGTTGGGCAAACTCCATATCAGGAGTAACATTTAGATTTTTGCCACAGGCTTGAAATCCTTTTTTGTGTCGTGCCTCCATTTTGGAGAGGCGAGTGAGTTCATCTTTGCTATCGGGCAACAATTTAATTAAGTCTAAGTAATTATTTTGGGCTTCTTGTTCCCCTTCAATTACAATCGCGTTGATGCGGCTATAAGCATCTTTATAAGTCTCGCTTGTGTAATCTAGAGTTGGGGTTGCAACATCTTGCATAAGTAGATGATCTCCTATGGCTTCCTTATCACCAATAATATATACAGTTT
>JBDGQV010000129.1:0-2387 GCA_042218725.1 Halothece sp. | reverse complement strand
TTCACTTCAGGCTACCATCAACCTATAAGGAAAAATTTCAAAAAGTAAGGAGCAGTGATGAACTGGGAACAAGGAATTGCTCAAGCCTTTAAATATGAAGATATGAAAAACACTGCCTCAGAATATCGCAGTTGGTTGTATTAAGGGCGCGATCGCGCTTTTCTCTATTATTTCAATTTAACGAAACAAAAATTGGGCATGATGCTGTAAATGATCTCTGATAAACGTGGCGATAAAAAAGTAGCTATGGTCGTAGCCTTCTTGATACCTTAAATTTAATGGTTGTCCAACCCTGTCACAAGCTTCTGCAAACTTTTCCGGCAATAATTGTTGCTGGGCTAGAAAATTATCTGCGGTTCCTTGGTCGATTAAAATCGGTTTATCCAACCAACCCTTTTGTTGCACCAACTCGGTGGCATCATAATCATCCCAAAGGGTTTCATTATCCCCCAAGTAATGATGAAATGCCTTTTTTCCCCATTCACATTGTTTAGGCGCTGCAATCGGGGCAAAAGCGGACACAGAAAGATACTGATTGGGATTGCGCAAGGCAGAAATCAAGGCCCCATGGCCTCCCATAGAATGCCCAAAGATACCTCTTCTATCAGCCAGAATGGGAAACTCATTTTCCACTAAACGGGGTAATTCTTCCACGACATAGCTATACATTTGATAATGGGGCTTCCACTTGGGTTGCGTCGCATCTACATAAAACCCAGCACCAGTTCCTAAGTCGTAATCTGTATCTTCTCCTGGGATTCCTGTATCCCGAGGACTGGTATCAGGGGCAATAACGGCAATTCCAAGTTCTGCTGCTTCTCTTTGCACACCGGATTTAACCGTGAAATTCTCTTCGCTGCAGGTTAACCCCGAAAGAAAATACAAAACAGGAACCGAATCTGTTTCCGCTTGGGGCGGCAGAAAAACAGAAAAGCGCATTGGTGCCTGGCACACTTGAGAGGCATGTTGATAGTAGCGAACAGTTCCGCCAAAGCAACGATGTTGAGCGTTTAAACTTAAGTTTGACATATCAGGATTGAAATATAGTCAGAACAGACTTAGGTTGGATTTTCTCAATCCAACCCTACAGATCAGAATTAATAAGTGAGAACCGTGCGGATAGAATTGCCTTCGTGCATTAAATCAAAGGCATCATTAATTTGCTCGATGGGAAGGGTCTGGGTAATCATATCATCAATGTTGATTTTCCCATCCATATACCAATCGACGATTTTCGGAACATCAGTTCGTCCTCTGGCACCACCGAAAGCACTGCCTTTCCAGACACGACCGGTCACTAACTGCACTGGGCGAGTGGAAATTTCTTCTCCAGCACCGGCAACCCCAATGATCGTACAGACTCCCCATCCTTTATGGCAACATTCCAAGGCTTGACGCATAACATTAACATTGCCAATACATTCAAAGCTAAAGTCCGCCCCGCCATCGGTGAGTTCGATGAGATGGCTGACTAAATCGCCATCTAGTTCTTTGGGATTAACAAAATCAGTCATCCCAAACTGTTCCGCGATCGCGCGTTTATTGGGATTAATATCCACGCCAATAATTTTATCAGCACCCACCATTTTGGCGCCTTGGATGACGTTTAAGCCAATGCCGCCTAAGCCAAAGACAACCACATTTGCCCCGGCTTCCACTTGCGCAGTAAATAAAACAGCGCCAATTCCCGTGGTTACGCCGCAGCCGATATAACAGACTTTATCAAAGGGCGCATCTTCCCGGATTTTAGCCACTGCAATTTCCGGCAATACAGTATAGTTGGCAAAAGTCGAGGTTCCCATAAAGTGATGGAGTTTTTCCCCATTCAAAGAAAACCGACTGGTGCCATCGGGCATAACGCCCTGCCCTTGGGTGGAACGGATAGCTTGACACAGATTTGTTTTTCGAGAAAGGCAGAATTTACATTCCCGACATTCTGGCGTGTAAAGCGGAATTACGTGATCGCCCGGTTTAACGCTTTTGACATCGTCTCCCACATCAACAACCACCCCTGCCCCTTCATGGCCTAAAATGCTGGGGAAGAGTCCTTCTGGGTCTTTTCCTGAGAGGGTGTAGGCATCAGTATGACAAACCCCTGTAGCTTTAATTTCTACTAACACTTCCCCTGCTTTCGGGGGATCAAGTTGTACGGTTTCCAGTTTGAGGGGTTGGTTAGCTTCAAACGCGATCGCTGCTTTTACATCCATTGTTATTCTGGGTTTCTTATCTCTGTTTATTTTAACTAGGGTTCTGAGAAATCCCTCATCTTTGATGACTGGACGGGGTTCTTAAAAGAGCGGGGCTTTCAAGGGCGCGAATTAATTTGAGTGCGTGATTCTGAGTGGAGAGACATGATGAAAATGGATGCCTATCAAGCAACTGCTAGA
>JBDGQV010000128.1:0-36954 GCA_042218725.1 Halothece sp. | reverse complement strand
TAAAAGAGGAGTTGCAACGGCGGTATGTCAAACTCATGGGCGGCACGATTTTGACTTAAATTATTGAACTCGCTGATGCAGTTTCGAAAGTAAGTTAATAACAGTATCAGCAAGTTTAGCATTTCTTTTTAATAAATTTAGGGGAGATAGATGTCCGCCTGGCAATTTTTCGACAATCGGTTTAAAGGGAGTTTGGGGTAGGTTCTTTTCTAACCAATTTAGTGTCTTCGCTTTCGCTTGAACCTGATCTGATTGAAAACCAAGGAGGGAAATAAAGTGAAACAGTTGACCATTTTTAATTAAACAGTAGGTTTGTTCCTTACTAGGACGAACATCAATAATTGTTTTAACAAAATTGGCAATGGCTTGCACCGGGATCGCGCCTTCAATCCCAGTAATAATGGGAGCCATCATCATTGAAGGTTGATTTCTCAAAGAAATATTATCTAAATTCGTTTTGGCTAAGGCAACTTCTATATCATTCACTTGACGATTATTTTTCACACAATTGCCTAGGAGATCTTGAATTTTTTGGCGATCTAAGTCGCTTAAAATTTCCAACAGAGCAATGTATTTACAACCTAAACTATGACCTAACCAATAATGATTGCCGCCTTTCATTCTGGCTTCATTGGAATATAAGTTTAAGTTTTTCGTATAATTCCGATTAATTGCTTCTTGACGAATGTTAGCTAGCAATTGTTCTTGATCTTTAACCATTTGAATAGCAACTGACCAATGATTAAACGTAAAACGAAAGGGTAAGGCAATAATGGTATAACCTTCTTGAAAGAGTCTTCTCAGAAGATAACGATAAAAAATTGTTGGAAAAGTCCCAAAACCGGCACCGCCAATAAAATAAATGACCCCCTTCGGTTGGGGATGAATCGCAACCCAATTAAAATGCAAAGGAATAAATTCAAATTTAAGATCTCGATCTAACTCTAAATCCGGTGCATTTTGTTGCAGATATCGTTCCGTTAGTAAAAGCGTAAAGCCTAAAATAAATTCGGAACTACTACCTGGTAAAGTTCCTACCTCACTAATAGGAATTGCATTACCAATGAAAGACACGACCGTTCCCACAAATAACCAGGGCCATTTCCCTTCTAAGCGTACCCAAATGCCAATGCCAATGATCAAAAGGAAAACATTAATTGTAATCGTGACAATAGGCGGATTTGGTGATGCTTGGGCATAGCGAAGCACACCGGCAAATTCTGTGGGCACAAGGGAGAGATTCAGATAATTATTGAGATAGTCTAAAATGCCTAAGGCAATGGCAAGCACCCAGCCTAATCCTCGCGTTAACGGAATCACCCAACCTGCCCCAGCACGACTGGCTAATTCAACAGCAACAACAATGAAGAAAGGAACAACCAGATAGTGCAGTAAAAAACGGATCTCATTGAGAGACTGCAATAAGTTTCCTTCTCCTATCCATTGCCCGCAAGCCAGCACAAAATTGTCATAAGCTGTACTTAACAAAATGACAGGCAAAATCCCCATTGCTAGACTGTTGGATTTTTGCCAGAGACGAATTGACCAAGCAATTAAAAATAATTCTACAATTCCTAATAAAAGATGTCCCAGGGGATAAATATCAGCAAGCAGCATAAATCGTCACTCCAAACACTAATTTTTCTCCTTCTGCAAACGGGAAGTTGCTAATCCTTTGTAATACACCAGGGCAGTAAAAATAATAACCCCCATTTCTGTACCGGCAATATCATGAAGAATATGGAATAAGGCATTATTAGCAACTTGCGGATTAGTATAAGGATTGCCGCCAAATTGATCAAGTAAAACAATAAAAGTTAAGTTGACTCCCACGGAAAATAAAGGAAACAAGATAATTTTCCAAGTTTTTAAGAGTTTATATCCTCGATAAGTGAGAACACTAAAAACAAGGGTTAGGGCAACGTAAATCGGGATTTTATAGCTGGGATTCTCAGCCTCATAGCCTAAGGGATAAAGAATGGAAACCATGAATAAGCTAATCGCAAATAAAATATTAAGGACGCGAGTTCCGGTTGTTGTTTGCTCAACTAAACTGTCTGCCCATAACGCAAAGGCCGCAATTAGGAAGAAATAGAACATAAAGTTCAGCATGGTAAATTGGTTTTGATAATACCAACATTGGGTAACATGCCAACCAATTTCGGACGCGATCGCGACCATAATAAAAGCTAATCCTAACTGAGATCCAAAAATTTTACGAGATGATTCTCCCAAGCGCCTAAGACTCTCATAAAAAATGCGCATGGCTAACGGAATTAGGGCAAAAGCTAAAATATGAGTGATAATCAGGGTAAATTTCCATCCTCCAGAAATGCAAGTTCTCGTAGCATCAGAAGGAACATCTGCTAAACCGGGCAGCGTGAATAATATATAACCAAACCCCGTAAATCCAATTAAAAAGCAAATCGCACTAATTAGTAAATCAATATTGAAAATTGGCAAGTCAGATTTTTCTAGCTGATTTGTCATGAATTTTTATCTCCTCAGACCAAACAAATCAATAAAAAGAGAGAGCATTTTCTCTCTAGTCATGCAACGAAAAAAGAAATGCTCTCAGCACCATAAATATAGCATTAATGAAAAATTTATGATGACGGAATTAAGTTAATTCTTAATACAGTATCTGACTCCGGACGGAAATTACTACCACTTGCTTTATACGTGGTTTTACCAGCTTTCAAATTGGCAGGTCCACCACAAGCTTGAATCAAATCGGTGCCATTAACAACATCTATGTTTTGGCAACCAAATTCAGTTTGATCGTCTGGTCCAATAATAGAAAGGTTATCAATTGTTCCCTTTTCATTTTTAGGAAGATCAATGATCGCCTTTTCAATTCTTGCGGAAGGGATTTTTTGGGTATCTTTGAAACTAAAGGTTCCGTTTTCAACCTTTACTTTTTCCCGTATATCGCTAATATCAGTAATTTGATTTTCAGCTAAGCTGCTAGGAGAGAAAAGAACTAGAGAGGCAACTAAAGAAATTCCTATGATTTTTAAGGAGTTTAAGGACTTGGACAACATTGTTTTCATAGCTAATTGTTTTGAAATCATTTCAATTCTTAAACCGTAACTAACTTGATTCACCAGTGCAACTGCTCCATCTAATATTTTTCTAATATTAATGTGATTAGTAATATTAATTAATTATTTACTTTTAGTTTTGCACTGCTTTTTACTAAAAAAAACTTAAATATTTGTGGCGTTTTCCAAATTCATTCAAAGAAAATACTGATCTTAATTAATGGTAAATAAGCCAAATTTCATCATTTTTGCCATCAACAATAAGAAGTGATTTGAGTTACAATAAACGAGAACCAAAACAAGATTAGCTCAAAAAGGATTTATAGCAATGCTTTTGCAGAACTGGGTAAGAAATGTTAACCTCTCCTTAGGCTTTGCCAATTCTTCAGAGAAAGCTAAATCATACTGTGAATTGGGAGTAGAACACTACAAGCAGAAACAGTATCAGGAAGCCGTTAAGTTCTTGACTCAGGCAATTGCTTGTCATGTTGAGTCTGGTGAGGCGTATGGACATCGCGCTAGAGCCTACTTTAAACTGAAAAGATATGCCAAAGCCTTGCAAGATTGCGATCGCGCTATTCAACTCAACCCCAAAGATGCGATAGCTTATACAACTCGCGCTGGGGCTAATTTTCAGTTAGGGAACTCTCAAAAAGCCAGACAAGACTGCGATCGCGCCATTGACATTAATCCCAATCTCACCAAGGCTTACTACTATCGAGGCGTTGCCTGCTGTCAATTAAAACAATATCAAGTTGCCATTACCGACTTTAGCCAAGTCATTGCTGCGAATCCTTATCTGACACAAGCGTATTACAACCGTGGCGTTGCCAAATTTTCCAGTGGCGACCTCAAAGGCGCGATCGAAGACTATAATGAGACATTGGCTTTAGATCGCAACTACGCGAACGCTTATTACAACCGAGGTTTAGCTCACACTAGCTTAGGACACAAAAGACAAGCCTTTTTTGACTGGCGACAAGCTGCTGATTTATTTCTCATGAAAGGGCAAATGTCAGTCTATAATAAAGCTGTTAAGTTAATGGCCTCCTCTCCTCTGGCCAAGCAAAAATCTCACGAGGAACCGGATCAGATGATTCAGCGCAGTATGGAAAAGTTAGATACAGATCCGATGTTATCCAAAGTTGTACGATAAACTGAAAACACGATTGGCAAGGGACCATGGATTGAAACAAATACTAACCGCCAATCATCTATCACCTCGTTATGACTCAACTCGCAACAACCACCACTAATTTAGTAGAAGTTTTCTCTGCCATCCAAGGGGAAGGATTAAACGTTGGAACACGGCAAATTTTTATTCGTTTCGGAGGCTGTGACTTACGGTGTCATTTCTGTGATAGTGCCCATACTTGGGAAGCAAATTCCCGCTGTCGCATCGAGCAAACCCCAGGCAATCGCGATTTTGTAGAATATGAAAACCCAGTGGAAGAAGAGCAACTTCTCAGTTGGATCACCCAACAACAAGGGTCGCATCTGCACGATAGCATTAGCTTAACCGGCGGTGAACCGCTCTTACACGCGAAGTTCTTAAAACAATTTTTACCCAAACTCAAAGAACAAACTCCCTTGCCCATTTATCTAGAAACCGGGGGACATCGCCCGCAACAATTATCCTTGATTTTGGATCAAATTGACTACATTGCCATGGATATGAAGTTGCCCAGCGTCAGTGGGGAAAATCGATGGCAAGCCCATCAAGACTTTTTGAGACGTTGCTTACCCCAAAAAGACGTTTTTGTCAAATTAATTGTTACTGACCAAACGAATTGGGATGATTTAGCCAAAGCCAGTACGGTTATCACCAGTGTGAGTCGTCAAATTCCTGTCATTTTACAACCCGCGACTCCCATTCCTGAAACAGCAATTACTCCTCCCAGTGCTGAACAAATCTTGTCCTGGCAACAGTCGCTGAAATCATCCCTATCAGTGGTGCGGGTGATTCCGCAAACCCACAAAATGATCGGGCAACTCTAACGTTGCAACTTTTTCCGTTTCGCCTGACTTCTGGCACTTCTAGGGGCTTGTTTGCGAGGTGCTTCTTCTTCTTCTTCCGGCATTGGCGTTTCCGAGCTTCCTTTTTGATCGGCTTGCATTTTTGACTTCGCTTTAGAAGCACTCTTACGCAGGGCTTGCAAGCGGGTTTCGTAGTTTTTGCGAGCGCGTCGGTTCGGGGTTTGTTCAATCAAACTTTTTAGAGCACTTCCCAGACTTTTATAGGCATTGGGAACACTATAGCCAAACCGATTGGCGAGCGCGATCGCTTTTTCGTCAGCATCAATTGCAGCTTGAATGGTTTTTTCTCCGCTATTCTTTTGCCACAGTCGGTAACCAGAAACGCCGCACAAGGCAAGGGCTAAGATTAAGAGCAAACCATCTTGCACCCACAGTTCTCCCACAGCACCGCCTAAACCAATGGCAAGGGCGGCCATTTCCCATCCTTCTTTGGGAATGGTATCATTTTGAATACGGGCAACTTCATGCCAAAACATTAAATTTCGTTGGTCTAGAGAGAGATTTTCCCACTTTCCTAAGTCAATTTGAATTTCCACCTCATCCCGACCAATTTCTTCACTGCGAATAATGGGCGGATTGACTTCTGTTGTCGCCTCAACAATTACCCAGCTTTGCAACTCTGGGGGAAGCAATGTCTTTAAGCGTCGCAATTCGTTCATTTCGGCTCTGGCAGAAGCAGTGGCAAAAGATGTCATGTGAACCTCCTAGACAAGTACCGAGTGCTTTTCTCGGTTTCAACTATCAATATGCTAGTGTTGGACTATCAATCCCACAAGGGTTGTTTCAGGGACAATAGTTCTATCATCCCTAATATACAATAGGGCACGCCCATTACGCACCCTACTGCAGGCTCAACTTGATTCCCCTTGATTACTGCTTCATACGATTTTGAATCGTTTCTGCCAACCCTTCCGGAAGCAGAACCCGGTTAACCGCATGAATCACGCCATTGCTGGCTTCAACATCAGGTTGAATGACACTGGCATTATTCACGATGACGCTATTGCCGGAAATAGCGACAGAAAGTCCACCATTGAGGGAGTCAACGGTTCCAGTTTCCAGCTGATTTGACATCACTTCTCCAGGAACCACATGATAGCTCAAAACATCAACTAATAAGTCTTTGTTTTCTGGCTGTAACAGAAATTCAACGATCCCATCCGGAAGCTTGGCAAAAGCCTCATTCGTGGGGGCAAAGACAGTAAAGGGGCCTTCTCCCTGCAGTGTTTCCGCCAGATCCGCAGCTTGCACCGCTTTGACAAGGGTACTGAAGTTTTCGTTATTGCTGGCAATGCCAACAATATCTTGTTCCCCTTGAGCAATTTGCAGTTGTTGGGGATACCTAGCTTTTGGCGTTGATTGAGCGGGAGTCGCTGCAGCAGCGGCACCGGAACTAATGCCAACGGTCAGGAATAAGGTTAGGGTTAACAGTTGCCAACGTGACATGATGTTATTCATGACTTAGATATGAAATTTTGTAAACAACTTTAAAGTTACCTTAACTTTTCTCTATTCAAAACTAACTGTACCGAAAGGCTTATTTTTCACTTTCACTCTGGTTGATCTGCTGTTCATGACTAGGGGCTTTTCTAGAAAACTTGATGCGATCGCGCCAATGGGAAATCGTAAGAATCACTAGGGTGATAGCGGTAATGGGAATCACAAACCATAACATCACGGTATTAAACACCGGTAAGGTTTGATGCTCGGTGGATTTGAGGAATAAGAATAGGGTATAAGCAATGTAATATAACCAAAAGAAAATGCCTTCCCAACGAGAAATGAGATTATTCGTAAAGAAAATGGGAAGACACGCGATCGCGACTGCAATCATAATGGGAATATCTAAATTAATGGCAGCAGCAGAAACTTCCACTCCGGAAGGGGCAAGAATTCCGGCTGTTCCCAACACAATCAAAATATTAAAAATATTGCTCCCGACAACATTGCCTACGGCAATATCTCTTTCTCCTCGGATACTCGCAGCAATGGAAGTCGCTAATTCGGGCAAGGAAGTGCCTAAGGCAACCACGGTTAAGCCAATAACCAATTCACTTAATCCTAAGGCAGTGGCAATAGTGGTAGCGCCAGAGACTAGCCAATCTGATCCTAAAATTACCATGACTAATCCAACAAGGAGCAAGCCGCAACTAGTTAACCATTCTCGCCAAGACCTTTCTTTCGGCATGACATCAAATTCTTCTGCTAATTCTTCTGGAGAGGAATTATTACGGCGACTTTGAACTAAAAGATAGATGGTGTAGATAATTGCGCCTGATAAAAATAGAAACCCATCAAGTTTACCAATTTTATTATCCAAACTAAAAAATAAAAGCAATATGGAAATCCCAATCATAATGGGAACATCCATCCGTACTAATTTTTCCGATACACGAAGGGGCGCAATGGTCGCAGCAATGCCTAAAATTAATAAAACATTGGCAATATTGCTGCCAACAACATTGCCGACAGAAATTCCCGCTTGTTGGGTAAAATTGGCTTTAATCCCAACGGCTAATTCTGGAGAACTAGTGCCGAAAGAAACAACGGTTAGCCCAACCACTAAAGGAGAAATGCCAATTAAAGTCGCAAGTTTGCCTGCACCTGCCACTAAATAATCAGCTCCTTTTACCAAAAGACCTAAACCAAAAATGAGTTGTAAAAAATCGAATGTATTCATATAATAAAGAGTAACGAATCATCAATACAATTAGCTATTTTGAATCAGATAGCCATTGAATAAACAATTAGGGAAACTGGATTTCCCCTATCTGTTAAACGATAGCAATCTGCCAAAATAAAAACAGTTTCCGCCATCAGCAATAACTATTTCAACCCTACTGAAGACAACGAATTGCTTCTAGCAATCCTTTCGCTTTATTAAGCGTTTCTTCATATTCTTGTTGCGGAACCGAATCGGCGACAACACCGGCACCAGCTTGCACGGAAACGCGATGTCGGTTATTTCCTTGTGGCCGAACAATCATCGTCCGAATCGCGATCGCGCTGTTGAGTTGCCCTTCAAAATCGTAATACCCATACACCCCGGAATAGGGACCCCGGCGATGGGGTTCTAATTCGGCAATAATTTCCATTGCCCGGATTTTGGGGGCACCGCTGACCGTGCCGGCCGGGAAGGTGGCTTTCAACACATCCCAAGCCGTTTGCGGATCTCGAACTTCTCCAATGACATTGCTGACAATGTGCATCACATGAGAATAGCGTTCAATGGTCATCAGCTGATCCACCGTGACGCTGCCTTGGCGGCAAACCCGCCCTAAATCATTGCGCCCTAAATCAACTAGCATAATATGTTCGGCTAGTTCTTTGGTATCTTGTAATAAATCTTCAGCAAGGGCTTGATCTTCAGCCGCTGTGCTTCCCCGTTTCCGAGTGCCGGCAATGGGACGCAACGTCGCTTGTTGCTGATTCTGGGGGGTTCGTTCCACTTTCACCATCACCTCAGGCGACGACCCGATTAATTGCCAATCCCCAAACTGATAGTAGGCCATATACGGAGAGGGATTTACCATTCGCAGGGAACGATAAAGATTGAAAGGATGTCCTTGATAGGTAGTATTGAGACGTTGCGACAGGACTAATTGAAAAATATCCCCGGCATGGATATAGTCTTTGGCGGTTTCCACACTGCGACAAAAATCGGCTTCGGTGGTGGTACTTTCATAAGTGGCATCTTTGGGCAATACAGAAGAGGCCAGAGAAAAGGTTTTAGCAATGTCGGGCAGGGGAGATTGCAATTTGCTGACTAACTTCTCCACGCGATCGCGCGCTTTTTGGTAAGCGGTTTTGAGATCGGTTTCCCCTCGCAGATCCGCATAGGCAATCGCCCAAATTTTCCGTTTTACCTGATCAAAAACCAGCAACTGATCCACTTGCATCCAAACCCCATCCGGCAAATCTTTGTCCTGCCGGGGATGAATGGGCACCCGAGGTTCCATCCATTGAATCAATTCATAGCCCCACATGCCAAATAAGCCGCCAATCCCTGGGGGAAGACTCTCAATTTTCACTGGATGAATGGAGGCTAAACAGTCTTTTAAGGTGGCAAAGGGATTCCCATGATAGACGGTTTCCTTCCCGGCGCGATCGATTTGCGTGGTGGTTTCTCCCTCATTTTTTAACACCCACATGGGGTCGCATCCGAGAAAGCTGTAACGTCCCAGTTTTTCGCCGCCTTCGACTGACTCTAATAAAAAACTGTAGGGTTGTCCGGCACAGACTTTAAACCATGCCGAAACCGGCGTTTCTAAATCTGCGGTCCATTCTTGATAAACGGGGATAAAATTCCCCTGGCTGGCAAGTTGGGAAAACTGCTCAAATTCCGGTAGAATCATTAGTTTGCAATTGATGGCTGGTTGTTGACAGTGGATAACATCTCTCGACCTCTCCTTTTCCCCTGACTCTAAATAATCAACATCGCATCCCCAAAGGAATAAAAGCGATACTGGTGCGCGATCGCGTCTTCATACAACGATAATAACCGTTTCCGTCCCACGAACGCACTCACCAACATTAACAAACTGGAACGGGGCAAATGAAAATTAGTAATCAATCCATCCACCACCTGAATTTGATAGCCGGGATAGATAAATAAATCCGTTTTCCCGCAAAAGGCACTAAGACTGCCTTGGGCCGCCACTGCCCCTTCTAAGGCGCGAACAACCGTCGTTCCCACCGCAATGACTCTTCCGCCTTCGGCTTTGGTTGCCCTAATTTGATCCACCGTTTCTGCCGGAACATTAATCCATTCTTGGTGCATGGTATGGTCAGTAATGGTTTCCACTTCTACTGGGCGAAATGTACCCACTCCCACATGAAGCGTCACTTCCGCTTGGGCAATTCCCTGGTAAGATAACTTGCTGAGTAAGGCATCAGTAAAATGCAATCCCGCCGTAGGCGCGGCAACTGCCCCTGATTGTTGCGCATACACGGTTTGATACTGTTCCGGTTGCGCTTGTTTTTCGGTCACATAAGGGGGAAAGGGAATTTCGCCATAATCATCTAAAACAGACAGTAAGGGGGTCTCTGGGGGAAGATCAAATTGTAATAATCGCCCCCCGGTTGCCTCGTCTTTTTCAATGACCGTGGCTTCCAAAACGGGCTTCTGATTAGAGTCATGGGGAGAGAACCGGATTTTAGCGCCCACTTGCAAGCGTTTTCCCGGCTTAACAAGTGCTAACCAACAATTGTGGCCTTTTTCCTCTAGAAGCAAGACTTCCACCGTTGCCCCGGTTACTTTCTGGCCATAGATTCGTGCCGGAATGACTTTGGTATTATTCAACACTAATAAATCCCCAGATTTTAGCCATTGCGGGAGATCATAAAAATGTTGATGATGATGCGTCGTTGGCGAATCAACCACTAAAAGCCGAGAATGATCTCTGGGGGTAACTGGGGTTTGAGCAATATAATTCTCTGGCAGTTGATAATCGTAGCTGCTGGCAATTTTATCGGCAGAGGAAGGATCAGATTTCATAGCTACTAAACATCCTGAAACTTGGGCAATTAAGGACTCAACGCGTTTATTTCCCATAAAGATTGGGGGATAACAAGGAACAAATTGGGGGATATTCCCCTAGTAATTGGGTGGGGTCGTTTGGGAAACTGAAGATAGCGCAAATCGATGGGATCGCGCTATGGAGGTTTTCTAGCAAATGCAATACATTTATTTTCTCGCTAATGCCAGTTTAACGTTGCGCTTAATTGACCATCTTCGCAGCAACTCGGAATTGCCCACCTCTGTGGTTACTGTTATTCATCGCATTGATGGTTGGTTAGTCAAAATTCAATTTGCACAGAAATTAACATCGCAGCAAGATGGAGACTTCCAGGCCTACTTAAACGAAATGGGAATTCCCTACGAACCCGAAATTCGCTTGCAAATGGCCTTTTGGAGTCTAGATGTCGGGCAATCCATTGTGGAAGTAATGCGTCGTTATCAACTTGCCATTGTTACTCATGGTCAACCCAACTACAGCGACATTGAAGCCTTCCGAGAACAGTTTACCCAAGGACTCGGCTATTGCCCAGAGACCTTAGCCTAATTACCGGTGATAATCCTTTCCAGATCCATATTGCCACGCTTCTAGCCATCGGTGGAGGCGATATTGTTGTTCGGGAGACAGTGATTTCATGGTTGGGGTCAACACGGGATGTAAGGACGATAGACCGCTATATACTCCGAGATTCACGTAATGAACCAACCAATCCAGTAGGGGAGAAAGCCCCACTTGAGGAATGACAGGAAAAACAATATCAGGTCGCTTGAGGGCAGTTAACGCTAACGTTTGGGTAAGGGCAGGAAATTGAACCACATCTTGGAGAAATGGCTTGAGAACATCATCTCCTAGCTGATTCATGGCAGTAAACACGCCGCTGAGCAACTCATTAATTTGGTTGGGAGACAATTGTTGATTAATGCCAACACTCATGGTGCGCTGAAATAGCCAGGTTGCTGAAATATTGGGTTGATACGGTTGTAATAATGCCAAATCAGCGCGGGAAAGGGTATCTGCCTTGAGGGCTTCAGCAATGCCAAAGGTTAAACGAGATAAATGGCGAATCATTGCCCCAAACCCGCCAAAACTAACCGGGGATTGGATGCCGCTGCTATCGCCAACGGGTAAAATCCGAGACCACTGAACACGCAACGGGCTTTTTCGATACGCAGGAAAGAAACCAAATAGGGCTCGTTTGAAATCTAACTGAGACAGTTCCACCTGTTGATACTCAGGCAACAACCGAAAGTATTCATCCATGAAAAATTCTAAACTGGGACGAGAAGGATGAGCATCGAGATAGGAAAATAAATAGGTGGTGCGTCCATCTTTAGCGGGGAATGCTTCCCAAAAGTATTGGCATTGATTTTGAATGGGGGTGAAAGAGGCCAATAAATCCCCGGTGTCATTTTTAGGATAACCAGCAGCGCAAGTCCCAACCACAACACAAGTTCCTTCCGGTTTTTCTCCCCCTCGCGCTTGTTTGACAATGGGGGAAAAATGGCCCATGGCATCTACTAACAGGCGAGTGGTAAGGGTGCTTTGATCGGTTTGAATGGTAACCCCATCGGGATGCACCGTTGCCCCCAAAAAGGCTGTTTTCTCCAATAACTGACCCCCGAGATTGAGAAATTTGTTTTTCAGGAGGTCAAGGAGCGTAATTGGGTCAACCCCGAGATTAAGGACATCATTGACCCACAGTTCAATTCCTTGGTGAAATGCCACGCGAGCAGGATTATAACCGGACGTGATCGCGCTTTCCAGTTCTTGTTCGGTTAACAGTCCCAGTTCAACAAGTTCTCGAATTTCCTGACGAGAAATATTCCATTCTTGTTCCCGTCCCCGCAAAATCCCTCTTTCTAGAATCCCAACCTTAAACCCCTGTTGTTGCAATCCGGTTGCTAAGAGAATGCCTAACGTTCCCCCACAAATCATGACATCAAACTCACAGCCATTTAAAGAATCAGAAGCGGTTTTTATGACTTGGGGAATTTGTTGTTGGCTTGCCTCGCTGCGAATGTTGCCCCAAATTTGGTCAGCTTTGCGGAGTCCTCCCAACACATCGCCAGGGAGTTGCGAGAGAATTTGTTCCGTTGGTTTCATGGTCAATCCGGCTTAATTAAGGATATCTATTCATTAAGCTAACAACATGGAACTCGGAAAGATAACTACTCTGGGGAATAATGAGAGGTTTGCCCAACGTTCGACGGGGAATCGAAGAGTCGGATTGACTACCCTATAATGAATGCAACGCTCACCCCATTAATTGCTCAAATGAGGTTTTATCCCCAGCTGATTAAGAAAACTGTTCCCATCGCCCTTGCAGTGATGCTTTCTTTGGTCGCGACTCAAACCGTATTTTCCCAACCCCTTAATCTACCTCAAGAAAAAACCATTGGGGAGTTAGAACTGGTTCATCCCTTCGAGAAAATGATGCCTACCGGCATTACCCTGTCCCAGTCTCAACGTCAATTTGTCAATTTCCCACGCTGGGGAGATGACGTTCCCTTTACTGTAGCCGAAATTAGAGATGGCGAACTCGTTCCTTATCCAAATTTAGCAATTAATCAAGCAACGCCCGAAAAACCGGCAGATTCTTTCTTATCGGTACAAAGTGTGGTGGTTGATCCGAAAAATCGGTTGTGGGTTCTCGATACCGGACGGATTGAGTTTAGTCCCAGCAAATTTGGCGGTCCTAAGCTGGTGGGAATTGATCTCAATCGCAATGAAATTTTCCAAAAAATTTTGTTGCCTCGAGATGTCGCTTTAGAAACCACTTATCTCAATGATGTCCGTTTTAATCTGCAACGGGGAGAAGCAGGGATGGCATTCATTACCGATTCTTCTTCTAGCGGATCCAATGGCATAATTGTCGTTGATTTAGCCACCGGAGAGAGTTGGCGACGACTCCACAATCACGCTTCCACCAAACCTGAGAAAAAGTTTCTCCCGATTGTGGAAGGGCAACCGTTACTCAATCGACCAGCTACGGGAGATCCTAACCCATTTGCTGTTGGGGCGGATGGCATTGCCATGGGGGGAGAGGGGAAACGCCTCTACTACTGTCCGCTTTCCAGTCGGACTTTGTATAGTGTAAGTATAGATGCACTGGTCAATCGCAATCTTTCCGATGAAGCGGTTGCCGACACGGTAATCAATCATGGAGGGAAAGGCGCATCGGATGGCTTAGAATCAGATGACCAAAACCGCATTTATATTACTGATTACGAAAATAACGCCATTCACCGCCGCTCATCCGACGGGCAAATTAACACCTTAGTGCATGATCCTCGCATTTTGTGGCCTGATACCCTAGCCTTAAGCAATGATGGTTATTTGTATTTCACTGCCAATCAATTGCATCGTCAACCCAACTTTCATCAAGGGAAAGATTTAAGAGAAAAACCTTACAGTTTGTTTCGCATTCCGGTCGATGCTCAACCCGTACAGTTACGTTAGATTCAATTATGACCAAGAACTATTTTGTTGCCAACGAACAAGATACCCTTTCCAGAGTTTATCGAGAAGTCATTTTATGGTTCAAAGATAAAGAATATGAAGTCGAAAGTACGCAAACCGGCGATGTTTATTTTATCCAAGCCCAAAAAACAGGCGTCCTTAGAACCTTTTTTGGAACGAATTTAGCGTTTAAAGTTAATATCTATTGGTCAAATGCGCCCACCACACCAGGAGAATTTATTATTGAAACCCGTGTCGGAAAATGGATCCGAAATATTACTGGGGCTGGCTTGACTGCTTTATTTACTGGAATTAGCATTTTTACCGGCATTGCTGGGGCAAGTTGGGCATTAGTTTTGGAACGGGATTTAATCAATAATCTCCAGCATCGTTTAGATTTGAAACGCGTGAGTGATTCTCAATCAGAGGCAGCAGCTTCTTCTAGCAATTCCCCCACTCAAACCATTGATACGCAAAGTAAGACGGAAAGTTCATCAAATGCGCGATCGCGCGCCATTGCAGAAATTAAAGAAGAAATTAATGAATTGCAATCAGCCTTAAATCAAGAACTGATTAGTCAAGAAGAATTTGAACAAAAAAAAGAGCAATTAGAAGAAAAAATTGATGAACGGGAAGTCGAACTATTAATTGAAGAAAGAACAAACCAGTTACAAGAAGCGTTTACGAAGGGAATTTTAGATGCCGATGAATATGAAGCGAAATTACAATCGGTAGAACAATCAGTCAGAGAAAAACTCCAGAAAAAACAGAAATTGAAAGAAGCAAGAGATAGCGGCATTCTCACTGAAGAAGAATATCAGGCGAAACTATCTCAACTTTAATGGTTTCAAACCTTATAAAAATCCTCTCCCCTAGAACGAATCTAAGAAGAGAGGATTATCTTTTTTTTCTAACAATAATTAGGCGTCGGACTCAATATAAATAAAGAGTAAGCCCATGGTGACAGCCGGCATTAATAAGCCAACTGCGGGAACTAAAATTAGCGGTAAGAAAGAAGCTGCGTAATCTCCACTCATATTAAAAATCCTTCCTTGTGTTAACTACAAACATTTCATTAACTGAAAAACCATTAATAGCCACTAGCTATTAACGATTCCTCGTAACATACTATCAAGAACCGAGAAATTTTCTAACAAGAAATAGGCAACAAACGCGCCGCCCATGGCACCAACAAAAAAGCCGCCGGTAAATTGACTCCAATTTTGACGGTTTTTCAAGTTTTCTGGGGCGCGATCGTCGAAATATTCGGCTTTGGAATCGTCTTCAGGGAAAGCCGTTAAGCCATAAGCGGATAAGCCGCCGGTGGCCACTAAAATCAGCCCAATGGCAGCAATTAAACCGCCTAAATAAGGATTGTCGCCATCCCGTAAGGGACCTAGCAAGGTCCAAGGGCCAACGAGAAAATACCCATGGGCCATCCCAATTTCTAATCCTCTTAGAAGAGGAGAAATGCCTTTACGATAGGCGGGAAGATTATTAATAAAAACCCGAGTAAAGGCAGAATCGGAAATTGGGGTAGAAAGATGCCCTGCATAAATGTCATCGTTGAAAGGCTTAATGTATTGCTCCATATTTTTTGCTTCAGCCATCGGCAAGTCCTCCTCTTGTTTGAACAGTTACCATTTCCCTTTGATGAGATGGGATTTCGCTACTGATCTAGACCAACGCTAGTCTAAATGTAGATTCTGTCCAGATAGCCTGACGGGGCTTATTCATCAAGGGCAGAATGCGATGCCGCCCATAGCCCCTGAACGCCATAGACAGTTTCGATTCCCACAACTCTTGGGTATTCAAATTAAGTTGCTTAATCGGTTACATTTTACGCAGAGACGGACACAGAAAATTTATTTCTGGGGATAAGCGTTAAAAAAGTTTATTAATTCCTTGTAAAACTGGAAAATTCCGTCCTGCTTCCGTTATAAGATGTAACATAAATTGCCATCTTTTCTAGCAAAAGTTTAAGCTATGTCACAATTTCTGCAACAAATTGCAACAAAACTCAAGTTCTACAAAAAACAACTATTCCTAATCCTGATTCCTTGCTTTTTCTTTTCCATGACGGCTTTGCCTGTTCAGGCAGCGACTAGTCCCAGTGATGTTCCTGATATTAGCGAAGACAACACTACTTGGGTGGTGGATCAAGCGGAAGTTGTCAGTCGGATTAATGAGGGCAAATTGAATGATGTCCTAGAAGATATTGCCGACACCACTGGGGCAGAAATGAAATTTGTGGTGATTCGCCGTTTGAATTATGGGGAAACGGTGGATAGTTTCGCTGATAAGTTATTTAACCAATGGTATCCTGAGCCAGAACAGCGCCAGGATAAGGTGTTACTCGTCTTTGATACCATTACTAATAATGTCACCCTACGCGTGGGTGAAGATTTAAAAGACCGCCTTTCAGAAGACATTGCCCAAAGTGTTATTAAAGATACAATTGGCGTTCCCATTCGAGAGGATAATAAGTATAACGAAGCATTCTTAAATGCCAGCAATCGTTTAGGGACAGTCTTGGCAGGTGAACCGGATCCCGGTCCACCCCAAGTCCAAGACGACATTCAAGTCGAAAGCACCTTTACCAAAGCGGAAGAAACGGATACCGAAAATTCCACCGTTTGGGTAGTGGGCTTGCTGGTGGTTGCCACCGTTATCCCCATGGCCACTTACTTTGCTTATGTTCTATTGACCAATTAATCCTGAATGTATTCGCTGCCCTGTACCAAGGCTATTTCCGCTCGTATAAATTCTCGTCCCAAGTAAGCGGCATGATTAAACTGGGTTACAGGGCAGGGCTCGGTTTCTTCAAACAGTTGAACACAGAGTTCTTTTGCGGTACGCCCAGAATAAACATGAGTTGCCACTTGATCTTGGTTGTTGCATTTGGCGGAAAGCCGTTCTCCAGTCACAGGATGAAGGGCAAATCCTTCCTCATCAACTAAGTTATTGTAGTGTTTTGCGCAGATTAATCCTTCTTCGCGGTCCAGGTAAATAATAAAATAGCCGCCTTCGTCAAGATTGATGTGACGCTTAGATAGTTCATTATCAATAGTGCTGAGGTTAGTCTGAAGATTAGTCTGAGTCATAGACATTTTTGTATTGTATTCTTCTTTACTTAGTTTAACGGTTTATGGACTGGCAGCAAGTGCGCTACCGCTTGAAAGCGATTTGGGGATATTCCGATTTCCGTCCGCCCCAAGGGGAAATTATCCGCTGTTTATTGGAAGGCAAGGATGCTTTGGCGGTGTTGCCAACCGGTGGCGGCAAGTCAATTTGTTTTCAACTGCCAGCGTTATTGCAAACAGGAGTCACGTTAGTCATTTCACCCTTAGTCGCCTTGATGGAAAATCAAGTGCGAGAGTTACGGGGATTATCTGTTGCTTCCTTTCATAGTGAAGTGCCTCGCCATCGGCGCAAACAAATTCTGGAAAAACTGGAAAATCAGCAGTTGCGGTTGTTGTATCTTTCTCCAGAAACCCTATTTAGTCCCCCGATTTGGGAACGATTAATAACACCAGAGTTAGTGATTAATGGTTTAATTTTAGATGAGGCGCACTGTTTAGTGCAATGGGGAGAAACGTTTCGCCCGGCCTATCGACGTTTGGGAGCAGCGCGATCCACTCTTTTAGAGTCTAAGCCTGCTGGAACGAAAATTGCAGTAGCCGCTTTCACAGCAACAGCGGATCCAACGGCACAGAAGATCATCCAAACTGGTTTACAACTCCGTTCTCCTATTGTGTTCCAACAAAGCCCTTACCGCAACAACTTACGCTTGCAAGTGAAGCGGGTTTGTACTCCTCGGCAACGCAAAAACAATCTGTTAAGCTTTATTCAAGCCAGAAAAGAGCAAGCAGGGTTAATCTATGCGCGATCGCGCGCTGCCACGGAAACCCTTAGTCATTGGTTAAATACTCTAAGTTATTCCAGTGCTGCCTATCATGCCGGATTAAGCCCTTCTGAACGCCGTTACATTGAACAAGCCTGGTTAGACGGCACTCTCCAATTTGTCGTTGCTACCTGCGCGTTTGGGATGGGCATCAACAAGCCAAATTTGCGCTGGGTGATTCATTATCAATCCCCCATGCTACTCTCGGAATATCTGCAAGAAATTGGACGGGCAGGGCGAGATGGGAATCCAGCAACAGCATTAACCCTGGCAAGTGAACCCACAGGATTGCTTTACCCCGAAGATAAACAACGAGAACGCTATTTTACCCAAAAACTTCGTCAGCAATACCAAAAAGCACAGCAATTGATGAAACAGATTCCAAAAGAAGGTAATGTTGCCACCGTGGAACAAATGTCTCCTGAGGGCTTAATTGTCCTTTCTCTATTGCATAGTTTAGGTCAGTTGGAATGGCGCGATCCTTTTCACTATCGCCTATTATCACACAAGCACAAGACAAGTGCTACGCCAAAACTGCTAAAACAGCCAAAACAAATGCAAGAGTATTTAGCTGCCCGTTACTGCCGTTGGCAATTTTTACTGGATGCCTTTGGATTTAAGCAACAAGCCCAGGGCTTTCGCTGTGGGCACTGCGATCGCTGTTTGGGGAAATCAACTAAATTACGCGCCAATTTGTTTCCGAAACTCTAAACTAGCTAATAAGGGATCTGAATAATTCGCATATTCTTGTAACACTTTAATATCAAGATTCGGCAACAATTCACTAATATTGGTTTGCTTATATTGTCCTTGTTGCAAACAATAAATTGAGAATTCACCATTCTCGAAAAACCAAACTTCTTGTACTCCCAAACGCCGATATATTTCTAATTTATTAATGCCGCCACTAGTAACCACAACTTCGATCACTAAATCCGGAAATTCCTTTTCCACTTGTAAACAATAAGACTCATCCGGTTCCGTTCCCCCTTCTAAATCTGCTTGACGGAAAGTGGTTGACCCGAATGGAAAAAAGGGAATTGCTTTCGCCTTGAAATAATCTTCTAATAAAGAACTAATTATTTTTTTAGCCCTTTCATGGCGACGACTGGGAGACATTATTTCTAATATCCCCTCTAAATAAGTAATCCGATATCCACTGCTTTCTCCCGTCATCTTCAAAACAGTTTCATAGCCTTCCCATAAAACACCACTAATTAATTGACGTTGTTCGGGATCATTTGTCGCAATTCCATTTAAAATATCGGAAGCAATCATTATTTTAATGATTTGAAACTAGATTAAAATTAACACTTTGCCATCCCACTCTAGAAAAACACAATGCTATAGCAGTTCCCAGTCAGGTGAGGTAAAATCCAAAACGTGAAAAGCAATCATGCCAATTAGATATTGTATTTATCAGTTCAAGACTTGCTATATCTTTCAATTATGACCAAGTTAATGACTGTCGTAACTGATTGCAATGGCAAGTCAGTGCGGATGAATCGACATGACAGGTTGAAAAACAATATCCAATTAGTTGGCAACTTAAACCTGATTGGATTTAAGCCGCCAACTTTCAACCCGAGAGGTTGTTTACCTTTACTTCCCCTTTTTATCCCGAGATTGACGACGTCTGTCGCGCCATTCGAGGGCAGTGAGGTATAAAATCCCACCACTGACGAAAATCAACAAAACAACGGCGATCACAAACAGAATATTAAGGGGAGACCAAACTTCCACAGTTCACCTCTCTAGAATCCGTTACGCGCCCAGACAACCATTGTAATCGACCAAGTAAACAAGGCTAAAAATGCGACCCAACCTAGTGTCAAAATATCCATAGTTTTCTCTTTTTAATAACTTTTTAAACACTCTACTGCTGTATCATAGCAACTTCCTCCTCATTTCCCAAATGAAACAAGGAGGATGATTGAGAGAGTTGTCATTACTGATTTATACAGTAATCCGTTTAGCGTCCTCTTCTTGCACTAAGTTACTCCAACCTAATTCTTTGAGGTTATTGTTGCGACGCAGGGGACGCGTTACTAACTCCAGCAAGTCACGAGTATTGGTAAACCCTTGAATTTGAGAGAAGGTAAATTCCACTGACCATTTCGTGCTATAACCGCGGGCTTCTAAGGGATTTGCATGGGCCATTCCCGTAATCACTAAATCGGGATTTTCTGCCATGATGCGTTCAATTTGATTATAGTTGTCCGGTTTCTCAACAATGCGAGGCAAACCAACGCCCATTTCTTCACAGGTTTTCTCTAATAAGGCTAACTCCGCCCCTTGATAGCGTTTATCCATGTAGGGAATGCCAATTTCATGGACTGTCATGCCGCAACGAACAAGGAAACGTGCCAAGGAAATCTCTAAGAGGTTATCCCCCATAAAGAAAACCGACTTACCGCGGACTAATTCCACATAATCTTGCACGCTTTCCCAAATTTGGGCTTCCCGTTCGTCCAATCCTTCCGGTTCAATATTAAACACAGAGCAAATTTTCTCAATCCAAGCTCTCGTTCCATCCGGACCAATGGGGAATGGGGCGCCAATCAGTTTACACTTGCGACGACGCATTAAATTGGTTGCGGTGCGACTCAAAAAGGGATGTACCCCGCAAGCATAATTGCCTTTTTCAATACTGGGCAATTCGGTAAATCGCTTCGAGGGCAGCCAACCGGACACTTTAATGCCTTGTTTCTTTAATTCTAGCGTCAGTTGCGTTTCCACTGAATCCGGTACCGATCCAAATAAGGTTAACGGCGGGTGATCTTTATATTCCGTTTCTTCTTCTGTTTGGGCAGGTTCTTCTTTCTGACCAAAATTCAACAACCGTGAAAAGCCGTTTTTCTTGGGTTCTGGTTCCGGTTCTGCTTCAGCTTCTGCTGGTGTATCGTCACAGCGGTTGACCATCGCTGCCAGGACTGTATCTTCTCCTTGGGTAAAGGCATAATCTAGGCCGTTGGCACGGGCAACAACAATGGGAATGCCCACTTCTGCTTCCAGTTTCGGGGCAATCCCCTCTAAATCCATTTTGATAATTTCGGTGGTGCAAGTGCCAATCCAAACAATGACACTGGGATTGCGATCGCGCTTAATTTGCAAACATAACCGCTTTAATTCCTCGTAATCGCTCAATTTGGCAGAAATATCGCCTTCTTCTAACTCCGCCATGGCATAACGGGGTTCGGCAAAAATCATTACCCCCATTGAGTTTTGCAAGAAGTAGCCGCAAGTTTTGGTGCCAATGACTAAGAAAAAACTATCTTCAATTTTTTGATAAAGCCAAGCCACACAACTAATGGGACAAAACGTGTGATAATTTCCAGTTTCACATTCAAAGTTTAAAGCGGTTTGTTGGTCTGCGGTCATCGTTTTCTCCGTTATTTATAATATTTGATTTGTTATTAGTCATTCATCATGAGTCATTTGCCCTTGCATTACTAATGACCAAGGACAAAAGACAAATGACAGCTACACCATCAATGCTTCCAATTCTTCGCTTTCTGCTACGGGTGCCCCTTTTGTGGTGTCTGTGTCTGCAGGGTTGAGATAGTAATCAGATAATAAAGAAAACAGATCGCGATCGGGCGCATCATTGGGAACAACCCCTTCTGGCTGGGCTAAGAGTTGATCGGCAATGTTGAGATAATACTGGGCCACTTCTTCTAACATGGGTTCCACTTCTGCCATTTCAAAGATGGTTTTCCCTTTCACCCGAGAAATCCGGATATCTTCAATGAGGGGTAAGATTTCTAAAACCGGCATGGGAACCGCTTCAATATACTTATTAATTAAATCCCGTTTTGAGGTGCGATTGCCAATCAATCCCGCTAAGCGTAAGGGATGGGTGCGAGACTTTTCGCGAATCGAGGCGGCAATCCGGTTGGCTGCAAACAGGGCATCAAACCCATTATCGGTGACAATCATGCAGTAGTCGGAATAATTCAAGGGCGCAGCAAAGCCGCCACAAACCACGTCGCCGAGAACATCAAACAGAATGACATCATATTCATCAAAGGCATTCAGTTCTTTGAGGAGTTTTACTGTTTCCCCAACGACATAACCGCCGCAACCTGCCCCAGCAGGGGGACCGCCAGCTTCAACACAGTCCACGCCGCCATAACCGCGATAAATGACATCTTCCGGCCAAATATCTTCGTAGTGGAAATCTTTTTCTTGCAGGGTGTCGATAATGGTGGGAATTAAAAATCCGGTCAGGGTAAAAGTGCTGTCATGTTTGGGATCGCAACCAATTTGTAAGACTTTTTTGCCTCGTTGGGCAAGCGCCACTGAAATATTACAGCTTGTGGTCGATTTTCCAATTCCGCCTTTTCCATAAACAGATAATTTCACAGTGTTTTCCTCTTTGCTTTGCCTTGCTGATCGCAATTATTACGCAAGGATTTGGGAAAGGAAAGTTTGCTCTGAATCAAATAACAATCTAAACCAAACAAAACAATATTCTAGTAGTTTTTACTGAAAATAATTGGTTCTAAAGCTATCTTAACCATAAAAAACCTTTTTAATTTAAATTTGCGTTAATTTATTAATTAAATCAGATCAATAACAAAAAACAGGATCCCGATTTAGCATCTCAAAAGCGAGAACCGGCAAGAAATTGGTTTTGAGCGTTTTCGGATCATTGAGACCAGCAATCTTTCAGTTTTTTATAAAGAATAGTGACAATTTGAAAATTAGTGATGAATACCGACCCTTTTCCGTAACTAGGGCATGGCTTTTGTTCTGACAAATAGCAGCGATCACAGTAGTTTCTGAAATAAATAATAGATATCCTGAAAAGAGATAATCCTATCTCTAAATTTCTTCGTCACTTCCTATAGGCAGGCGAAATCCCAATCCAAAGTGATCTTGCTATGACTTATTCTTCATCTGCTAAAAAACGTCGAAACGCCCTAACAACGCTGCGCGACTCTTCCCCATTTGGCAATAAATTAATTCAAGCGGGGTATGCTGATAGCAAACAAATTGAACAAGCCCGAAAAGAGGTTTCAGAAACAGAAGGAAAACGCTCTTTTACAGAAGCGCTTACTTCGATTACTGGAAAAGAATTACCGCCTGAACTATATCGTCAGTATAAGAAACATCATCTATTTGAACTAAAAATTTATTATGGCGTCGAATCTTTAGATCCCGAAGTTACTGACTTAGAAGAATATCCCATTAAAGAACTAATTGATGAGGTCATTCCCTTAGATATGTGTCGTCGTTACAAGCTGCTTCCGCTAGCCAAACGAGACACTCGCCCCCCATCACTGCTAGTGGGAATGGTCAATCCCGACCAATTGGATGCGCAAGATGATCTGATTCGGATTCTGCGGCCCAAAGGTCTTAAGCCCCAACGCGTGGTGATGACCTTGGAAGATTATGAAAAAATTATCGGCGAATATTTAGATGAGCAATCCGCAAAGCAGGAAGAGAAGGCGGAAGAAGAAAAACTCGACGTCACCAAGGACCTGGCTAACCTCGACATGGAGGGGTTAGAAGAGACCGACAGCGACACTGAAGCGGATTTAGAAAAATCTCTGGGCGATGCGCAAGCGGCACCGATTATTAATTTAGTGAATCGGATTCTCATTAAGGCCCTCAAAGATGAAGTGTCTGATATTCATATTGAACCCCAAGAAGACTATGTGAGAGTTCGGATGCGTCGGGATGGGGTCTTGCACCAAGCCTTTGATAATTTGCCCCTGAAAATTGCTCCCGCGATCGCGGCCCGTTTTAAGATTATGGCAGATTTGGATATTGCGGAACGACGCTTGCCTCAAGACGGGAAAATTCGCCGTAAATTCAAAGGGCGCAATGTGGACTTCCGGATGAGCAGCTTACCCAGTCGTTATGGGGAAAAAATTGTCCTGCGGATTTTAGATAATACGGCAACCCAGTTGGGATTGGACAAACTAATCACTGACCAGCGCAGTTTGGAAATTGTCCGCAATATGGCCAGCCGTCCCTTTGGGTTGATTCTGGTTACCGGACCCACCGGATCTGGGAAATCAACCACCCTGTATTCCATGCTGGCTGAACGCAACGATCCTGGCGTGAATATTAGCACTGCCGAAGATCCCATTGAATACTCCCTGCCCGGCATTACCCAGGTGCAGGTGCTTAGGGAAAAAGGCATGGACTTTGCTTCGATTTTAAGGTCATTTCTACGACAAGACCCGGATGTGATTCTGGTGGGAGAGACGCGAGACAAAGAAACGGCAAAGACCGCAATTGAAGCGGCGCTGACAGGACACTTGGTCTTAACCACCTTACACACCAATGATGCCGCGGGCGCGATCGCGCGGTTAGATGAAATGGGCGTCGAACCGTTTATGATTTCAGGCTCCCTCATTGGCGTTCTTGCCCAGCGCCTGATGCGTCGTGTGTGTGATCAATGTCGCATTCCTTACAGTCCCAGTCAAGAAGAACTGGCGCGCTTTGGGTTATCCGCCGCCAAAGAAGAAGAAGTGACCTTCTATAAAGCCAATACGCTGCAACCTAGTGAAATTGAACAAGCCCGCAAAAAAGGCAAACTGTGTTCCAAATGCAATGGCGTTGGTTACAAAGGGCGTGCTGGGGTGTATGAAATTATGCAAATCAGCGAAAACCTACAAACGTTGATTAACGAAGGGGCGCCGACTGAACGAATCAAAGAAGCTGCCGTTGAGGAAGGCATGCAAACCCTCCTGGCTTATAGCTTAAATCTGGTGCGAGAAGGATACACCACCTTAGAAGAAGTGGAACGGGTGACCTTCAGCGACTCTGGTTTAGAAGCAGAAATGAAAGCCAAACGTAAAAGTTCACTCACGTGCAACACCTGTTCTGCCGAACTGCAACCGGAATGGTTAGATTGTCCTTATTGTTTGACACCTCGCTTCCAAGATTAGGGAAAGCTAGATCATAAAAACTTATTGTTTACAGCCTTGGAGGATTGCCATGGAATTAATGATTGAAGACTTAATGGAACAATTAGTGGAACAAGGCGGGTCGGATATGCATATTCAAGCCGATTCTCCCGTCTATTTCCGGCAAAACGGCAAGCTAGAACCGGCGACAGAGGAGTCGCTTACTCCCCAAGAAACGCAACGGCTCATTTTCAGTATGCTCAACAATAGCCAACGGAAACAGTTGGAGCAAAACTGGGAACTAGACTGTTCTTATGGGGTGAAAGGGCTTGCCCGGTTTCGGGTCAATGTTTATAAAGAACGCGGGTGCTATGCTGCTTGCTTGCGCGCCTTATCCTCGAAAATTCCGAATTATGAAAAATTGGGACTGCCCGATGTGGTTAAAGAAATGGCAGGTCGCCCGCGAGGGTTAATTCTAGTCACCGGTCCCACTGGATCTGGCAAAACCACTACCTTGGCAGCGATTCTCGACTTAATTAATCGCACCCGCTACGAACACGTTTTAACGGTAGAAGATCCCATTGAATATGTCTTCCCCAACGAAAAATGTCTCTTTCACCAACGGCAAAAAGGAGAAGATACTAAAAGTTTTGCCAATGCCCTGCGAGCGGCGTTGCGGGAAGACCCGGATATCATTTTAGTCGGTGAATTGCGGGATTTAGAAACCATTTCTCTGGCCATTTCTGCTGCAGAAACCGGTCACTTGGTGTTTGGAACCTTACACACCAGTTCCGCTGCTTCAACGGTTGACCGGATGGTGGATGTGTTCCCGGCAGATCAACAAGAGCAAATTCGAGCACAACTGTCGGGGTCATTGATTGCGGTGTTCAGTCAATGTTTACCGAAAAAAGAAAAACCCAAGCCTGGTGAATTTGGACGGGCATTAGCCCAAGAAATTATGGTGGTGACGCCCGCCATTGCCAACCAAATTCGGGAAGGAAAAACCTCGCAGATTTACTCGTCCATTCAAACCGGGATGAAACTGGGAATGCAGACCATGGAACAGTCATTAGCTTCCTGGGTGAATCAGGGAACTATTTCCATGGAAGAAGCCCTATCGAAAAGCAGTAAACCCGATGAACTCTATCGCTTAACCACAGGAGGCGCATCCGGGAAAAACAAACCCAAAGCCCAGCAAGCACGTCGCTAAATCAAACTGAGTAATGAGGAATTAAGGAATTAGACTCATGGCTACTTACGTTGTTGAAGTTCAAGACAGTAAAGGAAAACGAACCAAAGAAAAAGTCAAAGCACAGTCTCCGGTGCAAGCGCAACAGCTTCTGCGAGGAAAATACCCGAAAATTGGGCGAGCTAAAGCGGCGGGACTGGATCTCGATATTGATTTATCGTTTATTGAAGAGCGGCTGACCACCGTTGGGGTGAAAGATAAGGCGGTTTTTTCCCGTCAATTTGCCGCCATGGTTAATGCAGGAGTTGGAATTGTACGCTGTTTGGGGGTGCTTTCTGAGCAAACCGACAATGCCAAACTCCGTAAGGCATTGATATCGGTAAATGAAGAGGTGCAGCAGGGGGTCAACCTCTCCGATGCCATGAGTAAGCATCCCGAGTGCTTTGATAAACTCTATGTGAGTATGGTGGAAGCGGGAGAAGCCGGCGGTGTCCTGGATGAAGTCCTCAATCGGATTGCCAAATTGCTGGAAGATATGGCAAGGCTGCAAGGACAAATTAAGTCGGCAATGGCCTATCCCGTGGCAGTAGGATTATTTGCCATTGCTGTGTTTCTGGGGATGACCATCTTTTTGATTCCAACCTTTGCTTCCATTTTCCAAGATTTAGGGGTGGAATTGCCGGCTCTCACCCAGTTTATGCTAAATCTGAGTGCTCTTTTAAGAAGTCCTAGGGTTCTGATTCCCATTGGGATTATTGCGGTTGCTGTCTTTGGTTTTCGACAATACTACAAAACCCCGGCCGGACGCTTACAAATTGATAGCTTAATTTTAAAGATTCCGGTATTCGGGGATTTAATTGAAAAGAATGCGGTAGCCCGATTTTGTCGAATTTTTGGAACCCTGACGCGATCTGGCGTTCCCATTTTAAGTACCTTAGATATTGTGCGGGATACCGCTGGCAACCAAGTTTATGCCAATGCCATTGATGCCTCAAAACAAGAAATTCAGCAAGGAGGCATGATTAGTCTTGCGTTGCAACGAGAAAATGTGTTTCCCCCGCTGGCGATTCAGATGCTGAGTATTGGGGAAGAAACCGGGGAACTGGATGCCATGATGCTGAAAGTGGCAGACTTTTATGAAGACGAAGTGGAACAAGCGGTTAAGTCTCTCACCAGTCTCATTGAACCGATTATGATGGTGGGAGTGGCAACGATGGTAGGAGTGATTCTGCTATCCATGTATCTACCGATGTTTAAAATCTTTGACGAACTGGGTTAATCCGTTCACCCGTGACCAAACAAAACCATGCCGATTAAACAGTCACAATACGAAACCCTCCTTGCTGAATATAGCAACCGGAAAAGCGCGATCGCGCTCCTGCGGCAATATCGACCTTACTTGGAAATGTTGCCCAGTTTGCGTCGTCCCAATGAAAGCGTGATTCCGATTCCATTACCGCTGCTTCGTTTGCGCACGCCCAAATCTTCCTCGGGAACAGGTTTTTCCCAAAATGCCCAAGCGGTTCAACTTCCCTGTGACTTGGCAATTCTCACCTGCGACCCGGAATGGAAAATCAAAATGGGGGTGGAAATTATGGTATTTATCCATCGCCCCCAAGAAGAATTTTCCGAATTGCTTGGACGTTGGCGGCAAGCTGAGGTTTGCCTCAATCAAGATTATGAATGGATTATGCCTCCCAATAAAGAACACATTTTTAGTGAGGGAGCCCAAAAGGCTTATCCGCTGTTTGTGGGGTTTACAGAAACCTCAGATCGGGTTCGGCGCGGTTTAAACGGTGCTGGTTTGCCCCTGCTGATTCAAACCGTAGAGGCCAACCAAGACTCAGATCAACAAGCCCCTTTGGAAGTCTCCCACAGTGATCAGTAAGCGGTTAGACTAAATCAGGAAAGACTTCTTGCACTGCCGGATGGACTAATTCCTGTTTATGGACATTGAGACCTTTTCCCAGAATGGGATTGTCTTCTAAAGCGGGTAATCCTTGATTGGCCAGTTGGAGGACATAGGGAAGGGTGCTATTATTGAGAGCCTGAGTGGCTGTCCAAGGAACCGCACCGGGCATATTGGGGACGCCGAAGTGAACCACGTCTTCTTCAATATAAGTAGGATGGCTGTGGGAAGTTGCCTGTAAGGTTTCGACACAGCCTCCTTGATCTACTGCCACATCAACAATCACACTTCCGGGGCGCATTTGTCGGACTAGTTCTCGGCTCACCAAGTTTGGGGCACGTTTTCCAGTTGTCAGCACCGCACCAATGAGTAAATCGGCATCGGGAACAACGGCTTCAATTTGCGAGGAATTGCTGTAGAGAAGTTCCACTCGGGAACCAAAGAGATTTTCCAATTCGGCTAATCGTTCCACATTGACATCCAGAATTTGCACCTGGGCGCCAATGCCCACTGCCATACGCGCTGCTTCTGTGCCAACGACACCGCCGCCAAGAATTACGACACGCCCGGATCGCACCCCAGGAAAGCCGCCGAGCAAGACGCCGCGCCCCCCCTGTTGCTTTTCCAGATGATGAGCCCCAAACTGCACGGATAAGCGTCCGGCAATGATGCTCATGGGGTTGAGAAGGGGGAGTTTGCCATTAGGCAATTCAACGGTTTCGTAGGCAATGGCAGTCACGCCGGAATTCATCAGGGCTTCGGTGAGCGCGCGATCGGCTGCCAAGTGAAGATAGGTAAATAAGAGTTGTCCTTTTTGTAAATAAGGATATTCCTCCGGCAGAGGTTCTTTTACTTTCACCACTAACTGCCGATTCCAGGCTTGTTTCGTCTCGGTAACAATGGTTGCCCCGGCTTGTCGGTAGTCATCATCTGTTAAACCGGCACCCAAGCCCGCCTGAGTTTCAACAAAGACTTGATGATTTTTTTCACATAAACTGCGCACACTACTAGGGGTTAAACCCACTCGATATTCTTGATCTTTGGTCTCTTTGGGAACACCTATTTCCATGTTCATGTCCTTTGTGTCATGGTCTGATTCGATCATGCTACAACATCCCTAGAAATGGCTTTTTATCATGGGGAACACCTGTGAAATTCCCTCCTTTTGCTAGATCGGGAACTCCGAGACAGCGATACGTATCTTAAAATCGAATTGTCACTTCTTACAGTTTGCTGCCTTATGTCATCTTCACAAGCAAAAACAATTCTAGTTACTGGCGGTGCTGGCTATATTGGCTCTCATGCGGTTCTTGCTTTAAAAGAAAAAGGATATGATGTGGTCATTCTCGATAATCTGGTTTATGGACATCGGGATGTGGTGGAAAATAACCTGAAAGTGGAATTAATTGTCGGAGAAACCACCGATCGCGCCCTTCTTGACCAGATTTTCAACACTCGCAACATTGCGGCGGTTATGCACTTTGCCGCCTATGCTTATGTGGGTGAATCCGTGGAAAATCCGGCGAAATACTATCAAAATAATGTTGTGGGGACGCTGACACTTTTAGAAGCCATGCAACAAGCCGGGATTAATCAATTTGTGTTTTCCTCCACTTGCGCCACTTACGGTGTCCCGGAAACCGTTCCCATCCCGGAAACCCATCCCCAAAACCCCATTAATCCTTATGGGGAAAGCAAGTTAATGGTAGAGCGAATTCTCAAGGATTTTGACACAGCTTATGGTCTCAAATCAGTCAGTTTCCGCTATTTTAATGCCGCAGGTGCGGATCCCCAAGGGCGAACCGGAGAAGACCATAACCCGGAAACGCATCTCATTCCCCTCATTTTACTGACGGCTTTAGGGAAACGAAACGCAATTAAAATTTTCGGGACAGATTATCCCACTCGCGACGGCACTTGTATTCGGGATTATATTCATGTCACGGATTTAGCCCAAGCCCATGTGTTGGGATTAGAATACTTGCTCAATGGGGGCGAGAGTGACGTTTTCAATTTAGGCAACGGCAATGGGTTTACGGTGCGAGAAATGATTGCCACTGCTAAAGAAGTGACCCAAACGGATTTTATGGTGGAAGAAACTGATCGTCGCCCCGGTGATCCAGCCATGTTGGTGGGGAGTAGCGAAAAAGCCCGTCAAGTTCTGGGATGGCAACCAGAATATGCCAACTTAAGCCAAATTATCGACCATGCTTGGCAATGGCATCAAAAACGGCATAGTTGAATTAGCCATATTCCTTTTAGTTCCCAGCAAATGTTGCTGGTTTGAGGAGTCTTGACCTGACAAATGGTTGAGAAGGAGCAATTAAATCCCAAAGATTACTTAGAAAATTCGTATAATTGGAATCATTAATAATTCCGAGCAATTGCCCAGTCATGTTGTTTTTTCCCAGTAAAAAATTCAATTTCTGCTTGCTAATGATTCTAGGAATGCTTTTACTCAGTAGCAGTATGCTTCCAATTCACCTGGCAATTGCTCATATTCTTGCCCCGCAACCCCAAGGCATTTTTTTGCTAGGAGGCGGACATGAACGAGAAGTCGCAACGGCGCGATTTGCTAAAGCACATCCTGAACTCGAAGTGTGGATTTCCAGCGGCTCTAATCCCGAAAGAGTGGAAGCGATTTTTACTCGATTTGGGATCCCTATGGAGCGTGTTCATCTTGACTATCGAGCTCAAGACACAGTTACTAATTTTACCAGCATGGTGTCGGTGTTTCACAAGCAAGATTTGCATCATCTCTTTTTATTGACTTCAGATTTTCACATGGCGCGATCGCGCACCCTTGCCACGCTGATTTTTGGTTTTCATAGCATTGTAGTAACACCGATTCCCATTGCCGATCAAAGGGAGTCAGAACCTTGGTTCAAACTTGTTCGCGATAGCATTCGTGCTATTGTATGGATAATTACGGGATACAGTGGTGCTGATTTCGCCATTCTAATCCCGGTTTCCTGAGTCATTTTTCCTGCCAGTCTAGAATCCTATGTTTTTGCGTACTGTTACCACTGCCACATTTCTAACCGTGTTACTCGCCCCATCGGCAACACTTGCGGAAAACCTAAGTCATCTGGAAAAACTGCTATCAACGCAAGCTTGTCAAGACTGTAATTTAGTCAATGCCGGATTAGTGAGAGCGGATTTAGCCGGTGCGCAACTGCAAGGGGCGAATCTCACCAATGCCAATCTCAGTCGCGCGAACTTAAGCGGTGCGAATTTGAGAGGGGCGAATTTAACCGGTGCTTCCCTCCATGGAGCGAATCTAACGGGAGCAAACCTAAGCGGGGTTACCTTTCAAAGAACAGATTTAAGAAATGCTTATTTAACCAATGCCCAACTGCAAGGCACCAGCTTAGAGACCGCTTATATTCAGGGGGCGATCGGGGTTCCCGTTACTGCTAGTTCTGCAAAACAATTTTATCAGATTGCTGTGGCCGAAGCCCAAGAGGGCAACTACCAAAGCGCGATCGAATACTGCAATCGTGCCATTGAAGCCGATAGCGACTATGCCCCGGCTTATCTGGGAAGAGGTGTTGCCCGCTATCGTCTAGGCAACCAAGCCGGTGCCACTCAAGATGCCCAACTGGCAGCAGACTTATTTGCCAAGCAACAAAACCAAGCCGGCGTTCAAGCCTCGCAACAATTCCTAAAAGCCATGGAAATTGCCAGGAAACAGAAAAAAGAGCAAGATGATGGGAGCAGTGGCGGATTAAACCGCGTTTTCACCAGTGTTGGGTCGTTATTGATGCGCTTTTTATTTTAAACCGCTAAAATAGCAGGGTAGGCTGAACCCACCCTACTGAATCTTGAATTAAATTGTTAAGAAATTGCGTTTAGCAACAGAGTAAAGCGCCGCCAACCACTAAGAAAGGTAAGCCTAAAAATAAACCAAAACCAGGCACTAAAATGGTGGGAATTGTTCCTAACAGAACAAACACTAAACCGGCAGCAACGCGCAAAGGTTTCGTTAACAAGCAAATGATTTTCTTCATGGTATTCACCCCCTAGAATCATCTTTTTGCACTTTAACAAGAAGCGACTGAAGGAAGCATACTTCTCAGGAGAGAAAACAGCAATTACTCGTTTATCTAAAAAAAGAATCCTAAATTTTTAGAGGAAGAAGGATTCAGTTTTCCTGATGAAATTAGAGTAAAAATCAAGAGCAATAGCACAACAAAATTTCAGTACAATCAATCGTTATGGCTCAAAGCAAATATTCAACAAATCGGTGGCTTTGACTGCCACTGCAAGCGCGATCGCGCAACTGAAATGAAATCCTGGCAATGAGCAGCTGTCATTCTCAGAACCTATACTTTATTTAAAACTTTCGGAAAGCTTGCCCAGAATTTGTCAAAATAAAGAACTGGTACTGATTTAATTTCCTATCATTATCGATCGCGCTTATGCAAGTTTCCTCAAAACCCAGCTCAGAGCTTCGCTACGAGACTCCAGAAACGATTACCCTTGATGTGGATGGCATGAAATGTGCCGGTTGCGTCAATGCTGTCGAACGGCAAATTGAGCAGCGCGAGGGCGTGATTGCCGCGCAAGTTAACTTAATTACAGCCACTGCCGTTATCCAGTATGAACCGGATCAAGTGGATCCTGAGGAAATTGCCAGTCAGTTAACAGCCAAAGGATTTCCCTCGCAACGGCATGATGCGGATCAAGATCGCGACCCTGCTGCCAGTTACGAGGAGAAGCGCCAACAAGCTGACCGGGAAAATTTCCGAAAACTGGCCATTGCCGGAGTCTTGATTATTTTATCCGGTTTGGGGCATCTCAAACATCTCACCGGACTCCACATTCCCTTACTGAGCAATATCTGGTTTCATTGGGGACTGGCAAGTCTTGCTTTGATTTTACCGGGTCGCGAAATTATTGTTGATGGGGCAAAGGGCTTATGGAACCGCGTTCCCAACATGAATAGTTTAATTGCCTTGGGAACCGTCAGTGCTTACCTTGCCAGTTGTGTTGCCCTCTTGTTTCCCCAACTGGGATGGGAATGTTTCTTTGATGAACCGGTAATGCTCCTTGGTTTTATTCTACTGGGGCGAACCTTAGAACAACGGGCAAGAGGAGAAGCCGGGGCAGCATTATCTGCGTTAATTTCCCTGAAACCCCAAACGGCGCGTTTAGTGAAAGAAACCGGGAACCAACAAGAAAAAAGCATGGAAGTTCCGGTAACCACCGTGCAAGTGGGACAATGGTTGCGCGTGTTGCCTGGGGAAAAAATGCCGGTTGATGGGCAAATTTTGAAAGGGGAAACCACGGTTGATGAGTCGATGTTAACCGGAGAGTCAGTTCCTGTTACGAAACAAGCTGAAGATACGGTTAAAGCTGGAACGATTAATTTAACCGGCGTGATTACCCTGAAAGCAACGCAAGTCGGGAAAAATACCACCTTAGCCCAAATTATTGCTTCGGTGGAAAACGCGCAAACGCGCAAAGCCCCAGTGCAAAAATTAGCGGATCAAGTGGCTGGCTATTTTGCGTATGGGGTAATGACCGTTGCTGCCTTAACGTTCCTCTTCTGGTACTTTGTGGGAACCCATGTTTGGACAGAATTAACCGTCGAAACCAGTCCCTTGTTGCTGAGTTTGAAGTTAATGATTGCTGTGTTGGTCATTGCTTGTCCTTGTGCCTTGGGCTTAGCGACACCGACAGCGATTCTGGTGGGAACTGGCATTGGGGCAAAACAAGGATTATTGCTAAAAGGAGGCGATGTTCTGGAGAAGGTGCATCGCTTGCAGACCTTAGTGTTTGACAAAACCGGCACTTTAACCGAAGGAGAACCGAAGGTAACGGATGTTTGGGTGGCAGCTACTCCTGATATTAACAAAGATACCCTATTGCAACTGGCAGCCTCGGTGGAACAAGGAACCAATCATCCCCTCGCCAATGCCATTGTTGCTGCTGCCCAAGACAAAGGGATCTCCCTTTTACCGACGAGTCATGAGGAAACCAAAGCAGGATTTGGGGTTACTGCCGCTATTGAAGAACAACAGATTGCGGTGGGGAATGCTGCCTGGTTGCAAGAACATGCTATTGCGCTGCCCGATGCCATTCAAGAGAAGGTGCAAGAACTAGAACATGCCGGAAAAACGGTGGTTTATGTGGCCATTAACGGCTCATTAGCGGGATTGATTGCCTGTCAGGATTGTTTACGCCCAGAGGCAACCGAAACTGTCTCTAAGTTACAAAAAATGGGCTTTCAGGTGATGTTGCTAACCGGAGACAATCAGCGAGTGGCCAGCGCGATCGCGCAACAGTTAAATCTCCCCACAGAAAACGTCTTTGCAGAAGTCCACCCGGAAGAAAAAGCGCAAGCGATTCAATCCTTGCAAGAACAAGGCAACACCCGCGTGGGTATGATTGGCGATGGGATTAATGATGCCCCTGCCTTAGCCCAAGCTGATGTGGCCATTGCCATTGCCCAAGGAACGGAAGTCGCCTTGGAAACCGCCTCCATTGTCTTAATGCGCGATCGCGTTTCTGATATTATTTCGGCGGTGCACTTGAGTCTTGCCACTCTGAATAAAATTCGGCAAAATCTGTTCTGGGCCTTGGGTTATAACGTCATTGCCATTCCCTTAGCAGCAGGCGTATTATTGCCCAAATATGACATTTTACTCAGTCCCGCGATCGCGGCCGGCTTTATGGCCTTAAGTTCTGTTATTGTCGTAACCAATTCTCTGTTGCTAAAAAGACAGGCAATGTAATGGGGCATCAGCGAAGGCAAGTTATTAACAGCACGGTTCATGCCACTAGCTATCAAGCTGCTTGCGACGCGATCCTGGATTGGGCAAAACACCGCATCAGTTGCTATGTCATTCCCGCCAACGTTCATGTGGTGATGACTGGGTTCTGGCAAACGCGGTATCAAAAAATCATTAACGGGGCAGCCCTAGTCACCCCCGATGGCATGCCGTTGGTTTGGGCGTTGCGATTATTAGGCATTAAAGGACAACAACGGGTTTATGGCCCGGATTTAATGTTAGCCTGTTGCGATCGCGCCCAACAAGAACAGGTGCCGATCTATCTTTACGGTTCGACTCCCCTGACTCTTGCCAAGTTAGAACACAACTTACAGCAATGGTATCCCGATTTAATCATTGCCGGTTCCCATTCTCCTCCCTTTCGAGAACTCACCCCCGAAGAAGCGAAAGCCGATAGCCAACAGATTAATGACTCTGGTGCCGGCATTGTTTTTGTTAGCTTAGGATGCCCCAAACAGGAACAGTGGATGGCCAAACAAGCGGGCAATCTTGATGCGGTGATGATTGGCGTGGGCGCTGCCTTTGCCTTTCACAGCGGAGAAGTTTCACAAGCTCCGCGCTGGCTCATGAAATTGGGGTTAGAATGGTTGTATCGTCTGGCAACAGAACCTAGGCGACTTTGGCGACGCTACTTTGTGAATAATCCAACCTTCTTACTCTTATTTACCCTGCAATGGGGTCGATACTGGGGCAGGTCGTTAATCGGATTCAATCCTAAAAAGCAGTAACTGAAGATGGCATCACCCACCAGCAATCAAGAAACGCAACAGAAAATCCAACTGTTTAATCGTTGGGCTTTGTTTTACGATTGGTTGCTTCCGTCTGTTTTCTATCAAGCGATTCACCGCAGGTTATTATCCTATGTTCAGTTACCGGACAACCCTTGGGTGCTAGATTTAGGGTGTGGCACAGGGCAATTATTGGAACGGCTTGCTAAGAATTTTCCCCATTTGTATGGGATAGGTTTAGATGCCTCGCCGGAAATGTTGCGCCAAGCTAGAAATGCTCGCCGTTATTCGCCGCGGCTGATTTATATTGAAGGGGATGCCACCGATTTACCCACGGCAGACAACCAATTTGATGCGGTGTTTAATACCATTAGTTTCCTGCACTATCCCCAACCCAGGCAAGTGCTATCGGAAGTTTATCGCACCCTAAAACCGCAAGGACGCTATTATTTAGTGGATTGGGTGTGGGAAGGAACCGAAAGCCAAGTCGAAATTGCTGCCGGGGCAGGAAAAATCCGCTTTTATAGCCTTTCCAAACGTGCAGAATTAGGAACACAAATGGGATTTCAATTCATTAACCATCATTGGTTGCTTGCTTCTGTGGCACTGACGATTTTTGAAAAGCCTCCAGAAAGTCCAAGGGACGGCTCATATTCTTAGCAAACCCTAAAATCCCGCAATCGCGCCATTCATAAATCAAATCTCTTTTCTCATCAAACAGGAAGGTTCCCCCGCGTTGCGTAAAATGATCCATGGTATGAATATAGGTGTTCCAATGACTGAGGACTTCCCCCATATTCCGCAACCGAAGCGTGGCTAGTTCAAAGGGGCGTTGAAAGCCATCTCCCCCTGTCCAGTTGAAAAACGATCCCTTGAGAGTCGGCAGTGGCGGGGCTTTAATTTCTTCATTATTGCCAATTAATTGCGGCGCAGCGCGATCGCCCGTATATCCCCGCAACACTTCTCTCAGGGTTCCCGGACTGCCTACCCCGGCACACATTAATAACAAATTCATCCAAGCATTGATCGCTTTGGGCAAACCTGGAATCTTCCAAGATAATCCGCGATAAAGCCCTAACTGTTGATGCAGCGTTGCATCGGGGTCAACAAATAGCATTTCTTCCGGCAAGCCGGTGTAGTAACAAAACCGTTTACCGCTAGCTAGATTGCCAATGCCCACCAGTCGGATCTTTAAACCAGAGGCTTCTAACTGAGGGCGCGATTGTTGCAACCACCAAGCATATTCTAAGCTATCAAAATCTCCCAGTTGCGGCAGGGCAATAACCAGTAAATTCGTTGCCGTTTCACAACCGGTGAGAATCGAGCGTGTTTCACCATCGCTAACCTGCTGGAGATTTGTTTCCTGGAAAAGGCGGTAGGGATTGGCAGAATTTTTGGTTTCAGGGGTTTTTGTTGTCATAAATAGTTGCTTTCAAAATTGGCGCACTAATTCAACATACGTGGCAAGGATTCTCCGACTACATCGCGTGAGCGATTAGTCGCGG
>JBDGQV010000127.1:53823-57337 GCA_042218725.1 Halothece sp. | reverse complement strand
CTTATTTAAAAACCTTGTGCTTTGCAAGCCGCTAGCACTGACATAAGCAATTCACCTTAAGCTTCGTCCATTGGCTTTTTATACCTGTTGCTCTTACTTTATACGTACTCAACCCAGAAGCCATCCTCCAAAACGGAGTAAAAAAAGGGGATATCAGGTTCCAATCCTGACATCGTCCGCTTCAAAATTTCTTTTGCAAGGTAAAAGGTCAATAACCGGTTAAGCAAAAATCCCCGTCAGGCAAACTCACTGTAGCGGTTTGATGGGGATGCACCAATTAGTCTTCCGCGATCGCGCTTAATCCTATATTATTACGAATCATTAAAACCAAGATAGCCTCTTGGGGTAATCAGCCAACCCTGATGTTCCCGAGTACTGCTGTTGCCAATGATGACAACGGTAAGCATATCAATGGGGTGTTGCAACATTTCTTTTAAACAAGTGAGAATGACAGTTTCATCTTCCCGAGAAACGGAACGGACTAACGCCACTGGCGTATCTGGAGACTGATAGCGGCCAAAGATAGTTTGTGCCACTTTGATATGTTTGGTTCGGCTGCGCGATCGCGGGTTGTATAAAGCCGTAATAAAGTCGCCTTGGGCAGCTGCGGTTAATCGCTTTTCGATAATTTCCCAAGGGGTTAATAAATCACTGAGGCTAATCGCACAAAAGTCATGCATCAACGGGGCACCCACTCTCGCGGCGGCAGCTTGCATCGCCGTAATCCCTGGCAATACTTCCACCCCTGGCGTTTTTCCATCCCAATGTTGACGGGCTAATTCTTCAAAGACTAAGCCAGCCATGCCATAAATCCCAGCATCGCCAGAGGAAACAACAGCCACCTTTAATCCCCAATTGGCCAAAGTGATGGCACGCTCAGCCCGTTCTTTTTCTTGGGTAATGGCGTAGCTTTCAATAATTTGTCCGGGTCGTTGCAAGGAATGGATTAAATCTAAATAGAGGGAATAGCCGATTACCACATCCGCTTGGTTAATGGCAGTCCGGGCAAGCGGTGTAATTTGATTTACTTGTCCAGGTCCAGTTCCCACCAAATAGAGTTGCCCAGTCCGTCCAATATATTCCGTTTCGGCACGGGCAACGGCAATGGTAACCGCACCGCTGTCAGCCTTAAACACTTGTTTTGAGACGAGAAGTTGAGGCGTTGGTTCTTCCGTTTCCATGCTACTGGCTTGGGCCGCTTTCAAGGCAGCCGCTTCGGCAACACTCGCCGTGCCGACTTCTTGCGCGACAATAGTAGAGGGATTGGGCACCGTGACTTGATTGAGTTCTTCTGCGGAATAAATGTTGAGCGGGACGTTTCGATCCTGGGCTAAGGCAAGAATGCCGGCTTCATCGGCTTTCAGTTCAATCGTCGCCAACCCCGCGATCGCGCTCTCAGCAAGCTGATATTGCTGTAAGCTTGTCTGTAATGCCTGTTCAATGACCGTTTTAGGCGTCCCTCGCTCACAGCCAATGCCCACCCACAAGACACGAGGATGCCATTGCACTCGCGCTGTATTGTCATTCCAACGACGGTCATAATCAGTGATCCAAACTTCAACTTGGGCTGGGGTGTCGCTTGCATGAAACTGAAAACAATGATCCTCAGGCAGATGCTGTTGCCAAAGGGCAGACCCGACTTCCTGAATGATTCGCACCGGTTGTTGATGCGCGATCGCGCGACTGACTTCTGTCCAATCCCCCCTGCCTTGACGCCAACCAAAGGGTTTCCCCATGACATCAATGCCAGGCAGTTGCAACCCCGCAGAGGCGCCCGTTAGAATGGCTTCTCCTCCCAACTGTTGCGCTAACAAACGGCTGAGTTGTTCCCCGCCCCCTTGATGCCCGCCGCATAAGCTAATAATGTTTTTTCCGGCATCATCCATCACTAACACTGCCGGATCACTACTTTTATTATTTAACAAAGGCGCAATCAATCGCACCACTGCCCCTGTTGCAAACACAAACAGAATCGCTTGATAATCTGACCAAATGTTGTTTAAGTGGGTGCTTAATTTTTCCGTATAGGGAACAACGCCGCGATAATTTTCAAATTCACTGGGAACAAATAACGTAATTCCACTGGTTTGACACAGCGGTTGCAGCGTTCGAATGGCTGTGGGCGTAGGCGCGATCGCGCAAATGGGAGAAAACTCTTCTAATAACGATTCACTCATGCAATAAATATCCCCGCCTAACTGCGGGGGAAAATCACCAAAATTCTTATGTTTTAGCGAAAACGCTTCTTCCGGCGAGCCACTTCTTTACGTTTCTTTTTCTCAATGGGAGTTTCATAGAAGCGAGTGCGCTTAATATCCGCAAAAATGCCTGCTTTTGACACTTGACGCTTAAAGCGGCGGAGTGCCGATTCGATATTTTCATTTTGACCAACAGTCACTTGGGTCATAGATGTTTACCTCCTTGATACAATACAACACAAATAACGCTGAGAGTCTCCATCAACTAAGCGAATTAGAATCGTTTTTGCTTGAATCAGGGTTTGATGAAGACATCTGCTTATTTTACCAATCGTGACAAATCAATTGTTTTTTTATACTTTAATAAAAAACCCGTTGGCACTAATAAATAGGGAAAACTTCACTTGTTTCCCCTATCATTTTAGCATAGGATTTCTATCTGCTATTTTATAGTTTGAGTAACCCAATGGAAGGCAGTAGAAGTTAAAATCGATTCGCTCGGTTTTCTCTGCCACCCCCTCGGTTGCGGTTATTATTTTCTTTACGAGGGCGAGCTTTATTCACTCGCAAGGAGCGTCCCATCCATTCTGCACCATCGAGGGCTTCAATTGCGGGAGCTTCGTCAGCTTCCGTTTCCATTTCTACAAAACAGAAACCTCGTACTTTCCCGGTTTCCCGATCTACAGGGATGGTGACACGCTTAACAGTTCCGTAATCGGAAAAGACTTCATTAACTTCTTGTTCTGTAACTTCGTAAGGTAAGTTACCAATGTAAATCGACATGAAACAAACAGACTCCGAGAGCAAAAGTGATATTCAATAGCGTTGCATTTGAACTTGCAAGCTGAGCATCCTAACCTCGCGATTAGGTTTTCCTGGTTACTCCCAAACGGGATTTCGCCTCTTATCTAGGCTAACGAAACGTATGCCCTCGACAGACCGACTGCACAGGCGGTTTTCTTTCCCACAACTCCTGCGGTAGTGACATACTCCCCATTTAATTCCTAACGGAATGTAAATGACGCTTCTCAGCGACTTGGGCTTACCAACGTTAACTGAGCTATTTTTACTTTTTCCAGATGCCCCTTGGTCGAAGGTTCTCAGAAATTTAATTGAAGTATGTGGTTAGTAGGTGGCGATTAGCACTTGGTTATTAGGCCTACTGTAGCCATCTTACCACAACTGGGCTGATTTATCTAGCGACTAAATCAAAGATTTGAGTCGTAGGAGTCTCAGCCCTTTGGCTAAATTGAAAATTTTATTTATGTTTGGCTGAGTGTCGGAAAATCTAATTTTCCTCTTTTCGCCTGAAATGC
>JBDGQV010000127.1:35697-53723 GCA_042218725.1 Halothece sp. | reverse complement strand
TAGGGGGAAACTTCCCCCCAATGAGACTAACCTAAGGTAGAACTATTCCAGCCCCACATTGCACCTTTTGCCTCAGCAAATTCAATATACGTGCGGTTAGCAGGAACGCCCAAATGATTCTCTACTTCTTGACAAAAATCATTGCTCATCGCTTGCGTTTGATCAGAATTCATCCCGCCCACATTTTTAATTTCAATGTAGCAAACGGGATCTGTTGTTCCGGAAAAGGTCATCGCAATTTCTGGCTGGAAAGCTGTCATCACGAAAGATTCAGGCTTTCCTAGATGTTTCGATAATTTACTGGATAAAGTCTTCAGTAAATTGTCCACTTGGTTCGCCTCAGGTTTAGCAACAGAGGTATGGACTTTAATTAACGGCATCGCAATTAAATCTCCCTATTCATTATCAAGGCAATCAGTCATCCTCCATATTGCCAGCCTGTGGTTTCTAATAAAAGGGCCTCTCCTTCTCGGTGAACGCCTGCACCAATTACTTCTCCGACAAAAATCGTATGATCCCCTTTTTCAACAGAATCAACGACCTGACATTCCACATAGCCTAACGTATCTTTAATAATCGGACAGCCTGTTTCTTCGCCGGGATAAAACTCAACATCGGCTAATTTATTGCCGACTCGCCGTTGCGGTTTAAAGAATTGAGCAGCAACGTCTTTTTGTTCACTGTCAAGGAAACTTAGGGTAAAAACGCCGCTATTTTTAACCATGGCATGAGAACCAGAGTCTTGGCGAACGCAATTAATAATTAAAGGAGGCTTAAATGAGGTTTGCATTACCCAACTTGCGGTAAAGCCATTGACTTCTTCACCGTCTTTAACACCACAAATATAGAGTCCGTGGGGAATTTTGCGGAGTATGGTTTTTTTCGCTTTCTCGTCTAGCAATAGTCGTCTCCCGTCGATGAAATAACGATTTATTGCCTTAGTGTAGCTTAATGACAACAGCAATTTGGCAGGGACGTCAATTGCTAAGAAAAATCAAAGCGTTAATTATTTATATTGATTATTTATTAATTGCTATTAATTGATTCCTAACTTTTCAAAACACAATTGCAAAATTACTTTCGATTTGCAATGGCGTGAAAATTAAATGATTTTCTTAGAACTAAGAATTAATTCTTAACCCCCCTTAACTAAATCGAAAAGGGGGATCATGACATTTTACATAAGACCGGTATTGGTGCCTGGTTTTCCAGTAGCTAATTGCACTTTAACGATTTTACCGCCCATTTTCATAATGCGCTGTTGTTCACTAAACCAGTTTTCGTAAGGAACCAGTTTTGTAAAGTAAGTATTTTGTAATTCCCGTTGTGTCCGAATCCGAGTTTGACTCGGGACACAAGCAGTCACTTTAAACATTCTCATGGTTTATAAACTCCAAAATTTATTATTCTTTTAAACACACTTCGTTCGGGAGTTAGCAAGTCAATACTAGATCCTTAAAACCTATCTTTTGCGGTTTGTTAGATAAGTCTTAAACCCCCTAGCACTCACTCGCCACTACCCGAACTGAAGTCATTATCAATTGCTTGTCTCAGGCATTTCCGAGTTAGCTTAAGCCAGAGCAGATGTAGTCGAAGTAAACACCCATTTCTTTACCGGCATCGGGGCCGACAAGACCTGCTGTGACTTCTTTCATCGCTTGAATAGCTTGAACGGTTGCGTTAATGGGAACGCCTAAGGAATTATAGGTTTCTTTTAAGCCATTGAGAACGCGCTCATCAAGGATGGAAGGATCGCCGGCTAGCATCGCGTAGGTGGAATAGCGAAGATAATAGTCTAAGTCGCGGATGCAAGCAGCATACCGACGGGTGGTGTACATATTGCCGCCGGGACGGGTAATGTCGGAATAGAGCAAAGATTTAGCAACTGCTTCTTTAACAATGTTGGCTGCATTGGCACTAATGATGTTGGCAGCCCGAACGCGCAGTTGACCGGTTTGGAAATAGCTTTTTAGCTTTTCCATTGCCGCGTCGTCAAGGTATTTTCCTTGTACGTCAGCCGAGTTAATAACGGAGGTAATTGCGTCTTGCATCGTTATTTTCCTTTCCTATGTTCAGTTTATCGATTGTGTTTGATTAACAGGTAATTGTGATTAGGAGACACAAAGCTTATTGCATTGCGCCAATGACGTAATCGAAGTAGGATCCTGCTTCTCCTGCATCTTCAGCAGACATCATTGAGCAAGCAACATCTTTCATGCAACGGACACTCTCAGCAACGGCATTGATGGGAGTGCCGAGAGAGTTGTACATTTCACGCACGCCAACTAAGCCAATTTCTTCGATGGGGGTAACATCACCTGCAACGACACCATAGGTGATGAGACGGAGATAATAATCCATGTCGCGCAAGCAAGTTGCGGTCATTTCTTCTCCATAAGCATTTCCGCCAGGGGAGACAATGTCAGGACGCTTTTGGAAAAGTTGATCGCCAGCTTGCTTAACAATCCGCTCACGAGCGCTGGTAAGAGTTTGAGCGATCCGAAGGCGTTGCTCCCCACCTTCGACAAAAGCTTTAATACGGTCTAATTCGCCGGGGCTCAGATAACGAGCTTCAGCATCGGCATTCACGATAGATTTCGTGACGATACTCATGTTTCAAAATCCTCCAACGGATAAGTTTAATATTGAATTTGGTTCAGGCTGGTGTTCCCTGTTGCCATACTGAGGACAGTAGCAACAAATGGATGGCTTTGTTATTCTAACAACCTTCTCGGATTTATTTTGCGATATTTTTTTCACGTTTCATGGAAGTTTTTTATATTTTGTAATATTTCTCCTCATTTAGTCACTGGTTTCCAGGGGAATGGCAGCAATTTTAGGGAGGGTATCGCGCGATCGCGTCACTCCCCTCTAAGTCTTCCAGCTTTCCGGAGTTGGTATTAATAAATGTAACTAAATTGAACAAACCCCCCTGGATAGAAAGGGGGGCTTTCAAGAAATTCACTCAACCAGCAAGGAAGAATTAACGATTATTTTCCTTGGTGTAGGGAACAACCATCTCACCAAAGAAACGATTGTATTCTGCACCATCAACAATGGCATCAACCACGGCATTTAGACCTTCCTCTGTCAGATGCGTCGTCATTTGGTGAACCTCAATTCCACTAGGAGTGCGTCCCAATAAATGACGATACAAACACTCAATCACTTTCGGATTGGGATAAGGGAAGACAAAACGCTGTTGATACCCCTCTGACGTCGCGACGGCCTTGACAAAGTCCCGTACTGTGCAATCTCCAGCGAGCAGTTTTTCTTCCCACTGTTGGAGACGAAACTCATCAGGAACATTATCTTGAGGCACGTTGAGCAACTGCGCGTAAATGGCACTAATCACCTGTCGAGTTTGAGCCGCACTAGCTTGAGAAGAATGGCGGAAAATGCGAGGAACAGTCGCCATTTGTTTGGCTGTTTCCGGCGTATTCATCGATCGCGCCAACTCTAAATACTCACTGGTCTGGCTACTGGCGCCTGTCCCATTTTGAGCATTGGCCTGAGCGGTCAAAGGCAACTGAGTACTCTCCATTTTCGGTTTAGTGGGTTCAAAACTAGGAACCACTAACTCATTATCCTGTTTCGTTAGCTTGTTATAGAGACTTTCCGTATTGGGAAAGTTAGCTGCCGGCAAAGTGGGATAACGACGATAGGGAACCACATCTTCACCAAAGACTTCAGCATATTCCATGCTGTTTACCAAGGTTTTGACAAAAGCGCGAATCCCTTGCGTTGCCAACAACTGGTTATATTTCTGAATTTCCTTCTGGTTGAGAGGGGCACGTCCTAAGAAGTGTTTGGTTCCTAATTCAATGACCTTTGTATTGGGATACGGGGTATAGAACTCTTTAATGTATAAGTCTGAGCAACCTAATCCTTCAATAAACTCTTTAACGGTAATTTCCCCATTGCTCAGTTTACTTTCGAGATTAGTAAACTCGGCTTTGACCAAATAGGGTTCAATGGCCCGTTCAAAGACTTGACGATAGGCGGCACTGATGACGTTGTTTAACGCGACTTTATCCTGAAGGTTAGTCAGCTTGAACTGCTTGGTTTGTTCACGACGCTTATTAACCCCTTGCTTAATACGATATTGGACATCAGGTTCGCTGCGCTCTTCGGAAACTTTACCCAACTCGGCATAGCGAGGCGTGACTTCCGGTTGCACTTTAGTGCCCACATCTTTACGCAAGTTATTGGTGCGGGTGCGCAACTGCAAGCCCCCAGGGGTCAAATAACGCTCATAGGGCACCGTATCTTCGCCAAAGGTCTCGCTGTACTCATTGGTGTTGATAATGGCATCAACTAAGGCATAAAAACCCTGTTTCGAGCAAATATCAAAGTATTTGTTAATTTCTTGACGTCCATAAGTGGGACGGCCTAACAGTCGACGGTGAATATATTCAATAGCTTTGGTGACATACAGCGGCGTCCAGTAGAGTTTGCGGAAGACTTCCGACTTCGCCAGAATCCGGATAAACTCGCGAATCGTTAGTTCCCCATTTTCGAGCTTAATTTCGCTGGCAGTCAGTCGTTGCCGTTGATAAACATCGCGCCCAAAGACTTGGCGATAACAAGCCAGAATGATTTTCTGCGTGCTGCTTTCCGAGTATTTAACGCCATAGTTATTATTGGTTTCACTGGTTAATCCCGAGAAAGCCGTTTGGTCATACCGGAAGACTTTGGGACCCAGGGAACCGGGAGATAAGCCGCGCGCTTGCGGGTTGCCAGTTTGGTTATAAGTTGCCGGGCCGCGATTAATTAAAATCCGACGAGTATCTTTGCTAAAGGGCGCGGGACTGGTACTGGGATTGCGCGTTTCTTTGGGGAAAATGGCACCAAACTGAATTTCGAGGGGATCGTTTCCTGTGCCATAGGGGTGTTGATCCGCTAAAGGACGTTTATATTGCGCGTAGGTGGTGATAAATTGCGGGACTTTGCGGAAAGGCGCACTGTAGTTAAACAGATCTTGTTGCATTCCCCAGTTGCGACATTCTTGGGCTTCTTCTCCCAAGCCGCGAATATAGGGAACCGTTTCCTCGCCAAAATAGTCCGAGTATTCTTTGCTATCGACTAAAGCGTCCACTAAAGCTGGCAATCCGCCATCAGAAACAATGGAGAAATAGGTTTGCACTTCTTCGCGAGAAGAAGGACCCCGTCCTAAAAAGTGGCGGAAGGCCAGTTCTAAGGCGCGGCTATTAATATAGGGTTCATAGAACTGTTTGCGATACAGCGGCGATTTACCCAAGCGACGAATAAACTCTTTCATCGAAATTTCGCAATTTTTGACCTTGGATTCTAGGTCAGAAATAGAAAGACTATAAGCTCGGGTAATATCCCGTTCAAATACTTGACGATAAGCTGCTTTGACTACCGCTTGTTTTTCAAAGGTGGATAGTCCTGGCTTCATCGCATATTTGGGACGGCCTTCTGCCGCATTAAAGTAGCTTTGAGGCAGTTCTAACCCTTGCTGATCGCCGCTGGGACGTTGCCGGACTTTATTAGAGGGCGTCGGTGCTTTGAATTCCTCAATGAGGACTTTGAAATATTGTTCAACCGTGGCCCGTGCATTTTCATCTTGCTTAAAGTACCCCAGCGCGGCCGCTTGCATTTCTCCAAGGGCAACCAGGGTAGCATCACTAGAGCAAGCATTTTCAATTACTTCCCGCAAGCCACGCACATTAACGGTGATGATGTTGGGATCGCCGGCGACGATCGCGTAAGTCAGGTACCGTAACATCCAGGATAAGTCCCGCAATGACTTCTGCATATTTTTGGGACCATAACGGGATACGTTAATGGGGCGGAATCCAGGCGGTGTGGCCACGCTGCTGCCGGAGGCGCTAAACAGTGAACGAATGCCTTCTAACAAGCCGCCGCCGCTTTCTACATAGCTGACGGTACCCAGTTCCATTTGGCGACGAACATCTGTTTCGTCTCCTCCAGCACTCACCATCGCTGGGGCTTCTTCCCGCGGCTTTTCTAAATAAGCCATGGGTGAACCGCCAGTAAAAATGCGATTCGCTGCGCGAGAGACAATTAATTCTGAATTGCGAGTAATCACTTGAGCAATTTCAATGCGTTGGGTTCCTAACTGGAAAAAGGTATCCAGTTCTTTCAATTCGCCCCGTTCCAAATAGCGGTCTTGCTGTTCGGCTTGGGACAACTTGGAAAGAGGAACCGTTCGGTAAAGTTGAGGACGTGCGACTGAACTTCCACCGGAGGCACTAATCATTGTTTTTACCTATCTCCTGTCACAACAGTTACTGTCTTAAACATTCGCCAAGGATGATAATGGGAAAAATCGTTCGTCATTTTTAGAATTGAGGGCAAATATTGAGATTATAAGCGTTTTTTCTCAAATGGCATCATATATTTAAGGTTTGTGTCGTTTTAGCAGTTTGCTCCCTAGCTTTCATGACGATGAACGATTTACCTATATTCTTATCACCCAAAAGCATCATATCGGTAAAGACGTTTGAGAAAACATCTGTATATAAGACATGGGTCAGCTTTTAGAGTAAAACGTTTCGGGGTTCATTAGGGAAATTGTTAAGAAGTGTATCAAGAAGAAAGGAAAAATTTTAAATATTGCAACATCTGCCAAAATCTAGGAAAAAGTAAGGTTGAGTGACACTTCACTTTTCCTAATCCATTGAGACTTAGGCAATCACTGACTGGTTTTAACAACAGTTATCCCCCTAATCAGGCAGATCCAATCAACTCAGTAACAGTATGTTAATGTTGTCGCTGTCTTTTCACAAACTGCTGGTTTGATTTTTTTCTGCAATATTACTGATCCATTTGCCCAGAATTGACATTCTGTACTCTATTACACTGTTTGCTTTCCCTAAATTCAGCAAAGATAACGCTGGTGGGACTTGATAAGGGAACTCCCCTGTCTAACTGAGTAATAGAATGATTATGCCAGAAAAATTTATGCCATTGCCTAAAATTAGTCGTCCTTTCCTCATCGCGTTTCTGATGCTGGGTTTGGCACTACTAGCAGTTTCCTTTGCGCCCATTTTTATCCGCCTCAGTGAAACGGAATTGGGGCCGAATGGAACTGTTTTTAATCGTCTATTTGTTTTTTTTATTTGTTTTGGCACTGGGCGATTCATCACAGAAACTTTCTCCGCAACAAAGAAGCAGGAAGAAGCATCTCCAATTACAGGCAAACAATGGATATTATTGGGATCAGTAGGCACGATCGCGACCATTTCCCTGGTTTTATGGGCAATTTCTCTGCAATATACGACGGTGGCAAAAAGTGTGTTGCTGAATAATCTGACTCCCATCTTCACCACATTGGGAAGTTGGCTTCTTCTGGGAAAAACATTTGATTCTAAGTTTTTGGTTGGAATGACCATTGCTGTTGCTGGGGCAATTACCCTCGGCATTGAAGATTTAAGCGGGGCAGCGGAAGGGTCTTTAATTGGAGATCTTTATGCCTTATTCTCAGCAGTTTTTCTAGGCACATATTTCTTAATTGTGGAACAACTGCGATTGCGCTTTTCAGCCACTACCATTCTCCTTTGGCGTTGCGCTGTTGGCAGTGTCATTTTAGTTCCGATTACGTTACTCGCGGAAGGTCAACTTTTCCCCACCACACAAACAGCTTTGTTGGCGGTCATTGGTTTAGGTTTAATCAGCGAAGGCTTAGGGCAACGTTTAGTTGCCGATAGTATGAATATCTTTTCCTCAAGTTTTGTTTCCCTGTTTCTCCTGTTAGAACCAATTGTGAGCGCGATTTTAGCCTGGTTTATTTTTTTGGAACACCTTACTCTCACCACGTGGTTAGGATTTGCAGTGGTATTGACAGGAATTTATTTAGCCCAAGCCAGCAAAGCTTCTACTGCCGAAGCCATGGAACAGGAGGAACCTAGTTCCCAACAAGCGAATTATCAATCAGTTGACAAGGGGGCCTAATTCACTTTTCAGAACGTCATCCAAGCAGGAAAAACGCCACATTGCTAACCCTGCTTTGCTCAATAGTAAGGCAATTTCTCGGTTGTTATTGTCCCAATTACAAATTATTACGTTCCCATTTGCCATGTTCTGAGCAATGCTCATTTAACGATACAGCCTTTGCGACAATCACAGGCAGAAACGCCAAAACTTTAATATGGGCTTAGCTCTGGAAGATAGTGAAATTAACAAAGGGATTGACCTTGATCAATTTCATAGTTGATCGGGAACCTAGATAATTGGCCTGAGTCAGAGCACTTAGGCCAAAAATTAGCTTGTGCTTTTATTGACCTCCTGGAAACAAACTCAAGATTTAATGAACACTCTTACAATTAAAGATAGAAAAAAAATGAGGTAAAATTAGCAGCGTTTGTACCGATTGCAAGTCAAGCTGCAAGCAAGTAAGGAAGACTTTCCCAGAACAGTTCTTTCTCTTATTCCTCCTTAATGAACTACCCATTGGCTAAAAGGTTACTATGGAACAGCAAAAAAAAGGTTATCAGTTTTCAACGGGATTAATTGCTGGCGTTTCTAGTGTCCTCATCATCGCAGGCGGTGTCGCTGCATGGTGGGCTTGGACCACGATTAAGGGGGAACAAGCACCTCCCTGGGTTCCCGAATTCTTACAACCAAATTCGCAAGATCCTGGCAAAAATAATCCAAAAGAAATACAAGCAAAAATCTATTGGTTGAAAGTCACCAATAATCAGCTGGATTTAGCGGCAACATCAATGGGGATTGAAGGATCTCAGCAGCCGAATGTTGCGGTGGAAAAAGCCCTTGAACGCCTCTTAGAAGGAAATGTTCAGAAACCTAACTATACCAGTACCATTCCCAAAGGCACCAAACTGCGCAGCGTCACTTTCCAACAGGATGGCATTCATATTGACCTTTCCCAGGAGTTTGTTTCCGGTGGAGGAAGTACTTCGATGATGGGTCGTGTGGGACAAGTTGTATACACTGCCACAAGCCTTGATCAAGAAGCCAAAGTGTGGTTGGAAGTCCAAGGTCAACCGTTGGAATATTTAGGGGGAGAAGGACTTTATATTCCTCAACCCCTAACCCGAGAGAAGTTTAAAGCCAATTATCAACTTTAATCATTGATCTGGCTTAATTCGCATGAGGGTCTGCCCATATTCCACAGGTTCCCCATTTTTAGCAGTGATTTCCATCACTTGTCCTGATACTTCAGCTTCAATTTCATTCATAATTTTCATGGCTTCCACAATGCAAACGGTTTGATTCGCCTGGATGTGATCGCCGACTTTTACAAAAGGAGCTTCTCCAGGCGCTGGTGCTTCATAAAACGTTCCAACAATCGGAGAGGTAATCTCTTCCCATTCACTTTGATCGGGTGGAGGCGTACTGGTTGCCTCTTGGGAAGAGGAACTTTCAGCAGTTGCTGGTTGCGGTTGCGGTTGCGGTTGCGGTTGTTGAGAACTCGATTGAACGACAGTTTCGGTAGAAACATTCGATACCCCTTTGCGAACAGTAAGCTCAAACTGCTCGCTTTTGAGGCTGAATTCCGCAATATCTGCCTGAGAGATGGCATTTAGGAGTTCGCGAATTTCTTTAAAGTCTATTGACACCAATCATATATCCTATTCAACAGTTGTCATCTTATTTTCCCAAGTGAGCTAGCGTGAAACAAATCCTGATTATTCACGACCAACATAAGTGTCATTACGGGTATCAATTTTAATCCGTTCGCCCACAGAAATAAACAGAGGAACCATGACTTGTGCTCCTGTTTCCACTGTCGCCGGTTTACTGCCGCCGGTAGCCGTGTCTCCTTTAACGCCGGGATCGGTTTCAGTGACCTCTAAGACAACTGTATTAGGCACTTCCACCTCTAAAAGGTTGCCTTCCCAATAAATGGCACTGACTTCCATGCCTTCATTGATGTACTTCGCGCGATCGCCGATTTGATCAGGGGAAATGGGAACTTCTTCAAAGGATTCCATATCCATGAAAACCAAATCTTCCCCTTGTTGATAAATGTGTTGCATTGTCCGTTTTTCCAGGGTGGCTTGGGGAACTGTTTCGCCAGCCCGAAAGGTTCGTTCCACAACGTTGCCGCTTTGGACATGTCTTAATTTTGTCCGCACAAACGCTGATCCTTTACCAGGCTTGACGTGAAGAAACTCTACAACACGCCAGACTGTTCCTTCTAATTCGATGGTTAAACCCGTTCTAAAGTCGTTGGTAGAAATCATTGATCGCAAGTCCTTGGCTTGTCTCAATCAGCATTCCATTTTACCCTTCGATTGACCCAAAGGGTCACCCTATCTTTGATTTGATCGCGCTTTCCTTGCTATATTTTCCCTGATTTTCTTTAAAATAAGCAAACGGCAATCTTATCAACTTGACAAAACTTCCATGTCTTCAGATTTTAATTGGCTTTATCGCGGTACCACTGAAATTTTCCCTAATCAGCCTGAATCAGACAATCCTGACGAAAATTTAGAACAGCGTCTCCTCCACAGCGATCGCGCCCTGCGAGTAAAATTAGGCATTGATCCCACCGGAACCGATATTCATTTGGGGCATAGCATTCCGGTTCGTAAACTTCGCGCCTTTCAGGATGCGGGGCATACGGCAGTTTTAATTATTGGCGATTTTACTGCCCAAATTGGCGATCCCACTGGCAAATCAGAAGTCAGAAAACATTTAACTCCTCAAGAAGTTGAAGCCAATGCCAAAACGTATCTGGATCAATTGCGTCCCATTCTTGATTTTGAAACACCCGGTCGATTGGAAATTCGCTACAACTCGGAATGGTTAAAAGGGTTAGATTTAACGCAAATTTTGGAATTATTAGCCACAATGACTGTGGGACAAATGTTAGCCAAAGAAGGCTTTGCGGAACGCTACGAAAACGATCAACCGATTTATCTTCATGAGTTTATGTATCCGCTGATGCAGGGCTATGATTCTGTTGCAGTGGAAGCAGATGTGGAATTAGGGGGAACGGATCAAAAATTTAATATTGCCGTGGGAAGAGACTTGCAACGCTACTTTAATAAACGGCCTCAGTTTGGGTTATTAATGCCGATTTTAATTGGCACCGATGGCGTCCAGAAAATGTCGAAATCTCTGAATAATTATGTGAAATTAAAAGAAGATGCCTTGAGTATGTATTCCAAATTAGAAAAAGTCCCCGATGATCAGATTCGAAATTATTTTGAACTCCTAACCAATTTACCGCTAGATAATTTACCGGAAAATCCCCGCGAGTGCCAAAAATTATTAGGCTTGGAAGTGACCAGTCACTATCATGGCAAACAAGTCGCTGAACAAGCCCAAAAATCAGCCTTAAGTTTGGTGTCTGGACAAGCTGGGGAAGCACAAGCTGTTCCAGAATACAGTCTCTCAGAAATGGAATTTCCAGTGAAACTCTTTTACATTTTAAATGTCAGCGGCTTATGTCAAAGTAGCGGTGAAGGACGCCGACAAATTAAAGGAGGTGCTGTGCGCTTAGATGGCGAAAAAATCACCGATATCAATGCTGAATTTAATACAAAAGAAGAATTAGTTGGCAAGACTTTACAAGTTGGAAAGAAAAAGTTTATTCGCTTAGTGGAATAATTATAAAACTTATTTTATGAACGCGATCGCGCGCAGTTAAGTACTTAGATAAGCATGAAATATTTTTTCTTAACCGAAGGGTGGAAAATTGGTCGAATTTGGGAATTTGGCGGACTTTGGGATAGTAATGCTCGAAGGAGACAGCCTTATTTGCAAGCCTTGCCCATTTGTTTAATTGAAAACGAGGAAAAATTTATCTTATATGAAGTCGAAGACGATGTATTAATGGTAGAAGTTTTAGCGCCCAATCAAGATGAAAATGCTGCTAGTTCAATTGGTCAAGTTATCCTCAAACGTCTGATGAGTGCCGAACAAGTCATTAGGTATTTAGCAGAAAGAAAAATCTTTAATAAGGAATTAGATTAGTTTTACTTTAGCGAATTTCTTAGGGAATAATTAACGGCAATTTCGACAAAAAATGGCTAATACAAAATCAGATCCAGCAAGAGAAGAACGGATTAGTCGAGAGGTATTTGTGGATGCTTATACCCCAGAAGAACAGGCGTTGTGTTGGTATTACTATTTGGAAAATAAGCTAAATTTTCCATTCCAAGCCTTGTGGGAAAACGAAACAGTGGAAGTAATTGGCATGGACCCGGATTCAGAAGATGCGGGATCGCAGGTGCAATTGCAAGTGTTGTATCGAGAAGGGGAATTAGAAGATGTTTTTCCCGTATTAGTGACAGATTTACAGCCAGTTAATGCAGATGAGGAAATCACAAGCGCGATCGCGGATCTCCATTACTGGGTAAATCAAGGGAATCAATAAATTGGACTTCTAACAGGACAGAAAAAGCAGTTAAATTAATAGTGATCCATTATTCACACGGTCTTGTTTTATGTCGCGTCCTGTTCTTTATGTTGCCATTACCAGTCACGGATTTGGTCATGCCGTGCGTGCCGCCTCAGTTGCTGCGGCTGCCCAAGCCCTACTGCCGGAATTGTTGCCAATCTTCGTAACAAAAGTTCCTCAATGGTTGCTCAAATCTTATGTCTCAGGAGAGTTTTTACAGCGCGATCGCGCCTTGGATGTGGGAGTCGTGCAAAGCGACAGCATCCAGATGGATTTAGAAGCAACCCAACAGGAATTAGAAAACCTGAGAGACAACGAAGATCAAATTATTCAAGAAGAGGCGGATTTTATCGCCAAGCAAGGGGCGAGTTTAGTGATTGCCGATATTCCTGCCTTAGCCGGGAAAATCGCCAAACAAGCAGGAGTACCTTGTTGGTCAATTAGCAATTTTGGTTGGGATTTTATTTACCGCGATTGGGGAGGAGAGTTTATCCCCCTTGCCGATTGGATGAGTGAGGGCTATGCCAACAGCGATCGGACATTTCGTCTTCCCATGTATGAACCCATGAATGCCTTTCCCAACATTACCGATGTGGGATTAACGGGAGGAGTTCCTCAATGGAGTGATGAAGAAATTCGGCAACAGTTTAATCTGACTAAACCCAAAGAAAAAACTGTGCTTCTCTCATTTGGCGGTCTAGGATTACACAAAATCCCTTATCAAAATTTACAATATTTTACAGACTGGCAATTTATTACCTTTGATCAGCAAGCCCCGGATTATCCCAACTTGCTTAAAATCAGCGATCACAACTATCGTCCTCTTGATTTAATGCCTATTGCCGGACGAGTGATTTCCAAACCGGGATACAGTACGTTTTCTGAAGCTTTGCGTGTGGGAGTGGCCATTGTCTCTCTGCGTCGGGAAAGGTTTGCTGAGTCGCCATTGTTATTAAAGGGCATTGAAAATTATGGGTATCATCAAATTCTCTCTCCGACAACCTTCTTTGAAGGAGATTGGGAATTTTTAAAAGAATCTCCCCAACCGCCTCGCAGTGAGGAAGCAGTGGCGACTGATGGAACAGAAACAATTGCCAGGACGATTGTCGATTATTTTGCTAGCGTTAAAAATTAATTTACAATTCCCATGACAAGCGCAATGTCTGACTCTACTACGGTTTCACAAGAACTTCCAGAATCGGTAACCAAAGCCTTACCGAACAAAACACAAACCGATCAACAGAAAAATCAACAATCGGATCAGTCTTCTCAAAGCGACCCAGCAACAATCGGATTGGCTTTAGAAGATATTCGGCGGGTGATTGAACAGCAACACCAACAAAGTCAATTGTTAACCACCAAGCTAAACATTCTATTTGCAGTGAATAGCGGCGGTTTACTGATTGCCCTTGCCATTTCCAAACTGATTTTAATTCCCAGTATTTTCAGTGTTGCGGAAATGGTTGGTTTTATGATCACATTTGCTTTATTGTTGAGTGCTTTTTTACCGCGTCAAGTAGCAGTGACCCCAAATTTGGGAAATGTAGAAGTTGTGGAACGTTATCTTAATCTGTCAAAAACCAACTATCAACTACAGATGATTGTCAACCTGGTAGAGACTTATAATGTAAATAAGCAAAGACTAGACGATAAATCAAAATCATTAACCTATGCTGCCTATTCAACCTTTGGAATTGTAGTAATCATTATGTTTCACGTTTTCTCACTTTACTATAGTTCTAATTTTGATATTCCTGAGTTTTAGCTATGAGTACTAAATCGGACAAAAATTATCAAAATCAGGAGGATTATTCTTCTGAACAAGAGTTTGATAAAAATCAAGAAGAAGGATTTAAACTTCCTGATCCTGATATGGATAATGTTACCGTTTTAACTGAAAATTTACCAAATAATCCAATTCTGCCTTGGCGCAATTATGATTCGCCTTGGCAAAATAACAATCATGAAGAAGAGGATAATAATAAAGAAGAGGAATAAATTTTCTATTTATGAATCACCATCAAAAAACAATAACAGTCAAAACGACTGGGAAATCATTACATAAAATTACTTCAAAAGTAGAATCAATTGTTGCTCAATCCGGTATAGAAAGGGGATTATGCACGGTTTTTATCCGTCATACTTCAGCGAGTTTATTGATTCAAGAAAATGCAGATCCGGATGTTTTAAGCGATTTATCCAACTTCTTTAAAAAACTTGTTCCGGAAGATATGAGTCTTTATGTCCATAATGCAGAAGGACCGGATGATATGCCAGCCCATATTCGCTCGGCGCTCACCAAAACTTCGGAACAAATTCCCATTGATCGCGGACAATTAATGTTAGGAACTTGGCAAGGAATCTATGTTTGGGAACATCGCACCCGTGACCAAAATCGAGAAATTGTTATCCATCTAAGCGGTCATTAATTAAGATTATCTGATAATCAAGAGAAAAGCGTTCCCAGCGAACGTGTTTAATTTTACTTAAACTAGAATCAAGGGAAAGATTCATCTCCGAAATTGTTTCCTGAACATTTTTCCCTTCATTCATCGTGACATTCCAGCACCCGACATCAACGAAAATGAATAATTTACTTGGCTCTCGAATCCGACGCAATCCTCTATCTCGCTACTGTCTTCCCCTGGCTGCCGGTTGGATGGTACTGCAAAGCTTTTTCCCGGCTTCACCCACTCTGGCACAAGATAAATCCAAGAAGTTCAGTTACAGTGATTTTCTGGAAAAAATCGAGCAGGGAGAAGTGGATAAGGTAACCATTGATTCTCGTACCGATACCGCTACGGTTAAAGTCGTTAACAATAATGGAGAAACGGTCGAGCGGGAAGTCCAGTTATTTAACGATCAAAGTGAACTGATTAGTCGGTTGCGAGAAAATAACATTACTCTAGCAGTGAAAACTTCCAATGATAATGCCCAAATCATAGGCATTATTGCCAATGGGGCACTGATTTTATTGTTAGTGGCAGGACTGGCAATTATCATCCGTCGTTCTGCGAAAGCCTCAGGGCAAGCCATGAGTTTTGGGAAATCTCGCGCTCGCTATCAGGTGGAAGATGAGACTGGCGTTAAATTTGATGATGTAGCGGGAATCGATGAAGCCAAGGAAGAACTGCAAGAAGTGGTGACCTTCCTCAAAGAAACGGAACGCTTTACGGCAGTTGGCGCCAAAATTCCCAAAGGAGTCTTGCTTGTCGGTTCTCCCGGAACGGGAAAAACCTTATTGGCCAAAGCAGTCTCAGGAGAAGCCGGGGTTCCCTTCTATAGCATTTCCGGGTCAGAATTTGTGGAAATGTTTGTTGGGGTTGGTGCCTCTCGGGTTAGAGACTTATTCAAAAAAGCCAAAGAAAATGCGCCCTGTTTGATTTTTATTGATGAAATTGATGCAGTTGGGCGCAAACGGGGTGCTGGTCTCGGCGGCGGCAATGATGAACGCGAACAAACCCTCAATCAATTGTTAACTGAAATGGACGGGTTTGAAGAGAATACAGGCGTCATTGTTATTGCCGCGACAAACCGGGCAGATGTTTTGGATGAGGCTTTAATGCGTCCCGGACGCTTTGATCGGCAAGTAACTGTGGATTTGCCAAGCTACAATGGCCGTCTAGGAATCTTGCAAGTTCATGCTCAAAACAAAAAATTGGCGGAAGAAGTCTCTCTAGAAACCCTGGCCCGGCGAACGCCAGGATTATCTGGGGCCGATTTAGCCAATATCTTGAATGAGGCGGCAATTTTGACTGCTCGCCGTTTCAAGCCCATAATTACTCCTCTAGAAATTGACGATGCCTTAGATCGCATTACCATTGGGTTGAGTTTAAGTCCCCTGTTAGATAGTAAGAAAAAACGCCTGATTGCTTACCATGAAGTGGGGCATGCCCTATTAATGACTTTACTGGAACATTCCGATCCTTTAAATAAGGTTACGATTATTCCTCGTTCCGGCGGTGTGGGCGGTTTTGCCCAACAAAGCTTCGATGAAGATATGGTCGATAGTGGGTTATACTCTCGGGCTTGGTTGATTGATCGCATCACCATTACTTTAGGCGGCCGCGCGGCTGAAAAAGAAATTTTTGGGGATGCGGAAGTGACTGCTGGTGCCAGCAATGATTTAAGAGTGGTCGCTAATTTGGCACGGGAAATGGTCACCCGCTACGGCATGTCGGATCTAGGCCCCTTAGCGCTAGAAAGCCAAAATGACCCAGTCTTTTTAGGCGGCGGCGATATGAATAATCACAATGAATATTCCGAGGAAGTGGCGACTAAAATTGATGAACAAGTGCGCGCGATCGCGTTGCGGTGTTATGAAAAGGCACGGCAACTGATTCGGGAAAATCGAGATTTAATCGATCATTTAGTGGATCGCATCCTTTATGAAGAAACCATTGAAGGAGAGGAATTTCGGAGAATTGTGGCCCAATATAGGCAACTCCCGGAAAAACAATTAGTCTCTTCGGGCAACAAGTAATCGCGATGGCAATGGTTAGAAGTGACTAGCGATGGTGAGCGATGCCGACTGCTTCTGATAAATGAGAAAGCCCTTCTTCATCAAGTTTTTGGGATAATCCAGTTAGTACCTGTCGCGCCATCAGCGGTCCCTCATAAATCCAGCCGGTGTAAACTTGTAGCAAACTAGCACCGGCGGTAATTTTTTCCCAGGCATCCTCAGCCGTAAAAATGCCGCCAACGCCAATAATGGGCAACTTGCCTTGAGTTTCCTCATAGATCAAGCGAATGACTTCTGTGGCGCGATCGCGCAGCGGCTTCCCGCTAATTCCCCCTGCTTCTTCGATAATGGGGTTGCCGGTTTTCTGAATGACTTTGGTGTTAAGTCCTTCCCGTGAGGTGGTTGTATTAGTCGCGATCACACCAGATAATTGATAGTTATTAGCAATTGTCAACACATCCCGAATGGCATCCCAACTTAAGTCAGGGGCAATTTTCACAAGAATGGGTTTCTGTTCGGAATTGGACTCTTGTATGGCTTCTAGAATCAACTTTAACTGAGAACTCTCCTGCAGCGATCGCAACCCAGGGGTATTGGGGGAACTCACATTGATCACAAAATAATCGCCCCATTGTCTTAACCGTAAAAAACTAGTGACATAATCTTTCGGGGCTTCTTCTAGAGGGGTAATTTTCGATTTGCCTAAATTCATCCCCCAAGGGATTTCACCCCAGCTGTCTGCTTGTTGTTCTAAACATTTGGCAACCACTTGACTCCCTTGATTATTAAATCCCATCCGATTTAACGCCGCTTCATCGTCTGGCAAACGAAATAAGCGAGGTTGCCGATTTCCGGGTTGGGGATATTTCGTCACTGTTCCCAACTCTGCAAAACCAAACCCAAAGTGATGCCACATACTCGCTGCCACCCCATTTTTATCAAATCCGGCAGCTAATCCTAGCGGATTGGGAAACGTAATTCCCCAAAGGGTTTGCGAGAGTCTGGGTTCTTGGTAGCGATATTGCGTAGAGATTTTATCTAAAATCCAATTGGCAGGGAAGTTTTTTTGATTTTTTTCTAACCAAATGAGAAAACTAAGGAGACGTTGATGCAACCATTCTGGATCAACTTGATTAGAAAAGAAAATTGGACGAAGGATTTTTTTATACATCGGTTCGAATTAGTGATTAGTCATTGGTCATT
>JBDGQV010000127.1:25088-35597 GCA_042218725.1 Halothece sp. | reverse complement strand
GTCATTAGTCATTTGTTATTGGTTATTGATTTCTAGTTCGTCTTGTTGTTTTTAAATCAAGTCGAAAAAATACTCAAATACCGATTTCATTTGAAATAATGAAAAAATACAAGAATGATTTTAAGTTTATGATTTTTCAACAAAGGCTTTTAGGCCAGCGATTAAACCTTGACAAACGCCAGTTAAAAAGTCTAAATCTAAAGTTTCAATTCTATCACTAGGTTGATGATAATGAGGATTCCGCAAAAAAGAGGTATCCGTTACCATGATTGCTTTATAACCTTCATCCCAAAAGGGGGAATGATCGCTCAGGCGAGTTTCAGGCAACATTGTACCGGAAAATGGAACGGATAACCACTCACTTGGCGTTCCACTATGTCGCATTTGCCGACTAAAAAATCTCGTTTCAACAGTTGTGTTGAAATTCCCAATAAAAGCAATAAAGTTTCCTTGATCGGGATAGAATCGTTCCAGCCCTGGGGGATAAGTTTGAGAATCAGCTTCTTGACAGCAATACCCTAACATTTCTAACGAAAACATGAGGCGAACTTTTTCATTTTTTTCCTTCAATTGTTGGGCGTAAATTTCACTGCCAACCATGCCATATTCTTCTAAATCAAAGGCAATAAATCGTAAAGGGATGGCAAGGGGCGTATTGGCAAATTCTCGAATTAATTCTAATAACACTGCTACGCCTGTGGCATTATCATCAGCACCGGGTGTTCCGGGTACGCCATCATAATGCGCAGCTAATAAAATCGGCGGTTGATTGGTGGGGTTGCTTGCCCCAAGATTGAGGATATAGTTATTGTGGGTTTCCCCTTGAAAGGAAAATTGATGGGTTTCTAGCGTTCCCCACTGTTGCAATTGTTCCCGAATATATTGCTGAACGTAGAAGTGTCCTCCACTACTAAAATAAGGATGACGATCGCGCACGATTTGTTGTAAATGCTCTTGTAGTCGTGCTTTTAAGCCCATTAATCTATCTATAAATCTGAATTAAATATAATTATAACTAATCCTAATTTAAGAGCATTCTTACGAGGGATTATAGTCCTTTCCAAATGTCGCAACCCTCACCATACAGCTTATTGACAACTTTTAGCTATTTATTCCATTAATACTCTAACCTAAGAAAGGTATATAAGTTTTACTTATTTAACAAAAGATTAATTCTCTCATTTCTAATGCTCCCTGTACAATGAGACATTATCTCTTAGTATCAGAAATGAGGCGGTATTAAATCAAAGCCAAATTATTGCTGTTATAAAGGAGAAACTAAAATATGGCAGATTACCAGGTAACCTTAATTAACGAAGAAATGGGACTCAACGAAACGATTGAAGTTCCAGATGATGAATACATTCTTGACGTTGCAGAAGAAGAAGGCATTGATCTTCCCTATTCCTGCCGTGCTGGCGCTTGCTCCACTTGCGCCGGTAAACTGCAATCCGGTGAAGTTGATCAATCTGACCAATCCTTCTTAGATGATGATCAAATCGAAGCTGGTTATGTTCTGACTTGTGTCGCTTATCCTGCTTCCGACTGCACAATCATCACTCACCAAGAAGAAGAACTCTACTAGGTTGCCAGTTACTTTAAAAGCAAGTTGTCTCGCCTGAAAGCGTAACACAACTCCCCTGCATGATTCATGTGGGGGAATGTTGTTTTTTCACCCCGAATCGCGAAACCCGGATTGCAGCTTAAGCCTCAAAAATATCGAGTTGATCAATTCTGGTTTCCTCATCTTTCATCTTTTGAATAATGCCTTTTCTTAATCCCAAACCAATTTTACTGTGTTTTTCAATTTGTCCCATCACTTGCTGGGCGCGAGAAATGACAGTTGGCGGCAGTCCTGCCAAACGCCCCGCTTCGATGCCATAAGAGCGATCAGCGCCGCCGGGTTGTACTTGATGGAGGAAGATAATTTCGTTTTCTACTTCTTTCACCGTCACTTGATAGTTCGCCACGTTGGAGAGAATGGAAGCGAGTTCGTTCAACTCATGATAGTGCGTGGCAAAAATGGTACGGGCTTGAATTTCTGTGGCAAGGTATTCAGCCACTGCCCAAGCAATGGAAAGACCATCAAAAGTTGCGGTTCCCCGGCCAATTTCATCGAGTAGGATTAGGGAATGAGAAGTGGCATGGTTAAGAATATTCGCCGTTTCATTCATTTCCACCATGAAAGTAGATTGCCCGGTGGCCAGATCATCCACAGCACCCACTCGGGTAAACACGCGATCGCAGATCCCTAATTGCGCTGACTGTGCCGGAACAAAACTGCCGATTTGCGCCATTAATTGGATTAATCCCACTTGTCGCAAATAACAACTTTTACCGCTGGCATTGGGACCGGTAAGAATAATTAAATCGGGATTATCGCTTTGCTCATCATAGCCCATTTGGGCAGAGTTGGGGACAAAAAAGCCTGGCGGCAAGGTTTGTTCAACCACCGGATGTCTCCCTTGCCGAATTTTTAAACAGCGTCCTTCAACGATTTCTGGGCGACAATAGTCATAACAGACGGCGAGTTCTGCCAATCCTGCCAACACATCGATAGCTGCCACCGCCCGTGCCATATTCCGAATCTGTTGCGCGTGTTCTCCGACTTCACTGCGCAGGGCAACAAAAATTTCGTATTCCAGTCGGTTTAAGTCTTCTTTTGCCGTTAAAATACGGGTTTCCCGTTCTTTCAGTTCCGAGGTAATGTACCGTTCTTCGTTGGTTAAGGTTTGCTTGCGGGTATAATCTCCTGGGGCAAGATTCGCTTTACTGCGGGGGATGCTGAGATAATAGCCAAAGGTTTTATTATAGCCGACTTTAAGTTTTGCAATCCCGGTTCGTTCGCGTTCACTGCTTTCTAAATGGGCTAACCACTCTTTGTCGTCTTCTAGGGTGGCTTGCATTTGATCCAGTTGTTCATCGACCCCAGGACGAATTAATCCCCCTTCACCGATATGTTGCGGTGGCGACTCCACCAGCGACCCTAAAATTTTCTCGCCCAATTGTTCCAGTTCTGGGGGAACCGATTGTAACGCCCGCATAAAGGGAGAATTTCCCCGTTGGGCTAACTTGGCTAATTCGGTTAGCCGCAGCAAGGATTGCGCTAATCCTTTTAAGTCTCTTGCGTTAGCCGTACCAGCCCCTGCCCTGCCGCTGAGTCGTTCTAAATCATAAACGTCTTGCAATAGTTGACGCAACTCATGGCGCAGATTGGTTTCATCAATGAGTTCGGCAATGGTGTCTTGACGGGCAGTGATGCCATTTCGGTCTAATAGCGGTTGCAGCAGCCAACGTCGCAGGGTGCGTCCTCCCATTGCCGTACAGGTACAATCTAATGCCCAAAGCAAAGACCCATGATAGGTGCCGTCGCGAACCGTTTGCACCAGTTCTAAGTTGCGGCGAGTTTGCTGATCAAGGATCAGATAATCGGTAATGGTGTAAGTTTTGAGGGTTTGTAGCGGAACTTGATGGGCTTTTTGGGTTTCTTCAATGTAGAAGACGAGTCCTCCCGCTGCGCGCACGCCGAGGGGCAGTTCTTCACAGCCCATTCCCTCCAGGGAACTGACCCGAAAGTATTCTAAAAGCCGGTTTCTGGCTTCGGCATTGCTAAATTGGCTTTGGGAACGTAGGGTATAACAGAATTGATCGGGGAGAAATTCGGGAATACTCTCGGACGTTTCTCCTGGGCGCAACATACTGCCAATATCAGGGGCATTGGTGGGAATCAGAATTTCTGAGGGATGAAGGCGCAGCAGTTCTAGGGAAAGCGTTTCTAAGTCTTGGGATTGGGTGGTATAAAATTCTCCTGTGGAGATATCAGTATAGGCTAAGCCCCAATGATTGCCAGCAATAACCAGGGCGGCGAGGAAATTATTGCGCCGGGCATGAAGCATGCCTTCTTCCGTTAAAGTGCCTGGGGTGAGGAGTTTGGTGATTTTCCGTTCCACCATGCGCTTTTGGGCAGCAGCTTCGGCGGCATCTTCCACTTGATCGCAAACCGCGATCGCGAAGCCTTTTTCCACTAACAGTGCCGTATAGCGATCCAAAGCGTGATGAGGAACCCCAGTCATGGGGACCCGACCAATTTCTTTGCCCCCTTCTTTACTGGTTAAGACTAATTCTAATTCGCGGGCAACGGTGACCGCATCTTGAAAAAAGCATTCGAAAAAGTCTCCTACCCGATACAACAACAGGGCATTAGGATATTGTTCCTTGACCTGGATGTAATGTTGCATCATGGGGGTAAGTTCATCCTGATCAAGTTGGTGATAATCCGCGTTTTTCATATAGGCGGGGGTCGCTTTTCCCTGGGACTCCGGCATAATGATTGTGTTACTTATTACTGCTTCTTTGTCAAAATGGGGAATTTAAACATTGATCAACGGTTAGAGCAGGGGCCTTCTATGAGTGAGGGCGTCATCTCTAACTGGAGACATTCTATGGAATATTCCGACAATATCATCTCAAATCCCCTACTCCCTTTCTCCCTAATTATCAATTATCCCTGATCAATTATCAATTCAGTCGCGATGTTTAAACTCCCTTTTCCCAATCGAGAACAATCAACCACTTCTCCTGCAACCCGCAAAAAAATGGGGACATTTGGCGGCGTTTATACCCCTTCTATCCTGACCATTTTAGGGGTCATCATGTATCTGCGATTTGGCTGGATCGTTGGCAATGTTGGACTTTTGGGAACGTTAATCATTGTCACCCTTTCCACGTTAATTACTTTTATCACGGCCCTCTCCATTTCCGAAATTGCAACGGATCGACTGGTGCGTGGGGGTGGGGCCTATTATATGATTAGCCGTTCCCTCGGCATTGAAAGCGGCGGCGCTGTCGGGATTCCCCTTTATTTTGCCCAGGCGCTATCGGTGGCCCTTTATACCTTGGGGTTTGCCGAAAGTGTGGTGAATCAGTTTCCCCAGTTAGATCAGTTGTATGTGGCCTTGATTGTAACCGTCTTAGTCGCTGTGGTTGCCTTGACCTCTGCCGATGTCGCCACGAAAGTGCAATATATTATTATGGGCGCGATCGCGCTTTCTTTGCTATCGTTCTTTTTTGGTCAGGGACTGGAACCCACCCAAATTGAACCTTGGGGGGCAACCACATCAGAGGCGGAACCTTTCTGGAACGTGTTTGCGGTGTTTTTCCCGGCTGTCACAGGAATTATGGCCGGGGTTAATATGTCGGGGGACTTAAAAAATCCCACCAAAGCCATCCCGGTGGGAACCCTCGCGGCAGTGGGAACCGGTTATCTCATTTACATGATTCTCCCCATTATCATCGCTACCCGGGCCGATGCAGCCACCCTTTTAGAGGAAGAACGCTTTATTATGAAAGAGATGGCATGGTGGGGGTTTCCCATTCTGCTTGGGGTTTGGGGGGCTACTCTTAGTAGTGCTTTGGGTAGTATTTTAGGGGCACCGCGCATTTTGCAAGCCTTAGCCAGAGACCGGGTTTTACCCCGTTGGATGCGCTTTTTAGGAAAAGGGAGTGGGCCCAACGATGAACCGCGCGTGGGAACCAGCGTAACCCTTGCCGTGGTTATTGGGGCCGTTTGCATTGGGGATTTGAATCTCATTGCCCCGGTATTAACCATGTTTTTCCTGACAACCTACATGGTTTTAAATGTTTCAGCCGCGATTGAGGCGTTTTTACAAAGTCCCTCCTTTCGCCCCAAGTTTAAAGTCCATTGGATGATTTCCTTACTGGGCGCGATCGGGTGTTTGGCAGTCATGTTTTTAATTAACGCGATCGCGACTGTGGTGGCAGCCATCATCAGTATTAGCCTCTATTTGTGGTTGCAACGGCGTGAATTAGAGGTCAGTTGGGGGGATGTTCGCCGCGGCCTGTGGATGGCATTACTCCGCATTGGCATTTATCAACTTGACCAAACTTACCGAGAAGAAGATCCCAAAAACTGGCGACCTCATATTTTAGTTTTATCGGGGGCACCGACCAAACGTTGGTCTCTCATTGAATTGGCTGACTCTCTCATTCATAAACGCGGTTTAATTACCGTTTCGAGCGTCCTCAAAAGCGGCTCCCGCGATTTAGTCCAACAAGGACAAATGGAACGGCGGATTCGCAACTATTTAGACAAGCAAGGGGTGCAGTCTCTGGTTCGTGTGGTAATGGCCAACGATATCTTTGCCGGCGCACAGCATCTTGTGGAAACTTACGGTTTAGGCCCCATTGTGCCCAATACGATTCTACTGGGAGATAGCGAGTCGAAAGAGCATCGTGACAATTACTGTCAGATGATTACCCAGATTCATAAAGCAAAACGGAATGTGATTATCTTCCGGGAAAACCATGAACGCGGGTTTGGCAAACGCCGTCGCATCGATATTTGGTGGGGCGGCAGTATGCAAGCGAATGCCGGCTTAATGTTGCTGTTAGCCGATTTACTCCGCAGCGATGTTCGTTGGCGAGAGGCTCATATTTATATCAAATTAGTGGTAAATCGCCAAAATGCGGTTCCCCCAGCACGAGATAACCTCAACCGACTCCTCACCCAATCGCGGATTAGTGCAATGCCCCAAGTCATTGTGGCTGATGGCCGCTCCTTTGATCGGATTTTGCAAGAAACCTCTCGCAATGCCGATATTACTTTCTTGGGAATGGCTACCCCTGATGAGAATTTCGTTCAACATTATGAAGAGTTGCAAAATAAAGTGACCGGCTTGCCCTCTACTGTCTTTGTTTTAGCCGCGCCTGACTTTTCCTTCTCTCAAGTTTTTCAAGATTCTAGTGTTAGTAATGCCTAGAATGAAAATCAAGATGATTGATTAACTTGGTTGCGAATTAAACGTTGAACACTTCCTAAAACCGGATTAAATTCATAGCCTTTTTGATGGGGATTTTCTAAGTAAGCTTGTTGTTCTTGTTCAATCATTGCTACATCTTGACGCACTAACCCATCTAAAAGGTGTTGGGCTGAACCAAATAAAGCATTTTTCAAGCCGCGACGAAACCAAATCGGCAGTTTATGGAGTCGCCAAAAGGCATTGAGAGAGGTAAAGTGGATTAAATAAGCGCGGGTTGCGGTTTCATGAATGGGGCAAAATAAACAATAAATTTTGAAGTCATCCCCCAGCGTGGAAACCCAATGAGGATATATATAACTAACCGTTAATGGTTCGGGATGAAGTTGTCTTAACGCCGGAAAAAACAATTGCGAAATCGACCAAATTTTGTCAATTTTATAATAACTTTGTGCCTGATAGTAGCCGTCAACTTGCTGTTGGGTTTCGTCAATTTTTTCTAATTTCGCATCTGTCCAAGCCTGCCAATCTTGATGTAAATGCCCATGATACATATCCATTAAATTTTCAATGAGGTAGGAATAATGGGCTTGGGTATCAATGATAGAAACTGTGGCAATATAATTGAGATGATCCCATTCCGGAACCGAAAAACGAGGAACATTGGGGGCTTGATTCCTATCGCCTAAAAATAACCAAATAAACCCATCTTGTTCCTGTACCGGATACTGACGCAATTGACAGGGAGGCAACTTTTGCTTGGCATTCAAGTAGGGAATGGCAACACATTTTCCCTGACTGTTAAATTGCCAGCCATGATAGGCACATTCTAACCTGTCCCCTTGCACTTGACCGGAACTCAGTTTGACAAAACGATGGGGACAACGGTCTTCTAGGGCGCAAATTCCGCCATTGCTTTGACGATAAAGAACAATGGGCTGTTTCCACAGTGTTACTCCATGAGGTTGGGTCGTGACTTCATTGCTTCGGGCAACCACATACCAGTGGTTGGGATTAATGCCCAGTTCCCGAACAGACTGCTGAGATGATGCCATATCAGATATTAAATCGTAAAAATTCCTTCCGGTTTCACCGATAATAATTTGCGTTGCTGTAATCCTTGCTTGTTCAGAATAGCGTTCGCCGCTAAAAAGCCACTACTGACAGCACGTTCCATTAAGCCACAGGGAAAGGGCATTTTTACCCAGTCTCCGGCAAAAAAGAGATTAGCTAGTTCGGTTTCCGTTTCTGGGCGATTGGCATAACTGCCTGGGGGATAACCGGAAAAATTCTTTTGATTGACTAATTCTCGATGCAATAGTGTTGCTGTGGTCAATTCGGGAACAATTTCATACAGTTCCCGCTCAAAGTTATTGAGTAAGGTATTTTGATCCGGAAAATCGCTTTCCGAGTAGCAGTAGGCATGAAGTTCCACCACACTGCCGCCGGTTTTTTGGTTCCAAGCGATGTATTCTTGTTGAATCCGGTGATAAAGACAAATGCTGTCGGTGAGATGATAGCCGGAAAGGGAGGCAAAATAACTGTGTTCCCACTGAAAATCCTTATCAAACCAAAATCTTGCCACAGCAAAGGGATTCGCCACTGCTAGTTTCTTAATTTGGTTTTGTTGTTCTTGGCTAATGTCGCCTTCGGTCAGGGAAAATAGATGTTGCACCCCAGGAACATCGGTGGCGAAGACAAAATAATCAGCGGCTAAGGTGTGTTCCCCTGCGTTATCATTATCTTTACCCACTAATTGCACGGCATCGGTATCTTGTTGAACCACTTGTAAACGGGGTAAATCTTGTTTGGCAGGACCGCTTAATACCGTGCCATCGGCGGCAAATAAAGAACCATGGCAAGGGCAAAGGAATTGACCATCGGCTTGTCGTTGAACCGTACAGCCTTGATGGGTACAGGTTAAAGAAATGGCTTCGGTTCCTGCTTCGGTCTTTGCATAAACCGTATCTCCTGCGCCGTAATAGGTCACCTTTTCATTACTGAGGTGAGGATTTTTTGATACCCAAAACGGGGCTTGCGGTTGCCTAGTTCCTTGCTGATAGCGAAGCTGAGTGATTTGTCCCGCTTGAGACTGAACTTGAGTAACTTCTGCTTCTGGGATGATGGTTCCCCCGTTGTTTTCAATAGCTTGGGCAATCGGGGTGACAATACTGGTTCCCATATCGTCATTGGTACCATTAAAGGCCAGTCCTTCCGGATTGCCAAAAAAGTAGAAGTGGAAAAACTGCATCAGTTCGCCCACACTTAGCTGATGAGGGGCATTGAGACTTGATTTGGCAAAGGGCAGAAAGTATAAATCATATAAGCCTTGGGGAAAACTGCCAGCAACCCAGTCAGCAACGGAAATATCATCTAAGCGGTGAAAGGTCTCGGGAATCTCAAACCCGCCAATTTCTCGAAACACTTCCCAATGTTTTGGATCCGTTAAATTAATTCCCCAACGCATTAGGTTGGAGGAAGAGAGGGCTAAATCGACTACATTCCAAGGAAAGGCCGAATGGTTGGGACGGAATACTTCCGGATTATATTCTCCATTACGGAAGACAACGGAATAAAAATCCAGGGAGTGAAGATTGTCTTCAATTTGTAGTTCTTCTAGGAGACGGTTGAGGTTATAATACTGCGGAAAGAAGCCGTGGAAGCCGTGTTCCATTTGGAAGGTTTCTTCTCCTACTTGCACTTCCCAACTGGCAATTTTTCCTCCCAGTTGCGGGGATTTTTCCAGCAAGGTCACTTGAAAGCCGCGTTGACTCAGTTCATAAGCACAGGCTAAGCCGGCTAAGCCAGCGCCGACGACAACGACACGTTTAGTTTCCTTTAATTGGGAAGGGAGAGTAAGATTCCTCGTTTGCGCGATCGCGGGTTCCGGTTTCACAATTCGGGAGTAACCAAGGGCACCCGTAGCAGCGCCTAATCCTAATAGTTGTAAGACGCGACGGCGAGAAATTGACGAAAGAAAAGGAACATTAGATGATTGACGTTGACTCATAGAAAAACAGGCAGTAACTCCTCACACAATGAAATATTGGCGCGAGACCATAGCAGTAGCCCAGCGCATTTTATTAGAATTGGGGCGACGACGGCGCAGCTTAATTTTTTGGGGAATTTTCCCGATTACCATTTTGTTGCTTAACGGCTTTATTTTGGCAGAACGAGCCAATTTGTCAACGGCAGAAGCCTTTGCCAATGCTGCGCCAGTTACTCTCGTCGGGGCAGCCCTTTTTTTTAGTTGTTTGGGGGGCAGTGTTGCCACAGTGGTTGCTGAGAGAGAACAACACACCCTAAAACGGCTTTTCCTATCACCCTTGAGCGGTTTATCTTATTTTCTAGGCATCTTTGTTGCCCATGCTTGTATTGGCATTGGTCAAGGAATACTGGTGTATTTCGTCGCAACATTGTTCGGGGCACAAATTGAACAGTATTGGTTGTTGGGTCTATTAATTATTCTAATGAGCATTTCTGCTTATGTCGGTTTGGGATTTATTCTGGGGACCCAATTAGCCCGTCGCACAGAAGATGTCAATGCTTTGGTGGCTGCATTTGGGGTTCCCTTACTCATTTTAGGAGGAACTTTTCTTCCCGCCTCATTATTTCCAGAAAGTCTCCTCAATATTGCCCAATTTAATCCCATTTATCACATGAATCAGGCATTGTTGGGAATTTGGGCACAAGAGGAAACCTTCACCGACATTCAATTCCATTTTTGGTTTCT
>JBDGQV010000127.1:0-24988 GCA_042218725.1 Halothece sp. | reverse complement strand
GAATTTGGGCACAAGAGGAAACCTTCACCGACATTCAATTCCATTTTTGGTTTCTTGTCGGGTTTACCCTGCTAATGACGGGCGGCGGCTGGTTATCCTATCAGGGAATGCTAAGACGAGAAAGGAGACTGTGAACTACCCACTTCTAATCGCTGACGTGATGTAGAAGGAGCTTCCTACCCAAAAAAGCGCCTCCAAGTATCAGATACTTGTTGGTCTTACCCTTTGGCGATAGGCTATCCCCCGCGTCCCACAGGTTCAAATATCTTGTGATCACCCTCCCATAAACTCTCGTTGGGTTTAGTGGGGAATTGGGGCTACCAGAAAACTGATAGGTGATGTCTAGCCTTTTTGGTTTCAACGGCGAAGTTCGCCCACCACGGCTACATCTTCATTTTCCGTTATGGTTACATTATACCGCTACTGGGCTGATTCATGACCGGAGCTTTAGTGAAAAGCTGTCATCTGGGGTCTTCCCAGATGTTTATACGCACCCTCTAGCGACTAAATTAAAATTGTAGTCGTAAGATTCTCAGCCCTTTTGCTAAAACGTGCTAAAAATTGATGGACTTTGCAAGTCATATGGATCGCGGGAAGTCCTGCGAAATCTGACACTTACGGCTTATCCGCAGGAAGTTTACGGTTTATTAGGTCCCAATGGGGCAGGCAAAACCACGACAATTAATATTATCTGTAATTTGTTAGAGCGCGATCGCGGTACCATTGAATTTAAACAACAACCGATTTCTGCTAAAACCAAACCGTTAATTGGCATTGCCCCTCAAGAAAATTTACTCTATCAAAGTCTTTCTTGCCAAGAAAATCTGAATTTTTATGCCCGATTGTATGGTTTTAATAAACAACAACGAAACAAACAAATTGCCTGGTGTTTAGATGCTGTTCAATTGCGCGATCGCGCTACGAGTATTGTGGCGAATCTCAGCGGCGGCATGCAACGTCGCTTAAATATTGCGGTCGCTTTAGTTCATAATCCCGAATTAGTGATTTTAGATGAACCGACCACCGGCTTAGACATTGAAACCCGTTATGAAATTTGGGCATTAATTAATGAGTTGCGAGAAACAGGAATGACCATTATTTTAACAACGCATTTATTAGATGAAGCAGAAAAATTATGTCAACGCATTGGCCTTCTCAAATCAGGACAAATTATCGCAGAAGGCACGCTAGAAACTTTAAAACAATCTATCCCTGCTGAAGAAATTGTTATAATTAAAACCCCAGAAGAAGAAAAAGCGATTCAACGAGGACAAGAATTAGGATTAACCCCTCGCCGCTATGGTAATGAGTTAGCGTTTTGGTTGCCACAAGCGCAAGACTTAAAAACAATCATGGATAATTTTACCGGAATTTCTCTAGATTCTTTAAGTCGTGAACCTATTCGTTTAGAACATATTTATTTGGAAATGATGCAACAGAGTTCAATTTGAAATTTCACTATTAATTGCAACTCATTGATCAGGATTTCACTTCTTATTCATTTCATCTAAAGCAGGCATCCAAGGTAAATCAGTACTTCCATAGTCATAACCTAATTGAGTTAAAAGCGTTGTTAATTGTCCGCGATGGTGAGTTTGGTGATTAAATAAATCTGACTAACATCCAAGCTGGGATAATTTTAGTTTTGCCATAAAGTTTACTTTTATACTCAAAATTAGAAGCCAACCAATCAGGAGAAAGTTGTTTTGTCCCTTCTAAAATTTCATGATCCATCCTTTCTCGTTCTTGTTTTAATTCCTCAAAATTTTCATATAACCATTGGTTGATATTCGCGGAAAAAGGTTGCTGTCGAAAGCGACCCATCCACACTTTGTCACCATATAAAATATGATCTAAAGTACCATGAATTGATTGAAAAAAGGCACCTCTATCTTTTTTCCGTTCTTCATCGGGAATCGTGGCACAGAGTTGATATAACTTCTGATTCATCCATTGATTATATTGGGCCATTAGGTAATAATGCTCAACTGCCATCATGATTGGAAAATGAGGTTTCTGAAATGACTACGAAAAAGGGATGATGGTTCGCTATTTTATTCGTTATTGCCTTTGTTTGTCAGCTAGTGCTTAATAGAACTCTCTAATTCATACTGAAGTAACCCATGAAAGTCGTAAAGGGTTCATCATGATTAGCAAATAAGCCAGTTTTTAAATTGCCATACTCCTCTAAGAATTAAAAAACAATTTAGGTTACAATACAACTTTGGAAATATAACCTCATCTTGTTGAGTGCTAAAGGCTAATCCTATGTCTAACGCGCTAATGTATAAGGCCGTTACTCCCTCAGAAACGGATCAGAAAGAAACTCCCCAGCTGACGAAGCTAGAAGAATCTCTCAAGAAAGCAGATCAGCAAGCAAAATTCTTGCATTTACAAGCAGAAGTCGAGTTGCTGTGGCAAAAAGTACAACGATCAACAATGAATAATTAATCATGAAAAATTCTTGATTTATTTTTAGTGACTAATGATCAATTTGTATTCTATTTTCCTAGGCAGTTTCCTGACTGATGAGTTAATTTAGAAAATGTAACTATTTGAATGATATGTCATATAACAATGCTGTTGATGTTCTCATTCTCAGTAATGGGCCAGGAGAACTGTTAACCTGGGTACGCCCGGTAGTAGCAGCATTGCAATCTCATCAGTCTCCGCAACTAGGAATTAGAATCTCTGTGGTTCTATCTCCTTGTCCTCACGCTACAGGGCGGGAGGTAGAAGTCGCCCAAGCTATTCCAGGAGTCACACGGGTTCAAAGTGCCGAGGATTTTTTCCCTTTTTTGTTATGGGGAAAAACCGCTGATAACTGGAACTGGTACGAGCAAGGGATCGTCTTATTTCTAGGGGGAGACCAATTTTTCCCCATCGTAATCGGTAAACGACTCGGGTATCCGGTCATCATCTATGCAGAGTGGGAAACACGCTGGCATTTCTGGGTTGATCACTTTGTAGTGATGAACGCCGACTTAATTCAAAAAGCTCCTCAATCTCATCGCCACAAACTTACTATCGTCGGTGACATCATGGCAGATTCGCAAATTGCTCTCAATACACAACCTGTAGGCTTAAATCTGGATACCGGCACTGATCTAATCGGTATCTTGCCTGGATCTAAGCGGGCCAAACTGATGCAAGGGGTTCCTTTAACGATCGCGATCGCGCAATTGATTCATCAAAAGCGTTCCCAAAGTCAGTTTATCATTCCAGTGGCCCCCACCCTCAAGTTAGAAACCCTTGCTCAATATGCCGATCCCAACTATAACCCAGTTCTCAAGCAATTTGGGCTTAAAGGGGCAACGCTTGTCGTTCCTTCTGCACCTGAGGAACTGCCGTATCTGGAAACTGAACAAGGAATACAAATTCTTCTCTGGACAAAATTCCCCGCCTATGATGTGCTTTCCCAATGTTCGTTCTGTTTAACCACAGTGGGGGCAAATACGGCAGAATTAGGCGCGCTAGCGATTCCGATGATTGTGTTGTTGCCCACCTATCAATTGGATGCCATGCGGGCTTGGGATGGCATTCCCGGAATTCTTGCCAATATTCCCTTCTTGGGAGGAAGTTTTGCCAAGCTGATTAACTGGGTCGTCTTACGAAACAAACGCCTGTTTGCTTGGCCCAATATTTGGGCAAAAGAAGAAATTGTTCCCGAACTCGTGGGAAATTTAGACCCGCAAGAAGTGGCGCAAATGGCCTTGGATTGGCTAGAACATCCGGAAAAACGGCGATTAATCCGCGCACGACTCCAATCGGTTAGGGGACAACCGGGGGCTTCGAAAAAAATTGCCTCGGTCTTACTGAAGCAATTACAACAAAGCAACTCCTAATTTTGTGCCACCATTGTTTTTTCTGCCAACAATCTGGCCGCTTCTTGGTATTGTTTATCTTCTTCGGTTCCCATTTTGGAGAAGGGAATCAAAGACTGGGAGACCGTGTAATCAGGTTGGATTCCGGCTTCATTAATATCGCGATGATTGGGGGTTTCATACTTGGCCACTGTTACAGCAATGCCGGAATCATCCGGCAACTCAAATAGAGACTGAATTAACCCTTTCCCAAAGGTCGTTTCCCCAACAATGTTAGCGCGATTATTGTCTTGCAAGGCGCCTGCTAAAATTTCACTGGCACTAGCGCTGCCTTGGTTAACCAGCACTGTTAGGGGGGCATCTGTTACGGCATCCTCTTTTTTTGCCCCATAACTGCCGATCATGCCTTGGCGATTCACCGTATAAACCACGGTTCCCGAATCTAACCACAACCGGGCAACTTCAATGCCTGCTTGCAACAACCCGCCGGGATTATTTCGCAAATCCAGAATAAAGCCTTGTGCCCCCTGCTTTTCTAAATCAGCAATTTTTTCAGCAATTTCTTCCTTGGCATTGGCACTAAACTGGGCAAGACGGATATAGCCAAGGGGCATTTCTGCACTGGTTTCATCAAGATTGGCATAAACCGGATTGAGGGAAATGCGATCGCGCACAATTTCCACGTCTCGGGTCGTAGTGTCTTCTCCTTCTCCCGACTGGACAGTTAGAGTGACCTGAGTTCCCACTTTTCCTCGCATGCGAGAGGCCGCTTCATCCAGAGAGAGTCCTTTGGTTTTTACCCCATCAATAGCTAAAACGCGATCGCGCGGTTTGATCCCAGCTTGTTCTGCTGGCGATCCATCAATGGGCGTGACCACTTCCAGCTGTTTGGTTTGGGAATTAATATCAATTTGGAGGCCTACCCCTGAAAGTTCTCCCGAAGTATTGACTTGTAAACTGCGATACTGTTCCGGTCGCAACAACCGGGTAAAAGGATCATCAAGGGTCGCTAACATGTCTTCAATCGCTTGATAGGTATCCTCGCGATTGGAAAAATCCTCTTTGAGGAAGCGTTTGCGAACAAACCACCAATTTTGATCATTAAAACTTTCATCTAAATACGCCTGATTAACAATGCGCCAGGCTTGCAGAAAAATCTTTTCTTCTTCGTTATGGTAAGCTGCAGCATTACCGGTCCAACTCAACCAAGCAACACCAACAGCAACAATAATTGTAAACAGTTTTTGCCAAAAAGTACGTTTCATTATTATGCTAATTAATCTAGACAATCGCAGTGTTTTCTCAAGATTCAATTGTGCCTGAGCCTTACTTAATCCAAGATGAGGCTAACCAGACTCAAATGACAGCATAGATTGGAATCAATTTCCCAAATCAGTTCTTCTCTATCCTAAATAGGTAGGGATTTTTCCCACAGCTTCCCCACTGCAACTATTGCCGATTATACTCTTTGCTCAAGCAATATTGCATTTGTGAGCTACCGAGCGACGAATCAAAACTTATGTTCTCGCGCTCTTACCAGTTAAGAGAGGGTCGCTTGTGTTGGCTTCCTGCATTGACTCTTGCCGTTTGTCAGTGAGGTTGAGAGTTGTAAATCCTAGCTTAATTCAAAATATTACTTTTTGTTAAAATTGCGACCTTAATTTAACCTTACTATGCTTATTTACGCAATATCTATATTAAACCGAAACTGTTTATGGTTGATTAAATTCCCATGATTCAGGAAAAAAACGAACCCTCTATAAGAACTAGCCAATCAGTAATCTTAAAGACATTATGTTAAAGTTTATGTAGGAAACAGTTATTATTCCCTTAATCAGTCCCCTTTGATGTCCTCCTTCCTTCAGTGATTCTAAAGGCAAAGGAAGGATAAACATGTCAAAATTGTCAAGGGGATGAAAACATAACGCTTTTAGTCTAGGAAGTCTGGCTTCATGTTCACAAAACAAGTAACGGATTCTAAAATTTATCAATGGTTTGATGAGCGCCTCGATGTGCAGGCGATCTCAGATGACGTTGCTGGTAAATACGTTCCGCCTCACGTTAACATTTTTTACTGTCTCGGTGGAATTACCCTCACCTGCTTTTTAATTCAATTTGCAACGGGCTTTGCAATGACGTTTTACTATAAGCCCACTGTTACCGAAGCCTTTTCTTCTGTTCAGTATCTCATGACCGAGGTAAACTTCGGTTGGCTCATCCGTTCCATCCATCGCTGGTCAGCTAGCATGATGGTACTGATGATGATTCTCCATACCTTCCGAGTTTATCTCACCGGCGGCTTTAAAAAGCCCCGAGAGTTGACTTGGATTACCGGAGTCATTCTAGCAGTTATTACGGTTTCCTTTGGTGTAACGGGCTATTCCCTTCCTTGGGATCAAATCGGTTATTGGGCAGTCAAAATTGTCTCCGGTGTTCCAGAAGCAATTCCTGGGGTTGGTCCTTTGATTGTAGAATTAATTCGAGGGGATGCTAGCGTCGGACAGGCAACACTGACCCGTTTCTATAGCTTGCATACCTTTGTTTTACCCTGGTTCATTGCTGTCTTTATGTTGTTGCACTTCCTCATGATCCGTAAACAGGGCATTTCTGGCCCCTTGTAAAGCGCGATCTGAGAAGTTGTTTTAACACTGTCAAGAGGAGAACAAAATAACAATGTCCACCTTAAAAAAACCTGATTTAAGCGATCCCAAACTGCGGGCAAAGCTTGCCCAAGGAATGGGTCACAACTACTACGGCGAACCTGCCTGGCCCAATGATTTGCTCTATACTTTCCCTGTCGTTATTTTAGGGACAATTGGGCTATGTGTGGGGCTAGGCGTATTGGATCCCGCCATGATTGGCGAACCGGCAGATCCCTTTGCAACGCCTTTAGAAATTTTACCAGAATGGTATTTCTATCCCGTTTTCCAAATTTTACGGATTGTTCCCAATAAACTATTAGGAATTGTAGCCATGGGTTCAATTCCGTTAGGGTTGATGTTGCTTCCCTTTATTGAGAATGTCAACAAGTTCCAAAATCCCTTCCGTCGTCCGGTAGCCACTGCTGTGTTCTTATTTGGCACTGTGGTTACCCTTTGGTTAGGAATTGGCGCTACTTATCCCTTAGACGAATCTTTAACCTTAGGCTTGTTCTAAAGGAGTCTCTTGGTTAAATGACAATCCTCCCTTTTGAGTAAGGGGGGATTTTATAATTTGGAGAAAGCTGATGGCAAAGCAACGTCTTGATACGCTACTGGTCACTCGTGAATTTTGTGAATCCCGTCAGAAAGCCCAACGGTTAATTCGCGCCGGGGAGGTGAAAGTCAACGATCAAGTGATTGATAAACCAGGCACCCTCGTGAATCCAGAAGCCAGTCTGAGGGTGGTACAACCTCCTCCTTATGTCTCGCGGGGAGGAGAAAAACTAGCCAAAGCCTTATCAGAATTTGACATTGCTGTTGCTGGGCGGATTTGTCTCGATGGGGGAATTTCTACAGGGGGCTTTACGGACTGTTTGCTACAGGCAGGGGCAAAGCAAGTTTATGGCGTTGATGTGGGCTATGGGCAAGTGGCCTGGCAATTGCGTCAAGATGAACGGGTAATTTTAAAGGAACGCACGAATTTACGCTATTTAGAACCGGAAGCATTATATGGCAAGGCCCCTTATGCTGACTTTGCCGTTCTGGATTTGTCCTTTATTTCTTTAACGAAAGTGTTAGCCTCTTTGTGGGCCTTATTAACGCCGCCTCGGGAAGCAGTGCTATTGGTCAAGCCTCAGTTTGAGGTGGGGCGCGATCGCGTTGGGGAGAAGGGAGTAGTTCGTTCAGCGCAAGATCACTATAATGGACTCGCTCAAGTCATAACTGCCACCGAAAAAATGGGTTGGATTCCCTGTGGATTAACTTGGTCGCCGATTCGAGGCCCTGCAGGCAATATTGAGTATTTACTCTGGTTGAACACAGAATCAAGTTTCAACACAATAGAGGCAGTGAGTGAAGATCAAATTCAAACCATTACCGCCACTGCTTGCCAATCATTCAACTCTAGCTTCGCCGTGAATCAAAAAACTTAATCCATTTGCGTTTCCTTTGCTTTTTCAAGTTCCTCTGGTGAAAGTTTAGTCGAACGAGATTGTTTTGCCCTCGCCTCTGCTTGATGTTTATCTTGCTGAGACACTGCTTCCTGAGATGATTTGCCAAGAGATTGTTTTTTCTCATCGGTAAGCATATCCATCCAAATCTGAATTTGAGGTCCTGAACTGGCTAAACGAATTATCATCCCATTTTTAACAGGGGTGCGACGAATGCGTTTTCCTTGGCAGAAGGTTCCATTAGACCCCAAACTAATGATTTCCCACTCTTTTCCTTGGCGTCGAATTTCTACGTGGTGGCGGGAGACAACAGCACTATAGAGGGTAACTTCATTATTTCTAGAACGTCCAATTTTAATCGATGATTGGGGCTCAAAACGCCAGGTTTGAACAGCCACTGATTGTTGAGGATGGAGTAAAGTGAGCGTAATCATTGGCGTTTGGTTTTCCAATGATTTTTCTGGAGGCGGAGAATGTTCTACGTTTTCGCCTTGTCCCTCAGAATAAGCCGGTTGAGATGATGCCATTTGCTCCTGCGATTGTACGCTTGATTTCGGTGGTTCTTTTAAATAGGGAGATTTTTCGACTGAGCTAGATGTTGTCGAACCAGCACCCATTTTGATCTGATTATAATGATGCTCTCCCTCTTTGATCATACCTGCTCTATTCATCTTCAAGATAGTCTTTATTGAATTTGTTTTAAGAGTTGTTTCAAACAACTACTGCCTATTTTAGATTTGATATTACTTTTATTTTGACGGAAAATTCTATAACTGGTTGCTCTAAATATCACATGAAAAAATAATTCTTGATCACTTATTATGATAATTACTGTTGAGTCGCTATAAATATGAGGAAATTACTTAATTTGAGCGTAATTTAAAAGTTGATTTTGTCCCACTAATTTAAGTATTAATTATTAATGATTTTTTCTTTGATTTCTCTCAAAAAGTTAAAAATACCCACAAATATTCGATGAAATAGAAATAGACTCTTTGGCAATTTTTTGCTTGCCATGAGAGATAGGAAATAAATTTCTAAGGCTTTTGCATGTTTAAGTCAGCAGAAACTTATTCAAAGCCGTCACTACTCCATCGGCTTCCACATTTGGGGCAACCCAATCTGCTTGCGCTTGAACTTCTGCCGGGGCATCTCCCATGGCAATGCCTAATGTCGCATAATTCAACATTTCTATATCATTAAAATTATCCCCGATCGCGATGGTATTTTCCGGTTTTAGATGCAATTGCTCTTCCACAAGATAGCGGAGTGCCTTGCCTTTACTGGCCCCAGGATGACAGGCTTCAAAAAAATAAGGATTGGATTGGGTCAAATATAATTGGTTGTCGGAATACCGTTGCTTAATCTCGGAAATCAGATGATTAGTGACCTCTGGATTGCTGCTCATCGCCAAGACTTTAGTTGGCCCTTGATCTAAAAGGTAACGAAGATCGCCAACGGCATTGGCTTGAATCCGACTGCGCTCAATATAATATCGCGTTTCTTCGGTTATTTCTCGCACGTAAAGTTGATCATTCAAATAAAAATGAACATCAAGAAGGGAGCGCCATTCCGGTTGTTCACAATAATCCAGCAATTCCGTTGCTAAATGGATCGGAACCGGCAAGTGCCAGACACGATCCGCAGTTTCCGGGGCTTGAATCCAAGCACCGTTATAACAAATAATTGGCAAATCGGTACCAATGGCTTGGGCAAAGTATAAGGCTGAGCAATACATGCGTCCTGTTGCAAGAGTCACCTTAATTCCCTGGGCTTTGACCGCTTCTAGGGCATTAATTACCTCCTGAGTCACTTCATTGGATTTTCCGGCAATTGTTCCGTCAATATCGAGAACAACCAGACGAATGTCTTCGTTTAGAGAAGAAGCAAGTTGATGGGGAGTAATAGCAGACTTAGTCATAGAGGCAGTAAAGATTGATTGTCCCTGCATTGGTAAACAAAACTATGTTACCTTAAAAAAAGATTAAGCATTATTAACTGCTGTTTTTAGGAACTGAAAAAATACTCATGGTCGGATTCATTAAAAATCTCTTTGGCTCCAAATCCAACAATAACGAGGAACAACCCAAGCGCCAAAAACAAAAAGCCTTTTTTCTCGATCCAGATGAAGCAAAAACTTATGGCGATATTGATTATATGCGTCAACCCAACACCAGTAAAAAGAGTTTTCCAAAAACTTTAAGCAATCCCGAAGGAGGAGAACTGGTGGAAGAAGTTTCCGCATTAGAAAAGAAATCGCTTTCTAAAAAGAACGGCAATCAAACGAATAATAATCAGCCCTCTCAATCTTCCCCAGAACCGACGCCAGAAAATCCCACTGCTTCGGTTCAAAATGATCCCGCTATTGAGCAACGCCGTAAGTCAGACTCCAGTTTAGATATGTTTAGAAATATGGCGCGGGACATTAAAAAAGAATAGTTTGTTTGCAATCTGTAGAGGCGTTGTCTGTAACGTCTCTGCAGATAATTGATGATTTTTATTTGTTACTGGTATTTTGACAACCTAAGCCAGTAATTTTATTAGTTATTAGTAATATAGCACGCTTGAATTTTGTGAGAGAAATTCTTAAGATTTTTTTAATTTTCTAATTATGATAATATTGACCCCTTAATGATGAATAACGAGTCACAATTGCCAGATTGTTTTTTACCTTAATCCAGTCAAAAATACGATAGTCACTGATCCTTTCATAAGGTATATTTCTTCTGGTTAACTCGATAGAATTAAGTATAAATCGCTAACTCAATAACTCGTTATTAAATATCAATTATTTATTATGCTTTCTCAAGAAACAACAACTCAGTTTTATACTTGGAATGGCTATCAATGTGCTTACGATGTTTATGAATCCCATGCAACGAATCAGAGTTCATCGATCGCGTTGCTGCTGATTCACCCGATTGGCGTTGGTTTATCTCGACAGTTTTGGCATCGGTTTTGTCAGCAATGGCAAGGGCGCGGTTGCTTAGAAACCATTTATAATCCGGATTTATTAGGGTGTGGGGAAAGTGCCCTGCCACGAGCCGCTTATGGCCCAGAAGATTTTGCGGCCCCCTTAAAAGAATTGATTGAAACCGTTATCAAAAAGCCTGTGGTTGTGGTTGTCCAAGGTGCTTCTTTTCCCATTGCCCTAGAATTGCTGGCCCTAAAGCCTTCTCCCGAAATTGCCGGGTTGATTTTGGCCGGGCCGCCGCCTTTATCGTTGATTTCCGAAGCGCGATCGCGCCGGCAACAAAAGCTGCTGTGGAATCTCTTTAATTCCCCCCTGGGCGGCCTATTTTATCGGTATGCCCGCCGTCGCAACTTCTTATGGTCGTTTTCGATCCGCCAATTATTTGCGAAAGAAGACGATGTGGATTCAAACTGGTTGAATATGCTAAAAGCGGGAGCCCAGGATTTAGCAACCCGTCATGCCGTATTTTCCTTTTTAGCGGGATTTTGGCGCAAAAATTATGAAAGCGCGATCGCGTCAATTTCCCAACCCACCTTAGTGTTAATGGGAGAGACTGCTTCTAGCATTAGTGAAGACAGTGAATCAGAATCTCCCCAAGAACGCATGGAACACTATTGTCGGGTTCTTCCCAACGGACAAGGCAAAATTATTGCCGGACGCAATGTTCTCCCTTACGAGTCCACAACTGCTTTTACCAACGCTTGTGAAGAGTTTCTAGAATCATTGCGGCAAGATCTCAGCCACGAAGCCAAAAATTCCTGATCATTAGGGTTAAGGAACGACCGCTAACCAATAACGTTCGGATATCCCTACTCGGCAAAGGCTTAGCACTCGTTTAGAGAGAGTGCTAAATTAACGATAGACGGACGACGACAAGAGAAGTAACAACGATGCCAAAAATCGTATCCTTTAATGAAAAAGCAAGACGCTCCCTGGAAAAAGGCGTAGATGCGCTAGCCGACGCCATTCGCATCACCCTTGGACCTAAAGGGCGCAACGTCTTATTAGAACAACAGTATGGTACTCCCCAAATTGTAAACGACGGGATTACCGCAGCCAAAGAGATTGAACTGGAAGATCCCTTAGAAAATACCGGTGCCCGCTTAATTCAAGAAGTCGCTTCCAAAACTAATGATGTCGCTGGGGATGGGACAACCACCGCTACAGTTCTTGCCCAAGCGATGATTCGGGATGGTTTGAAAAACGTTGCTGCTGGATCGAATCCAGTTGCCATCCGCAGCGGTATTGAAAAAACCGTTAATTACCTCGTTGAGGAAATTGCTAATGTTGCTAAACCCGTAGAACAAGGGGAAGGCATCGCGCAAGTCGCTACGGTTTCTGCGGGAAATGATGAAGAAATTGGGCAGATGATTGCCCAGGCCATGGAAAAAGTAACCAAAGATGGCGTCATTACGGTTGAAGAATCCACGTCTCTTGCCACAGAACTGGATGTGGTAGAAGGGATGGAAATCGATCGCGGCTATCTTTCCCCTTACTTTATCACCGACCAAGAACGGCAAACCGTTGAGTTTGAAAACCCCCGTATTTTAATTACTGATAAGAAAATTAGCGCGATCCAAGAATTAGTAACGCTATTAGAACAAGTTTCTAAAGAAGGACAGCCCTTCCTCATTATTGCTGATGATATTGAAGGGGAAGCCCTGGCAACACTCGTGGTCAACAAAGCACGGGGCGTCCTCAATGTCGCCGCGATTAAAGCCCCTGGCTTCGGCGATCGCCGTAAGCAAATGCTGCAAGACATTGCCGTTCTCACCGGCGGACAACTGATTTCCGAAGAAGTGGGCTTAACCCTGGATTCGGTCTCCGTTGATATGTTGGGTACGGCCCGCCGGGTTACTATCAATAAAGACAATACGGTAATTGTTTCCAACGGCGAAAACAAAGCCGATGTTGACAAGCGAGTTGCCCAAATTCGCAACGAACTGCAACAAACCGACTCCGAATACGATCGCGAAAAACTGCAAGAACGGATTGCAAAACTCGCCGGCGGCGTTGCCGTGATTAAGGTTGGCGCAGCCACCGAAACCGAACTGAAAGAACGGAAACTCCGGATTGAAGACGCACTCAACGCTACACAAGCTGCGGTAGAAGAAGGCATTGTTCCTGGCGGCGGCACCACCTTGATTCACTTAGCGACGAAAGTGGAAGAATTCAAGAATCAGCTGACTCACCCCGAAGAACGCATTGGTGCCGACTTAGTCAAAAATGCCTTAGACGCACCCCTCATGCAAATGGCGGATAATGCCGGTGCAGAAGGCTCAGTCATTGTTGAAAAAGTACGCGATACTGAGTTTAACGTCGGCTACAATGCCCTCACCGGTGAATTTGAAGATATGATTGCTGCTGGCATTATTGACCCGGCAAAAGTTGTTCGTTCTGCGGTTCAACACGCCGGTTCCATTGCTGGCATGATTATCACCACCGAAGCCTTGGTTGTTGAAGAACCCCAAGAAGAAGAATCCGGTGGTGGTGGCGCCGATCCATCCGCCGCCATGGGCGGCATGGGTGGTATGGGCGGTATGGGAGGCATGGGAGGTATGGGCATGATGTAAGCCCGCCTCGCCTTCCATACGCCCAGCAGTCTGTCTTGAAGGCAGGCTGCTTTTTTATTGGCAATAATGAAATAATAGAAACCAGCGATCAAAAGGGTGGAATCACCATGACAGCACCAGAAACAGAAGCGCCAAAACGAGAATGGTGGGTCTTGCAATGGCTTGATTTATTGGAAAAGTACCGCTTCAAAAAACGGCTGGAACGAGGGCGAAACTATGCCCGAGAAGGCAATATCCTTAGCATTAATTTCGAGGGGCCAAAAGTAACGGCGCAAGTGCAAGGCACTGCCGAGGAACCTTATGAACTGTGGATTAAATTGGATCTATTTAGCGATGAAGATTGGGATTATGTCATCCATAGTCTGGCGGAAAAAGCCATTTTTTCGGCTCAATTATTAGCAGGAGAAATGCCGGAAAATATTGAAGATGTCTTTATTGCCAATGGGTTAAGTTTGTTTCCGTTTTCCCTCTCTGATGTTCATTCCCGTTGCAGTTGTCCTGATCCGAAAAATCCTTGCAAACATATCGCTGCCGTCTATTATGAATTGGCGGATCGGTTTAGTGAAGATCCCTTTGTTTTATTCCAATTGCGCGGGCGAACCAAGGATGAAATTTTAGCCCAAATTCGAAAAATTCGTCAGCAAACTTTAGAAAGTTCTTCTCAAGAAATCAGTGAAAGTGAAGCCTCTTCTTCTGATAATGAAGAGGTAACAGAAACCGAGGAGATAACTACCAATTCTGTTGATTCAGTTGTTAATTTAGAGCAGTTTTGGCAATATGACCAACCTTTAGATTCGTCGTTAGTTCAATTGGATACAGAGACGGATCAAACTGTCTTGGAAGTATTAGGCGGTTTTCCCCTCCCTGGGGCAGAAGCGCAAGCTGTGAAACAATATTTACAACAAGTGCAAAAAAATGTTCAGTCAGAAATTGTCCACCAAGCTAATCCGTAAGGCTGTACCGACTGATGGGTTTGTTCAGTAAATTGAACCCGAATTTTGTACTCTCCGGTCTTTGGAACTTGACAAAAAATATGTTCCACACTATCGATGTTGCTGGTGGAAGCACAGCTATATTTTGAAGAGTCTTCTTCGCCCACAGGAATTAAAAACACATCTAAATTATTGAGACCGCGATCGCGAAAATTTTCTCCCTGATCAAACTGTTGATTATTATTTTTATCGTTGAGTTCCACATAACGATCCCAAGCTAAGGTAATGGTAGCGTAACTCCCTGCTTTTAAAGGTTGAGCAATTTCATAGTCTTGATAACCATTGGTTTCCACTGATTGGTAATTCCACCCTCGATTCGGCACAGTCTTGTCGGGAGACCATTGCCCCGCACTAAATTGTTGATAAGCACGGAAGGCATTTAGATGACCGGCGCCCATTTGCAAGTCTAGGGGAAGTTTGGGATTTTGGTAGGCATCGGAATCCAACCAAGTCTGATTTTTTTTATTATAGAGGGTGCGACTCATGGCATCAGCCTGATTCTTGATTTTATCTGCTGAATTCAGCAACACTGCTTTCATTACTTCATGACGCCGACTATCCAAACTCCAACGTGCTGGCAAGGGAGAAGAGGAAAACTTACCCAGATCATTCAAAACGCGATCGCTGTATTCTTGCAATAGGGCAACGGTGCCCGTAACATGCGGGGCGGCAAAACTGCTGCCGCTAACGCGAGTGTTTCCCTGGTCAGGATGGTAAACTGTAATGTCATCGCCAGGGGCTACTAAACTCACCCCAGTACGCCCTTGGGTATTAATCTCTTTTTCAATTAAGCGCCGGCCAATGCCTCGCGGTTCCTCGCTGAGGTTGGGAAAATCCACCTTCCTATAACGGCCCTGCTTTTGAGTACTATAAGCAACTGTAATCCCATTATACTGATCGGTGGGAATGGGAATTCCTCCTTGTCCTTGGTTGCCAGCAACGACATATAACACATCATGTACCCGTGCCGACCAATCAATACAGCGCGTGAGCAAAGCATTGCCATCTAGTTTGGCATTTTCTCGCGGGTCACGGTCTAAGGATTCCCCAAAACTGAAATTAATTGCCCTGACATCGTCACTATTTTGCAAGGCCGTATGTTGAGTGGTCAGGCATTCTTCCGGTTGTCCCGCGTTGCGCAATGATCCAATGGCACTGCTATAGAGTTCCGCTTCCGGTGCCACCCCGCGCAAGCCTTTTTCTTGAGATACCATGACAGTGGCGACCATCGTCGCATGGGGATCGAGGTGTTGGTTGGGATTGGCCACGCGATCGCGATAAAATGCTTCTGTTACGTCCAAAACATAATCGCCGGAAGCTGCTTTATCCCAGCCAAATTTGGCGGCGCGACCAATTTCCACCTGTCCAATGGCAATTTTCCGTCCCAATAAATTATAGGGAGACTGATGGAGACGATAAGCCTTAATTCCGGCTGGACCCACAGATTCCTCCAAGGCCAACAGGGGACCAATTAAACATAGCCCGCTGAGACTGCCAAGGATTCCAACTACCGTTTTTTTCATCCTAAACTTGCCAGGGATTTCGAAGAGCTTTACCAATTTTTGTTAAAATTGACACTAAATATAAAAAATAATTGAGGTTTGCTCGCTATGAGCCAAAAACAAACAGTTATTGCTCCTTCTATTTTATCTGCTGATTTCAGTCGTTTAGGAGAAGAAGTTAAAGCAGTTGACCAAGCTGGGGCGGACTGGATTCATGTTGATGTCATGGACGGCCGTTTTGTTCCTAACATTACCATTGGTCCGTTGGTTGTTAATGCCATTCGCCCCATCACCGATAAACCCCTTGATGTCCACTTAATGATTGTGGAACCGGAAAAATATGTCGCCGACTTTGCCCAAGCTGGGGCCGACATTATTTCCGTTCACGCTGAACATAATGCCTCTCCCCACTTGCACCGCACCCTACAGTTAATTAAAGACCAAGGCAAGCAAGCTGGCGTTGTTTTAAACCCGGCTACCCCCTTAGACCTCATTGATTATGCTTTAGAACTGTGCGACTTAGTTTTAATTATGAGTGTTAATCCCGGTTTTGGGGGACAGAAATTTATTTCCGGTGTGGTGCCCAAAATTCGTCAATTGCGGCAAATCTGCGATCAACGGGGTCTTGATCCCTGGATTGAAGTAGATGGCGGCCTCAAAGCCAATAATACATGGCAAGTTTTAGAAGCCGGCGCGAACGCCATTGTCGCTGGTTCGGCAGTATTCAAAGCCGATGATTACGCCAGCGCGATCGAGGATATTCGTAATAGTAAACGCTCTGAACCTGAATTGGCAACGGTTTAAGTTGTCATTTCAGTTAATGAATTTTACTGAAAGGGCGAACCGGCAGTTCGCCCCTAGATTTTGATTTTGTTCCCCTCTCATCTTGCAACTGTTGGCAATTAATGGTTCAATCCGAAGACACAATCAACCTTAAACAATTAGCAATGGGAGACAGTCTCACTGTCACCATTGAGCGCTTTAATAATAAATATCTCGGAGAAACCACCTTACAAGGGAAAACCGTTGTTGTTCCCGGCAGTATCCCTGGAGAAACCATACGGGGGGAAGTAGTCCGCAATTGGAAACGCCGGATGCTGTTGAAGCCAGTGGAAATTTTAGATCCCAGTCGCGATCGCGTGACGCCGGAGTGTCAACATTTTACCACTTGTGCCGGTTGCCAGTTTCAACATATTCGCTACGAACAACAGCTTGCTATTAAAGAATCTCGCCTCACTAGCTATTTTGATGAGAACCATCCCGCAACGCCGCTGCCCCTGCGAGGCATCATTGGTTCTCCTAACCCTTATCGCTACCGCAACAGCATCAAACTTCATGGACCGGGTGAACCCGGATTTTGGCAGGTTTTAGGGGTAGACATGATGCGCAACGAAGAATGCCCCATTTGTGTGGAAAGTGTGGATCAAGCCCTGCAACAACAGCGTCAGGAACAGTTTCAACACTGGACTGACCAAGGCATTCTCAATGTTCTGATTCGGGGTACCAAACTGGGAGAAGTGTATATTGGTCCCGAAAATCCCAATTCTGATGAAGTCGCTTGGTTAAAGGAAGAATTAACTCATCCCCTGACTGGGGTGACATACCAATTAGTGGTTCCTGCCCATGCGTTTTGGCAAGGCAGTACGCCCATGCTTCCCGCCTTAGTGGAACAAGTAGTGCGCCCCATACGAGATTTTCAGCCTGAAGTTCTGGTGGAAAGTTATTGCGGCATGGGATTGTTTGGATTAATGAGTGCCCCCTTTGCCCAACAAGTCATTGGCATTGAAGATCATCCCTTAGCCATTGAAGCGGCCAAACAAAATCAAGAAAATTTAGCGATAGACAACCTGCGAATTTTCCGAGGCAAGACAGAAGATCAGCTTTCCCAGTTTTTAGCAGATTTACCCGCAGAAAAATCCAGTTTAATTGTTGATCCCCCTCGCAGCGGCCTGCCTAAAAAAGTGCTCAAACAAATTTTGCAATCACCCCCGCAACAGTTGGTGTATGTCAGTTGCAGTCCTGAGAGTTTTGCCCGCAATTTGGAGTCATTGTGTCGAGAAACCTATCAATTGAAAGATGTTGTGGGATTAGATTTGTTCCCACAAACGAAGCATTTGGAATGTGTAGGTGTCTTGGAAAGAGTATCAAGTTTTTAAGTTAGATCCCTCACCAAGGCCACGCCAATCAGGTGAGTGAGTGGGCTTTTTCGGTGTTACCCCCATTAAACGCGACGTAACAAACTTAACCCGTGGGTATCAGTGCCACAGGTATTAAATAAACCATACCGGTTGCTGAGGGCTTTAACTTGGGCGGTTTGTTGAGGACTGGGTTGCCAAGGCATAGGATTTTTATAAGCGTAGTAGGTTTCTACCCCGTCAATTCCCAATTCAACTGCTTTTGGAATCAACGCTTTTGCCGGGCGATGATAACGTTCTGGATGGGCTAAGACCACTAATCCGCCTGCTTGATGAATCCCGGCAATGACATTTTCCGCTTCGGCTAAGCGTCCTACCGGATCTTCCCCTTGTAAATAGGGAACAATCGAAGGATGATTGGGATCAAAGCCATAACCCAAGATATGAACTTCCGTATCCATTAACAGGGAAGTAATTTCAACGCCTGTCCAAAGCTTAGGGAGTGACGGCGCATTATCCCGATAACTTTGCAGATGATGGTTAGCGATATGATAGCCCTGGACGGTATGGTGATCCGTAATAGCCAATCCTTGCAAGCCAATTTTGATCGCTTGTTGGATCACCTTTTCCGGCGTGAGTTGCCCATCAGAACAAATGGTGTGCATGTGAAAATTATAATGATAGGGGCAACTATTGGCGTCAATCGTTTGCCAAATCTCTTGTAGCTGTTGGGTATCTTGCCCTGGTAAGGAAGATATTTGTTGAGAAGAAAAATAGGTAGTTAACATGGTAACCTCGATATTAATTCCTTGAATTTAGATGTAACTTTGAGGAATAAGGGAGTTAGCGGATAAGTGTTTAGCAATATTACAAATTCTTCCTTTTAAACTTAGCAAATCTTTTCAAAATTGTTGTTATTGGGGGCAACTGTGACAAAACAAGTGTTAGTGATTGGTGGAACCGGCCATATTGGTTACTGCATTGCTAAGGATATTCAGAAACAAACCCAAGCAGAAGTCACTGTAACGGGACGTAACTTTTCTTTTATCCAAGGTTTTCCATTTTTGCAGTTAGATCTGAACAATTCAGACAAAATACCAGAAATAATTTCTGATTTTGATTTAGTGGTTCATGGGGCAGGGCCATTTCACAAGCGTGATGGTCGTGTTTTGAAAAGTTGTATTGAACAAGGCGTTAATTATATTGATGTTAGTGATCATCGCTCATTTCATTGCCAAGTTGCCGGCTATCATGAACAAGCCAAGGAAGCTGGCGTAACGGCAATTTTACATACTGGGGTATTTCCTGGCATTTCTAATTTAATGGCGCGAGAAGGGGTAGAAGCCCTAGAGACAACAGACTCCATTCATTTAAATTATGTGGTTGCCGGGTCAGGGGGAGCTGGCTTGACGGTGATGCGAACGACGTTTTTAGGATTGCAATCCCCATTTTCCGCCTGGATTCAAGGACAATGGCAACAAGTTCTTCCTTATAGTGAAGCCGAAAAGATTACCTTTCCCCATTATGGAGCAGCCAATGTTTATTGGTTTGATGTCGCGGAAACCTATACCCTTCCTCAGTCATTTCCAGTGGAAACAGTGGTTACCAAGTTTGGTTCTATCCCCGAGTTCTATAATGATTTAACGGGCATGGTTGCTCAGAGAGTCCCCAAATCAGTCTTACAAAATCCATTGGTTATTGAGGGATTATCAAAAATGAGTTTAGCTATGGCACGAGTGACTGATGTTTGGAGTGGTATCGGAATTGCAGTTTGCGTTGATGTCCATGGACAGAAAAATGGTAAAGAGCAAACTTATCGATTGCAATTTTTCCATGATCATACCGCGATCGCGGCTGGAATGGGAGCGGGAAGTGTTGCGCAATTATTACTGAATCAAGATCTTATCCAACCGGGAATTTGGTCAGTGGAACAAGCGGTAACAACGCCGTTATTCCGGAAAATGATGGAACAACGAGGCGTTCAGATTGATGCTTTCTATTCTCAATGATTGCTTCTGGCGCTAAATCTGAGGATTGATTACAAATTGTTTTCATTTAAAATTATTTCTAATTGTGAACTGACCTTTGGCAATTCTTGGACAACAATCTGCCAGACAATATCAAGGTTAACACCAAAATAATTGTGTATTAATCGATCTCGAAGAGCAGCCATACTTTTCCAGGGAATTTCAGGATATCTTTCTCGTACCTCATTGGTCAAATTTTTCGTTGCTTCACCAATAATTTCCAGATTGCGAATTACAGCATCTTGTGTTTTTGAATCTTCCCAAAAAGTTTGCTCTGTCATTCCCGTTGTATAGCTTGCAATGCGATGACTTGCTTGTTGAATGTGGTGCAAATACTCTCGATTGCTCCGCTCAGACATAGACAATGCTATCAGTGATATCTTGAGCAACCTGGTTTAATCGCATTGCTTGAATCCCAGCAGGGGTTAATATATCCACTTTTTTACCAAAAACATCTTCTAGGTATTCTGCAAGTTCAATGAATTTGAAACCGATGGGATACTCAAACTCAATGATTAAATCAATATCGCTACTCTCTGTGGGAATTCCCTTGGCATAAGAACCAAAAATGCCGATGTTTTTGACTCCGTACTCAGTGACAAGGCGAGGGTATTCTTTCTGAAGTTGTTTGATCAATTGCGCTTGCGTTAGCATGAGTCGCTATTACTTAATCATAAAGAAAAGATGATAGTCGATATTACTTCTGCCTAAGGGGGCTTTAATATTCATATTCATGAACTTGGCTATGACGCTGAATAATTTGTTCGCAAGTCTCTACCGAAGCCCGTTGTCTCATCACTTTCACTAATGCTTCATAGGCTTGCTGATGTCGTTCTAACAGCGATTTGGCTTGCAACTTTGCCCATTCTTCTTTCTTCTGCCGTTGGGTTTGAGGATACCCTAAGTCATTGAGCACTGTTTGCAATTGAGCGCGATCGTCGGCACCGCCTTCAATATTGCCATAGTATAACTTTTCCGCTGCCATCCCCGCACACCAAACGGTGCAAAAGCGATCTAACATCAAGTTTAATTGATTGGGTTCAGTTCCGGCTTGTTCTAAGGCAGTGGTATCAAATTGAACGCCTCCCTTGCCCGGTTGTTTTTGCCGAAATGCTTCCCAAGCGGTGAGGCTGTAACCTTGAATGGGAATGCCGAGAAAATAGGCACTCAGAAAGTGTCCGGCTTCATGGTATAGCACTCGTTCCCGCTGTTGGGGCGTCGCAAATAAATCCAGAAAAAGCGTGACAGCACGATTATTCCAAGCCAACGTATCGACAGTCAGTATCCCCATCACGGCAAAAGTGGCGGCGGCAGGGAAAACAACTGATATGTTAAACATGGGCGCAAGCAGCGCAAAGAGCGTCATGGCAAAAATGCCAATGGCAATGAAGTTGAGGCTAATGGGTTGCATAATAATCTTCAAGCGTGTTTGGCAGCCAGAACCAAGGCATAATTCTTTTGTGAAAATTTAAGTCGGTTTGGATCGACTAACCCCTTTTTTGGCGAGAAAACTTGACAAACTCTGGTTTTCCCAAACTTGGGGGAAAAACTGCCCCAAAGTTCGGGAGAGACAGACAGTTAACGATCCACCGATCCCATGATGATATCGATACTGCCCAAAATTGCCATAATATCGGCAACTTTAACGCCTTTTAGCAAGTGAGGGAGAATTTGGAGGTTGTTAAAGTCAGGGGCGCGAATTTTCCAACGCCAGGGGAAGACATTATCATTGCCCACTAAGAAAATCCCTAGTTCTCCTTTCCCGCTTTCGAGGCGTACATAATGTTCACCTTCGGGAATTTTGAACGTGGGTGCCATTTTCTTGGCAATATATTGATAATCAAAGTCGTTCCACTGCGACTTTTTGCCTTCGGCCATGCGCCGGGCTTCTAAATTTTCGTAGGGACCGCCGGGAATGTTAGCACAGGCTTGACGGAGGATTTTTACCGATTCTCGCATTTCCCGAATTCGAACGAGATAGCGGGCATAGCAGTCTCCTGCCGTTTCCCAATGGACATCCCAGTCAAAGTCGTTGTAACATTCATAATCATCGACTTTTCGTAAATCCCATTTAACGCCGGAAGCGCGCAACATGGGACCGGATAAGCCCCAATTAATGGCTTCTTCCCGGGTGATGACACCAACGCCTTCTAAGCGGCGACGGAAGATGGGGTTATTGGTAATCAGTTTTTCGTATTCATCTACCTTATCGGCGAAATAATCACAGAAGTCTATGCATTTATCCAGCCAACCATAAGGCAGATCAACGGCAACGCCTCCGACACGGAAGTAGTTGTTGTTAATTAAGCGCGAACCAGTGGCTGCTTCCCAAAGATCATAAATCTGTTCCCGTTCCCGGAAAATGTAGAAAAATGGGGTTTGGGCGCCCACATCCGCTAAAAAGGGTCCTAACCATAGCAAATGGTTGGCAATGCGGTTCAGTTCTAGCATAATAACGCGGATATATTGCGCCCGTTTTGGGACTTCAATATCCGCCAGTTTTTCCGGGGCATTCACGGTAATTGCTTCGTTGAACATTCCCGCGGCGTAATCCCAACGACTGACGTAGGGAACGTACATGACGTTGGTGCGGTTTTCTGCAATTTTTTCCATCCCGCGATGGAGATAGCCAATGACGGGTTCACAGTCAACGACATCTTCCCCATCAAGGGTGACAATGAGGCGGAGGACACCATGCATGGAGGGATGGTGCGGCCCCATGTTTATCACCATGGGTTCAGTTCTGGTTTCGATCTTTGCCATAGATCAGGTTTTCCCTCTTGTTTACGTTCGGCGCGTTTTTGTTATCAATAGCGCGATATCGTGAAACGAGTTGCTTTCAGCGATCGCGCCCGAGTTTGAAAAAAATATTTCATTCTCTTAACTATTATAAGGAGCAATGTCTCCTCTCACTGCTAGCGTCGCGAGGTGAGTTGCAAAAATACCGTTGCTTTTCTGACGCCGGCATCTGTCCCTTCACTGGCTAGGGTTAAGGTGCGAAGATGGTCAAACAACGGTTTCCCAGCCAGTTCCGCCACGCGAATTAAGGGAAATTGCTTCTCCAACAAGGGTTGACTGTTTTCCCAATCCAGATAGAAATAGCCGTCATTTTCTTGAGGCAAGGGCGCGATCGCGCTTTGAAATTTGTCACTGTTGACTAAGGCATCTTCTCCTTTCTGGATGGCTTGGGCAATGGCTTCTACAGAGGTGCCAAAGACTTGATAATTGTCAATTTCGGTATGAATGCCTTTCACTTCCGCATCCAAACGCATGGGAGATTGCTTTGATTTAAAGTCCACCTCCATTGTCGGCTTAATTACCGTCCATGCCGTCACTTTCCGGTCGCCAAAGGCTAAATTGCCCACACTATAGCCGCCTTCTTTGGCTTTTTCATCCAAGCGCGCGATCGCTGACTTGGCTTGGTTTTCTGCCGCTTCTTCAGCAACAAATCCCCAGTCTCCTTGTTTTCCTTCTCTGGGCAATAAGGTAACCGCATATTCTCCTTGCACCCAAGGAAAAATTTCATCCGCAATGGAAATTCCTAATCGTTCCTGTAAATTGTCTTCTACTTGTTGAATGACTGTCGTTGTTGACTCATCCACAGCCAAGCCTTTCAGGCTATTCCAAAGTTGATTTAAGTTGACCCCAGCGGCGGTTAAAACACTGTCTCTCGGAATATAATTTAAGGCATTCACGGGTTGGGATAAAGCAGGAGAGCGGTTTTCTTCTCCGCCTACCCCTAACAAGGCCGTTTGCCCTTTTAAGCCATCCGGCGTTACGGAAACACCAGCAGTAAGCGTGGGTTGATTTTCTTGTAACGGCAATGCAGGCTGATTGGCAATCCAAGCGGCAACGGCAGGCAAGTTTAGGTAAAGTTGACCAATGCGAGGATTAGTGATGGTTTCTTGTGCTTTTTGATAGGGAGTTGCTTGTTCTAGGCTTAAACTGGGAACTTGAATATTATTAATCGCTTCTCTTAAAACTTTGGGATGATTCGCAAATAAAACATGATCGCCCACGACAGCACTTGCTAGCGCCCCAGCATTGGGATCGGGTTTTTTCTGCAGGGGACGGCGATAGGTAATGTTCACGCCTTTGTAGCGTTCAAAGACTAAATCCGTATTGGGAGAAACTGCTTGTCTAGAGTAATAGGCTTGCAGAAATTCTCGCGCCAGTTGTTGATCATCGGTCGTCGTTACTAGAAGATAGCCGGGTTGTACCCCATTGTTGCGATCGCGATCAAAATCTAGGGAGGTAACAGCAAGGGTGATTTCCTCTCCGAGCCAGGGTTGAATATCGCGATCGTAATCCAGTTGACGACTGGCCAGAAACTGAGATTTAATGCGATCTAATTCTTGACGGGAGCGCGATCTAAGGTTTAAAGGAGCGCGGAGTTGCCGGTAGGACTCCAATCGATCAACATCTACCACTAGCGACGCCATTACAGGCGCTTGTTTCGGTACAAACTGAGCAGCAGTGGGAGATTTAACCACGCCGCCATCTTGGTAAGCCAGTGGACTTTTTTGCAAAAACCAATTGAGACTAACCCCGAAGATAGCAAGGAAAATAATACAGACCGTTATTAACGTTAGCAAGAACGAGCGAAATTTCATTTATTTCTAATCAATCATTATCAACATTTCTAGCACCTACCATTATTTCACTTACTGTTGACTCAGGCGAACCTCAAACTGTGCCATTCCCACCACTGATCGCCGTAATACTTCTAAGGCGGACGCTTCACTCTGGATGCCATGAGGCATTTCCCTCCTAAATCCCTGATTTGCAGGACACTCAAGACTGGGCATTATCTACATGGATCAATCAAGATTCAATTTGCAATAAATTAATTTGATGAGAGCGCGATCGCG
>JBDGQV010000126.1:0-3528 GCA_042218725.1 Halothece sp. | reverse complement strand
GCATTAGATAATGTCCTATCCAATCACATTGATTCGGCTCAATCCTTCTTAGCTTCCCAGCAAGCGCGAAGCGCGATCGCGCAAGAAACCGGCGATATCTATGCCCCAGTGTTCACCCAAGCTCAAGCAAACTACCGTCCTGGGCAACTGGATGAAATCAAAGGACCGGTTATCTACAATAGAGGGCAACGGAAACAGGTTTGGTCGGAAGCGAACGCCAAAAGCTACAAAATTGTTCTAGACCGTAGCGAGACCGGGGCGGGTAAGACTCATGACGCTGTTTCCTGTCCCACCGGGATCTTCGATTTCGGCATTGACGAAAACGGGGAACAATCCTATGGTCAGTTTTTCTATTCCTTCTCAGAACCGGACGATCCGCCGGTTGATATATCAGACAAAATAGAACGGCTTCCTACATTAAACGAAGATGATTGCCATAAAACGCCTCAGCGACGGACATTAGCGGAAAAAGGGCTGGGCAAATCCAACGGGAAAGGCAAATTTGATTCTAATCCCATCTGCAACCAATGCCCCTTGCTAAATGATTGTCGCCATGACGACGGCGCTGGCTACGGATTCAAAGGGAAGATGAGGGGTGCCCTGGCCGCGCCTAAAATCTACGGCCATATCAGCGGCTTGCCAAGAGAGGACAACAGAAACACGATTGCTTTTATTGATGAAGCCGGAGCGCAAATCCCGCCGGTTAAGAGCAAAAGCATTTCTTTGGAACAAGTCACACGAGCCTTTATCCGATTGGAGCAGCGCGATCACTTGCTTGATGCCAGCGAAGCGGATTTGCTCTATGACGATTTGAAATTCCTAAAGCAGTTATTGGAGTCTTATTTAAGCAGTGCGGAGCAAATTCCTTTATACGGCCTTGATTTTGCAAAAATCAAAGAGCATCTGCCGGATTGGAGCCAGTCAAAAATTCTAGAAACCATTGAATTGTTGGATGAAGTGGAACAAGCCTGGGCTAAAAATGACTTGAAATCCATTGGGAAGGACAGCACTGCCGAAGATATCAACCACATTGTGGATCAACCCTGGCTTGGCGATGTTGTCTCAATCTTATTCGGATACGATTCCGGCGCGTTGCGGCTGCTGAGAACGGCAGACGGCAACAAACTCCAAATCATCCAAACCAATGATGAGCAAATAAACAAACTGAAATCGTTCCGTATGGCGGTTTTACTCGATGCCACGTTAACCAAACATGATTTGATTTTTGAATACGGGTTCAGTCCCGATGAGGTTTTGGAAGTGTATCAACTTCCGACACCGACTCCTAATCTCAAAATCACGCAACTTACCAATGCCGGGTTAAACACTAGCCAAAGGTCAGAAGCCGGTCAGGAGCGCAAACAGCAAATCGTTAACCGATTAAAATCGCAGTACGGCGATGATGTTGGCATTGTTGACTACAAACGATACAGCGAAGAAGGCGACCTGCACCACTTCCGCAGCGGCGAGGAAGGCGGACGTGGCTCCAACCGGTTCAAGGACAAACAGGCGGTTGTCAGCGTTGGAACGCCCTATATTGCAGTTAATGCCGCCCTTGATACCTATCAAGCCATAAGCGGCGAACCCGTGGACAGCGATCGCGCTAAAGAGCATAGCGGGTTTAGCCAATACTATAACCGCCTAACTCAAAAACAGCTAATTCAAGAATTGGGACGGCTCCGAGCAAACTTGCGAAGTGAACAGCAGTTAGATTTCTATTTGATTAATGACTTTGACCCATCATTCCTTAGCGAGTTGGGCTTAGAGGTGATTCGGAAACCGATTTGGGAGCTTGTGCCCGAATTAAAACCCAAACTGCATGAACGGCTAGAAGGATTGGCAGTTTTCTTTAGCAACCTTTTCTCCCACGGGCAAGAAATCACCAAGGCGAAACAGAAACGAGCGGCAAAAGCAATTAACTGCCGAAGTGACGTCATGTCCCGTATCGTGAAACGGTTAGGCGGTTGGATAAAACTAAAACAAAAAATTGACACCCTCTTTAGGAGTTTTAAAGAGCAAGTCAATTTTTCTGACGCTACTCAATTAGCAACATCGGAACTCTTTTGGGAGTACGGAGAAGAGTTGGCAAAATCAGAGGAACTGCTGTTTGAAGCTATTGATCAACATGGCTGGCAGAAATTTGAGGAGTATTTCGCTAAAGCGACAGCAACCCAAAAAGGGCAGATGCTAGCGAATCTATTAGCGAATCTATTCAACGGCAAGCAGGATTGGCTGCATAAATTATTTGATTCGTTAGTTGTTCCTTTCAGTTTAAGTGAAACCGGAATTGCTTTAAAGCCAGTTCCGTGGTGATAAATCTCACTAACTAATAACCAATAAAATCGGTTTTTCTAAGCAATTCACAACAAACAATAGGCGACGAGAGATGGTACAGCAATTAACGCTATTCAATCAACAATCCCAAAACAAAGTAAAACAGTTTCCGGCGCAACGATCAAGCCCTCAGTTTGGAAACAGCAACCAGAAAGAACAGAAACCGGGACTGCGACCTTATCAGAAAAGCGCGATCGCTGAGTGCTACCGGCTAATCAGGCTAGGATACAGCAGTCCATTAATCTATGCCCCCACTGGTTCCGGTAAGACGGTCATGGCCAGTCATATCGTAAAAGATGCGGTGACGCGATCGCGCCGAGTTTTATTCCTTGTCCATCGAGATGCCTTAGTGAAGCAAACCAGAGATACGCTGATCGGCTATGGCATACCAGAGGAGTTAATTGGGTACATCAAAGCCGGTTATCCTCAAGCCAGCGAGGATCATCAAGTTATTGTGGCCAGTGTTCAGAGTTTAGCACGGCGGAACTACCCTGCCAACATTGGATTAATCATTGTGGATGAATGCCATACAACAGCATTTTATGCTGACTTTGGTAAGATTCGGGAAGCGTATCAGCACGACGGGCAGAAAGGCGCTATCATTATCGGGTTATCTGCTAGTCCTTGGCGTAACAAAGCTGAGATAGGAATGAAGCACGCGGGATTTGATTCGCTTGTGAAGGCTGCAACCATTACCGGATTAGTTCAGGAAGGCTATCTCGCGCCGCCGCGCTATTTCGGATTCGGTGGAATGATGGATTTGAGCCAATTTGAAACAAGAGACGGTGATTACAAAGTCTCCCAAGTGCAGAATGCTGTCATGGCTCCCGGTTTCAATGAAAAGGTAGTGGCCGAATACAAGAAACTTTGTCCCGATAGGACAGCGATCGCGTTCTGTGCATCAATTGAGCAATCTCGTTACCTCGCTGAGTTATTTAATGACACTGACATAGCAGCCGAACATTTAGAAGGCAATACACCTACCGAAGTAAGGGAGGAGATGTATCAGCGATTGAGTAATGGCGAAACCCGTGTTTTATGCTCAGTTGGGACGCTGACAGAGGGATTCGACGTTAAGTCAATCGGTGCTATTATCTTAGCGCGACCAACAAAATCGATTAGCCTCTATGTCCAGATTTGCGGGCGCGGGTTAAGACCCTATCCCGGCAAAAAAGATTGTTATATTTTGGATTT
>JBDGQV010000125.1:0-13406 GCA_042218725.1 Halothece sp. | reverse complement strand
TAGGCATGACGTGATTGTTGATGTATCTCTCCTCCTAACTGGAGATATTTCTGAGAACATCCCTGCATTCCCCCTAATCTCAATGTATCAATTACACACTGGAACCGACTCCTCTACCAGTGGGAAAAGTCTTGGTTAAACTGGTCTAAGGACAACAAGCGGATGGTTGGATCATCTTTGGCTTCTTGTCGCGATCGCGCTGTATTGTATCCCCAGTCTGCTAAAAATAAATGCACTGACTGTAAATGAGGCTGTTTTGCCACGCGTAGCAAGGTTTTGAGTCGATCTTCCACAAACCACACAGAGGCATTCCCGTCTTGTTTCAATAACGCCGTAAGGGTTTCTGTTTTCGGTTGCTGATATTCTTTGCCAATAATGTAATCCGCAGGAAACTGGATGCCATGCTGTTGGAGAAGTTTCCGGGCAAAACGTCCTTCTTTGGTGGTGATGATGTAAACTTGGGGGGATGGCTGATTGAAGATGGCTTGTAAGCGCTGGATAACACCGGGATAAAATTCATGATGGGCTAGCCAGTCTTGTTCGTTGTTTTCTATCCAACGATCGCGCTTTTCATCCAACAATCGCGTCATTTCCTGCTGTGTCAACCCGCTTTTGTCTAGCATTTGTTGAACCAGGGATGACCAGTTTTCTAGAATCTCAGCATCGGAAATCCCTTCCCAAAGCGATCGCAACAGCAACGGCATTTCCCAACCGGTTTCAATGACAGACCGCAACTCATAAAAACGAGGCGCGATGGTATCTAACTTCACATCAGAAGCATCCCAGATCTCGCAATAAACTTGCCAACTACTTTCTAGATATTCTGCCCGCCCATCGCATAAGACGCCATCAAAATCTAAAGCAAGCAGATCCGGTACAACAGCATTAGATACGCTAGACAATCTTTCTTAACTCACAAATAATGATTCGCTAACCAGCAAAATCATAACCGATAACCAGCTCCAAGTAAACGGACAAATCACTAGCTATCGGTTGCCGATGAATCATTAATGATTAAAAACTGGGGTGCTAGGATTCGAACCTAGGAATGACGGGACCAAAACCCGCTGCCTTACCACTTGGCTACACCCCAATGTGTGAAGAACCTTTATTAATATAACAACTACTTTTTTAGACTGTCAACGTTCAATCCAATTTTTTCTAAATTCGCGTCGATTTCCTTCTCTCATAACTTTTCCTTATCCAGGGTGGAAAAATTCTTGATCACATCTATTAAATCCTTTGTGTCCTCTGTGTCTCTGTGGTTCAATTAATGAACGGCATGATAACAAAATAAATTGGAATCATGAAGCAGTTACAGCGCCGAAGCCTTGTCTTGATTGCTATCCTATTCAAAAAAGCGGGCCTGGGAGGATTCGAACCCCCGACACCGTGGTCCGTAGCCACGTGCTCTAGTCCACTGAGCTACAGGCCCAGAAGGCTTAACTTTTGCCAACAGTAATAAACTATAACACAAACTTTAGCGATGACACAACCAGAAAATTTAACGCATCTCAATTCTAGTGGCGAAGCCCGCATGGTGGATGTTTCAGACAAAGAAGCCACCAAACGCCGCGCGATCGCGCAGGGAGAAATCAAAATGTCGCAACAAACCTTAGATACTATCGAAGCCGGCAATGCCCCGAAAGGAGATGTGTTAGCCACAGCACGCTTAGCCGGAATTATGGCAGCCAAGCAAACCTCACAACTGATTCCCTTATGTCATGGGTTGCCCTTACAAAATGTGCAAGTTGCCTTTACTGTCGATCGCGAGTTGCCCGGCTATCGCATTCGCGCTGAAGCGGTAACCACTGCCCAAACGGGAGTAGAAATGGAAGCCCTCACTGCCGTTTCTGTCAGTGCCTTAACCCTTTATGATATGGCAAAGGCGTTAGAAAAATCCATGATCATTCAAGGGATTCAGTTAGTTGAGAAAACTGGCGGCAAAAGCGGCTGAAAGCGCGATTAGTTCTTAGGAAACAGCTGTTTTAGCCATTGCCAAAGTTTCAACAAGCGATCTTCCAACCAAGCTAACGCGCGATCAATGGCTTCCAAAATTCTGGCTAAAATATGCTTTTCATATCCTATAGGAGTCGCCTCAGTTTGCAACTCCTCTTCAGCAGTATCTGATTCCATTTTTTCAGTTTCTGTTGTACTACTCCTTTCCGCAGTTGTTGCCGGAGAAGACATCTCATTGCTGAACTGATTTGCCACTGCGATGGAAAAATCGTCATTGTTTTCTGTCGCAGTTGCTGAGAAGGAGGGAGATTCACTTTCACCAAACAAATCGGCTTTGGTTAACCAAGGTTCATCACTGGAAACAGAAGAGGGAATTTCTGTAGCAGAATAAGAGAAGCGATGATCTTGTTTTCCAAAAAAGTACGCGATCGCGGCTTCAATTAATTGCTTGATACTATAGGCATTTTCTGTGACAGAATTGGGATCCTGTTTCCTTCCCCGATTAACCATGCCTTGAGTTTTTTGAATCAAGGAATCCATGGGTTTGAGAAGTTTGGGGATCTTGCGAGTGTCGCTGCCATCAGGATTAGCATTAACCTCTCCTGTGAGACGGGCTTGCGAGTTCACCCCATAAAAATAATCCACTGCCGCTTGAATCAAAGACGATACCGGATTCTCTTGCTGATCCAGTTGTTGTCGCCACTGCTTGATTTTTTCAATAACTGGGCTAAGTTGTGTCGTTTCCCAATGGGCAAGGGCGCGATCCAGCTTTGCCATGACGCCTGATTTTGCGGTTTGAGAAGAGGATTGAGGCGGGATTTGGGAAATTTCAGAATAACCGGAGGAAAACTTTAACTGGGATTCCTGAAACCAGTTCAGCCGTTTCGCTAAGCTGCTTGTCTGGATCCAAATCATTAAATAGGATAGCCAACGCAGAGGATGAAACCGCCCTTTATTGCCTTGGGAAGCAATCCGCCACCACCAAGGTTGCTGAATCTGTTCGTAACATTCTAGAAGAATTTTAATGCGTTGTTTGAGTTGTTCATGTTGGCTGTCTGATAAGAGATCAATAGCTTGATTTTCCCGAGTGACTAAAACCAATTTCCCATTTTCAAGATAGGTAGCGATGCCTTGAATCCAGTAGCTGGATTGCCCTGTTGTGTCGTCGCAAGTCAGATTTTTTTGCGGTAAAAAGGGAAGGGGAAATAATCTTTCCGGTTGAGGCAGGGTAGAATCAGAATGAAGGTTGGCAGCTGCTTGGTTGTTTGTCCTAAAATTGCTCTCGGTTTCACCCAAGGAAAGCAGTTGATAAGGGGTATTTTCCAGCCAAGGATGCAGACTGTTTAATGCCACAACTGTCGGTTGACTGCCAACAGATTCACTGTTTTCTTCGTTGGAAGGAGACAGTAACTTGAACGCTTTCGATTGCAGTTGCTTCCCTAACTGAGTTGAGGTTTGTACCAACAAGTAAAGGGGATAGGCAATGACTTGTAAACTCCAGACAGTAGCAGTTTTCAGTTTTCGGAAGCTAATTTGAGCGCGATCGCGCAACCGAAAATATTGGCGATTGATCAAGTTGAAAACTTGGCTTTTATAAGGACGATCCGGATTAGACAAAGGCGACATGAACTGAGTAAGCCCAAAACAACAACATTAAAGCGATAACAAGTAATGCTATATAATTTTTTAAAGTAATGACAAGGAAATTCTATGGCACAACGGATACTTTCAGGCGTTCAACCAACAGGAAACCTTCATTTGGGGAACTATTTAGGCGCCATTCGCAACTGGGTAGAAACTCAGCAAGATTATGATAACTTTTTTTGTGTCGTTGATCTCCATGCGATTACTGTTCCCCACGATCCCAAAACTTTAGCGCAAGATACCTATACGATTGCCGCATTATATCTCGCTTGTGGCATCGACCTCAGCTACTCAACGATTTTTGTTCAATCTCATGTGAGTGCCCATAGCGAACTGGCCTGGTTATTAAATTGTATCACTCCCTTAAATTGGTTGGAGCGCATGATTCAATTTAAGGAAAAAGCAGTGAAGCAAGGGGATAATGTTAGCGCTGGGTTATTGGATTATCCGGTTTTGATGGCGTCGGATATTTTATTATATGAAGCAGATAAAGTGCCGGTGGGCGAAGATCAAAAACAACACCTGGAATTAACCCGCAATATTGCCCAACGAACCAATGATAAATTTGGCAAAAAAGACCAACCGGTGTTTAAACTCCCTGAACCCTTAATTCGCAACGAAGGGGCAAGGGTAATGAGTTTACTCGATGGTACCAAAAAAATGTCGAAGTCGGATCCCTCGGAGATGAGTCGGATTAATTTACTCGATTCCCCTGATGACATTAAAAAGAAAATTAAACGTTGCAAAACCGATCCGGTAAAAGGCTTAAGTTTTGATGATCCCGAACGTCCCGAATGCGATAATTTATTAACCCTTTATATGCTGTTATCGGGTAAAAGTAAAGAAGCTGTCGCCGAAGAATGTCAGGATATGGGATGGGGACAATTTAAACCCTTATTAACTGATGCAACGGTGGAAACCTTGCGTCCCATTCAAGAGAAATATCAACAATTAATGACCGAAAAAGGCTATCTTGATTCCATCTTAAAAGAGGGACAAGAAAAAGCAAGCGCGATCGCGCAACAAACCCTTTCTCGGGTGAAAGATGCCTTGGGATATCTTCCTCCTTTCTAGTTTAATTCCCCGGCTTTAAAGCCTCCGTTACTTCCACCAACTGGTCAACCAGTTCTGCCAATCGGGTTTTGATGGTTTCATCCACTAGTTTGCCTTCCACAAAGGATTCCGAGGTGGCATACACAAAGCGCGGAATAATTAGGCAACGAAAGTCCAACATTAAACTGTTGGCAAAGGGCATGACTGACATATAACTGCCTTTTCCCCCGGCAGCACAAATAAAGCCCACTGTTTTTTCTTGCCAAGATTTGCCGGTGAGTTCCAAAAAGTTTTTAATGTTGGCATTCACATCATAGTTATAAATGGGAGTTGCAACGAGGATTCCTTGGGCTTGGGAAACCTTATCTGCCAGTGGCGGGAGATTGGGATCCCCATAAGCATTGCTTCCATCGCACATTGGAAGCGTTACCTCTCTTAAGTCAAGCCATTGGGCTGATTTGCCATGGGCTTGGAACAATTGTTGCGCCTGTTCCGCTAAGATTTGACTATTACTATCCGGGTTAAGACTGGCGCCAATAATTAAATAACTCATCTATGAATGACCAAGGGGATGATATCTAGTGTACAATTTCATCTGCATTTTCGTGCTGGAGATGCTTACCTTCGCTCCGCCCGTTATAACGCTTTGCGTTTAGTGGGATAGGAAAGCACGCCTCCTATTGAGTGTGTATTTACGATCAAGTTGTATATAAAAATCCATCTTTTTGATGAATAATTTTACAATACTTGTATGAAATTCCTTGTGCTAAACCATTTTTAGTTTTAATATTAAAACTTCCAGAACTTCTAACAGCTATTCGTCCAGTGTATTTTCCTTGTTTCTTTCCTTTAGTAACATTTGCTTTGACAATATCTCCTGTTTGAAAACCTTTAACGAATTTGTATCTTGGAACATGACGCTTAGGAAAACCAAACTTATCTGTTCGACACATTTGACGAGAACCATGTCCTGTTGCTGTAATTAGTAACGGTTTTTGTAGTTTAATTTTCAAATTTTCAGATGTTGATTTTCCAACACAAGAGGCATCTAACCAATGTATTTTTTCAATAGATTGTTTGGTTCGATTAAATTTTGTCAACCCTCCCGATCCTGTTTCTATTTGCAAACCTGTGTCTTTCAAAGAATTGTATAATTTCCATCTTGTGGTATTAACAGCAGTAGCATCTTTTAACGGTTGTTTGCATTTTGATTTGATTTCTTTAAGTAACTTAGGTTGATTAGATAGAAAATTCTCAATTGTTTCGTTTCCTTTCTGTTGATTGCATTCATGACAAGCCAAAGTTAAATTGCTAATTCGATTAGAACCTCCTTTGGATCGTGGCATGATATGTTCAATTTCTAATGGAATATGGTTGGCATTACAATACACACATTTTCGATGCCATTTTTCTAATAGATACTCTCTAACCTCATAACCTTGTAATTCTCCTTGTTGATATTCAACTCCACTAATTTCAGGATTTTCTAATTGTTGTAAATCAAATTTTACTAATTCTTGAGAAATTCTTGTTATTGGACAGAATTTACTTAAACGGCTTACCCAAGTCATCATGTTATCAACACGAGATTGGAGAGAAGGAGGCAACCATCCTGAAGGACGTTTGCGATTGTTAAAGCGAGGTTTGCGATAACGAGTTTTTCGACTTCTACGGTTTCTACGAAGTTGTCTTCGAGATGTTAACGAATCTCTAATTTGACTTCCTCGATGATTTAATTCAGCACCCCACAAAACTTTATTTTGTTGAACAATTGCTAATCCTGTTGTTTTAGAACCAGGATCAATTTTCAATTGATGATTATGAGTGACACAATTTTCCACCTCCAAATCTTGCATGATTATGGTAAAAGGATACTGTCTGAAAACCTTTGCTCGTCCGATTTTTAACAATTTTCTTGCTTTTGCAGGATGCGTCGGATCTAATGGTTGTTTGTTTCTATCTAAAACAAAAATAAAGTTAGACATAATATCAAAATCTCCGAAAATCGGGTAAAGTTAGCTTCGTCAATGTTAGTTGAGCTTGTTATTCTTAGTACACTGGATTCACCCAAATACTCCTGTTTAATACTAAGAGATAGAGCAACGGACTAGCTTCGCATCCGAGGGTATCGTCACCCAACTAACGTAGTTCTTTTGAACTGAGACTGGTCAACTTGTGGGCATTTCAAGCCCCCGTTATAGCCCGTTAGGGTTTAACGGTGGGTCGTTGACTTTTTGCGAAAACAGAGAGGAATCGCTGAGAGAAGGGCTAACAATCCCAGGGCAAGAAAAAAAGACACGCGATCGCGCCCTTGTAAGGCTTCCATGCCACTTACTCCTAACCATGTGTAGGCAAACGTTCCCGGCAAAATCCCCACTAAGGTTCCTAAGGCGTAGGGAAACCAATGAATCGCGGTTAAGCCAAATAAAAAATTAATGAGGTTAAACGGAGTAATGGGAGCCAGGCGTAAGGTTAACACAAACCGAAAGGGATTTTGTTGAACCATTTTTTGTAAATAGCCTAAAATTTGATATTCACCAAATTTACGTTCTGCTAACTCTCTGAACAAATAACGGGATGTCCAAAATGCCCCTAATGCACCAATCGTTGCCCCCACAACCGACCAGATCGTTCCCCAAACTAAACCGAATGCTAAGCCGCCAGCAACGCTTAAAACGGTACCAGGAATGCCAATTACGGTGAGAAATGCATAAAGGGTAATAAAGATCGCGATCGCGCAACATTGGTAGGTGTCTAATTGCTTGAGAAGAAACTGTTGATCAAACAGAACATTTAAGGGACCAATGGTTACTAAAAACGCAGTGAAAAACAGCGCGATCGCGATCCAAAATTTAGGTTTTCGACAAATCTTAAAAAACCGAAAAAATTGCTGATAAAAACCGCGATTTTGCTGGTTCATTGGTAAAAATCACTAAAATTGATTAAGAGAAAATTTTACTCAACTGAAGATTTCGCTTCTATCGCTTCGGTTTCCACCTTTTGATTGAGGGCTTTTCTCGCAATTTTCGTAACATAAATTGTTACCGCAACAGTTGCAATAAAGCCAATGATTCGGATAGCCCATTGAATTCCAGAAGGGGCAGCGACATCTTGCGATCCTAATGCTGCTAGATTTTTCGCTAGGGAACCCACATAAACAAACATGATGGTTCCTGGTAAAATACCTAAAGTCCCAATAACATAATCGCGGAAGGTCACTTTTGTTAAGCCGTAGGCATAATTGAGCAGGTTAAAAGGAAAAATTGGAGATAAGCGAGTTAACAAAACAATTTTCATGCCTTCTTCCGCAACCGCTTGGTCAATTGCTTGAAATCGTTGGTTGCCTTCAATTTGTTTTTCTACCCAACTGCGGGCTATATATCTTCCTACTAAAAAGGCAAGACTCGCCCCAATACTCGCGGCAATATAAACGTATAGGGAACCTTTAATAACACCAAAAACAACGCCTGCCCCAAGGGTTAAAATTGAAGCCGGAACAAACAACACCGTTGCGACCATGTAAATCGCCATAAAAACAATGGCAGCTAAGGGACCAAGGCTATTAATCCAATCCAAAATACTGGTTAAAAGCCCTTGCATATCAATAAATTGAGTAGACACAATTAAGCCTGCCACAATGACAACAATTCCAATATACTTAAGTTTAGCGTTCATAACTGATCCGATAAAATTAGTTGATTTTGAAACCAAAATTTAAGCTAATAACGCACCGCCACAACTAGATCCACTACCAGCAGTACAGCCGTAACAATAAGGACGTGTTTGAATGGTGTTAATTGCATCTAAATTATTTAAATCCAAAACCTTTTGAACAGTTAAATTTTCCCCATCGGCAGTTTTTGCTGGAACATTTTCCATTTGGTTAAAGTCGCAATCATAAATGTTTCCTAAATAATCCACTGAAAGTTCATTCCGACACATGACATTGGGAACTGTTTCTGGATTGTAGTTTTCTTCTAAGAACTGCAGATAAGCATGATGTAATTGATAACGGTGTAAGAAGTCTTTAATTCTGCCAATGGGAAGATTGGTAATGGTAAATAAATGATTGAACTTAATGCCGAAGTGCTTATCTAAATAGGCTTTATAATCCTGTTCTAGTTTCTCTTGGTTGGGCGGTAAACTAAATTGTTTTTCACTAATAGGAACCGGCGGATTATAAACTAAATCTAAGCCTAAATTGGGATCTTCTCCATAACCGAATTGATTTAGCCATTGCAACGCTTTAATGGAACCGTTATAGACCCCTGCCCCTCGTTGTTTATCTACATTATCTTCTAAATAACAAGGCAACGAGGCAACAATACGCGTTTGATGTTTGGCACAATATTCGGGAATATCTTCATAACCGGGTTCAAAATACACGGTTAAATTGGAGCGAACAATTACCTCTTTATTTTGTGCCCTAGCTGCTTCCACAATGGCACGAAAACCATAGTTCATTTCTGGGGCACCCCCGGTTAAATCAACCGTTTCAATTTGGGGAAAACGATTAATGATTTCAACAATTTGATCGCAAACTTCTGGGGAAAGTTCTTCAGTGCGTTTCGGACTAGCTTCCACATGACAATGGGTACAAGCCAGATTACATTTGCGTCCTAAATTGATTTGTAAAACGCTGATTTTTTGTTTGCTTAAAGGTGCATTGAGTTTTTCGGCAAAGGGGGTAACGGTATTTTTATTTTGGGTAGAAACTGTCATGGATGTTCTCTCCTCATTTAAGTTTTTAGTGAAATGAATCTCGTTATATAATTGAAAAATTACCAATAACGAATTCCCGAAAATCCTTTGCACTCAATTATATTAAATCCCCAAGATCTGAGTTTTTCCTGAGATGCGAGTTAAGGTTTGCTAACTCATGGCTTTTGCGGTTTCGATGCAGGCGGTGAAGCTAGCATCAGTCTTAATCGCTTCTGAATGAAGATGGGTGGTACAAGCGCGATATCCTTGTTCTTGCAGCTTTCTAATTAAGGCATCACGCTTGGGTAAATTCAGTTTGCCTGTTTTCCCAATATTCTTTAAGGAATAAAAGTAGGGGGGAAAGTCAGCTTCTTGTGCCATTACCTGTAATAAAGCCAGATGTTCCCACCATTCCCAATTTCTAGCTAAGGCAATCATCTTTTCCAGCATCGCGCGATCGTGCAAATCCCCCAACCACATCGGGCCGCTAACAACGGGATTTTTCCCGTCAAAGGGACACAAGGTTCTACCCAGTTTACGCCAGTCCACGAGTTGGTAATTGCCGCAGTGATGACAATATCCTAACCAACCATAATTATCTTCCGTCAGTTGGGGCTTTGGCACAAAACGCATCATTACCCGATAGGTTTCCCCAGTAAAATAGGCAAAAACCGGCTTGATTCCTCGTCCTTGAAGCCCGGCTTGTTGTTGCAAACTTCCCATAATCAAACGCAACCCTTGTTCATGGGCTGCCGGATGAGAACGGGCATAGGCGTTATAAAATTTTAAGCAATTTTGCGGGGCATTGCCGGTAAACGCCCGTCCATCAGTACTGGTAATATAAACCAGCCCACCAAATTTGGTTGCCCAGAGTACCGTTGACAAATCAGGCACGGGTGCCCCAAACGAATCCACATCAATCAAATCATAAAAATCAAAGTGATTGTAGCGATCAAAAAAAAGGCGATTGGCATCAAGATGAGTAATGCAATACTGTGAAGCGTCTAAATGGTGGGATAAATTTGCCTTAAGGGTGTCATGGATGTCAGCATTGGCTTCATTGACCCAAACCCAGTCGGCACCAGCTTCTAAAGCATATCGCAATGCCCTGACGCCACAACCGGCCATGGCATCTAAAACCCGCAAGCGACCCGTTTCTTGTTGGTAGGCTGCTGCTGCTAAAATGCCTAAATCCCGGACGAATTTCGTATTCGGTCGATAAAAGGCATTTCCAATATCAAAGGTTGCTTTTCCTTCCTGATGCTTCACACTCAAAGTTCTGCGTTCTCGCGACACTCGTAGCATTATTTTATTTTATGACCAGCAAAGATGTCGCGATCGCGCGATCGACCCGGAGTTAAAGTGAAATTGGTCAACCTTGATAGAACAGATCTGTCACAGATAGTTTTAAAGTTCCCAATCCTTCTAAAACAGGCAAACAGTCATCCTTTTGTTTAATCTCAGGCTGTTCCCCTTTGGGAAAGGCAATTACTTTTTGTTCAATCACATCAACCAACCATCCCAGTTGTGCCCCTCGTTCCAAGCAAGTGAGAATATTATTAATGGTACGGATAGAATGCTCTTCCGGTGATAAAATTTCAATAATCCAGTTGGGGATGAGTTCGCGATCGCGAATTAGATTTCCCTTAGCATCGACGGGAAGATTGTTCCAATTAAACACAGTAATGTCAGGAACTAGGGAATAGTTCTCAAACGTACAGCGTAAGTCGGAGAAAGCATAAGCGGTTTTTTGTCTTTTTCCGGTTTGGTTAATTGTTTCTAGAAGACGGTTCAATACCCGTTCTTGCCTCCCTTTAAGGCGAGGTTTTTGGTAAATTTTGCCGGCAATATATTCACGGGCAGGCTGAATTTCAGGATAATTCAGGAAATCTTGCAGAGAGAGTTTGGAAGCACTGGAGAAAGGCATAGCGGATTGAAATCGATTAAGCAAACCTAGGGGATTATATTGGTTCAGGGCGCGATCGCGCAACCATCTCTCTTATAATTCAGTCAGCGGTTGCAAGAAATTGTACTTGCCAGGTGATTAAAATAGAAATAACTGTTACGCTTACCTAAATTAGACTAAATTACAAGATGGCGCGAAAAACCAGAAGAGCCCAAACCAGTTCTCGTCGCTATTATGATGATGAACCCCCTCGCAGTTCCAATGCCAGTTCGTCTCGATTTAACATTAATCCCACTTACTGGGCCATTATTGGGGCAGTTTTCATCATTGGCATTGGTTTAGGCATGGTCTTTAGTTCTGCGACAAATTTAAATTCTGAAAACGTCACCTCAACCGTCGCGATTGATCGCAGTGTGCCTAATCCTGAGTTTTGTGCACAATATGGGGCAAGCGCAGTCGTTACCGATATGCGGGTTTACATGAGTTTAAGCCCATTTAGTGTATATGTCACCCAGCCGAAAATGGTTCCCGGTTGTGTTATGCGTCGCACCAACTGGTCGATTTTAGAAGATCGAAATTTAGTCAGTCGCGAACAAGTGCGAGATTGTAAAAACCGGATGAATACTTTTGCCTTTACCGGAAAACTCGAAGAGTCACCGGAAATTAATTGCGTCTATCAAAATGATTCTGCAGGTAAATTCTTCCGCAATAAGGATGGCGGCGGCTTTGCACCAAGCCCAGAAACAGACGACTTTTAATTATCAAAACTAGGTCAAAAGGAGACAATAGAAACCGATTGAGGGGATGGTGTCCAATCGCCACAATTCCTGCTTACTTGAAATTGCCTCTTCTTGTCTCATTGTCTCGCCACATAACAAAAGCGCGATCGCGCGACCATCCTAAAATTAAAGAAATGAGAGTTTCGGGGTCACTATTTTTGGCAATTGCTAAATGAGTGAATTAGGCTATAGCGGTCTTGCTACTTATGAGGTAGCGTTATTGAACTTAAATAATTTTCATCGTTATAACGCCGGTACCGCTTTGCCTCCTCAAAATTGTGAAAACCTCTAGCACTGTTAATTATGAGATGGTATTTTCTACTGATTGCAACTGTCTTATTGACATGGTCTCCTGTTGCTAAAGCAACAAAAGTGATTAGGGGACCTACGAATAATCAATTTACCGTTGAGAGTTTACCGAACGGCAATTATCGACTGTGCAGCGATGCCCCGCCAGAAGATATTCAACGGGTTTCTGGAGTATGCTTTCGCTTTCGCAAGCAAGGAGAAGATATTGTCGGCGAGTATTATTATCCCTATAAAGGTTCAAAGGTTTGTCTAACTGGTGAAGTCAAGGGCAACACGATTACCGGACAAGCATTAGAAAAGATCAATGCGACGGCCAAATCATCCTCTAATTTCGCCCGTGGCGATAGCCTGGAAAATTGGCAACAGGATGGATTTTTACAGGTAGGGCGTGCCGAGAAAGAAAGCAGTTGGGGCAAGTCTGATTATGTGCACTATCGCAGTGCTATGCTTAATCTGAATAATTTTTATCAGTTTAATAGTGGAACTGTTTTACCCCCTAAAAATTGCGCGATCGCGCCTCAGAAAACAGCAAAAATTCCAGAACCAAGTAAGGTCAAGTACCAGAAATATCAGAATGAACGGTTTGATTACCAAGTTAAGTATCCTGCCCAGATTTTAACGCCACAGCAAGCCCCCACTAATGGCGATGGTCAAACTTTTCAATCTCCTGAAGGGCAAATTGTGATGCAGGTTTACGGTCGCCATAATACTCTCTCGGACTCTTTAAATGAACGTTACCAAGAAATGCTTCAAAAGCATGCTGATTCCAGTAATGGGAAAATCACCTATCGCAAGAAAGACAATAATTTCTTTGTCGTATCTGGGTATCGAGGAAATTGGGTCTTTTATCGCAAGACAATTCTTGATAACAATCAATTGAAAACTTTAGAGTTTAGTTATCATCGATCCTTTCAACCTAAATTTGATTCTATTGTCAGGGAAGTTGCCAATTCTTTTGTTAGTACTCATTCCCAGTAAGGGGGAATGACAATTCGGATACTTCTTTTCAAATTGGAGCGCGATCGCGTTAACTCCCTTGCACTTTTTGCAACAAA
>JBDGQV010000124.1:0-10006 GCA_042218725.1 Halothece sp. | reverse complement strand
TATGGTTCATGTGAAGCGTTTAGAGTTATCGCGGTTTAAGTCGTTTGGTCAGACGACACAAATCCCCTTATTGCCAGGGTTTACTGTCGTTTCGGGTCCCAATGGGTCGGGCAAATCGAATATTCTGGATGCGTTGTTGTTTGCCTTGGGATTAGCTAGTTCCCGGGGCATGCGTGCGGAACGGCTACCGGATTTGGTGAACCATAATCAGAGTAATGGCAAAGGCAGTGCGGAAACAACGGTTAAGGTAACCTTTGCCCTGGATGATGACACCGAATGGTCGGTGGCGCGTCGGTTGCGGGTAACTCAGGAAGGCAAGTATGCGTCTACCTTCTACATTAATGATGAAACCTGTACTCAAACCCAACTCCATGAACAACTCCGGCAGTTAAGGATTTATCCCGAAGGCTATAACGTGGTGTTGCAGGGGGATGTTACCCGCATTATCAGTATGAATGGCCGGGAGAGACGGGAAATTATCGATGAGTTGGCAGGGGTTGCTGACTTTGACCGCAAAATTGCCAAGGCAAAGGAAACCTTGGAGACAGTTCGGGAAAAAGAGGAACGCTGCGAGATTCTCCAACAAGAATTAATTAAAACACGCGATCGCGCTGCGAGTGAACGCAACAAGGCAGAAAAATATCGGCAACTGAAAGCGGAAATTCAACAGAAACAGCAGTGGGAAACGGTTTTAGAATGGAAAGCCCTACACCAGCAAATTGAAACCTTGCAGGGAGAGATTACGGGCAATGAAGAATCCCTATCCCAGTTAAATCAGACCCTTGAAACCACTGAACACGAGATTCAAGAAGCGAATCAGCAACTGGAACAGTTAAATCAGCAGGTGAAAGCCTTAGGGGAAGATGAACAACTGGCAGCTAATTCTAAACTGGCTACTCAGAAAGCGAATCAAGAACAACTGCAACAACGAGACGCGGAGTTAGACAAAAACCTGCAAGATACGGAAGCGGCGAAAGAAGAGACGCGCAATCAACTGCAGGAACAGCAAACGCGGTTAGAAACCCTGCAACAAGAACTGGACGAGTTAACCCAAAACAAATTGCAGGAACTACAGCAAGCCCAGGAAACGGCACAAACTAGATTAGCAGAAAGTCGGGAACAAGCCAACGCGATCGCGTCTGCTTCGGAAGAATGGATTCAAAAGCAAACCCAACTCAATCAACAAATCAATCAATTACAAAACAGTTTAAATCCCCAACGCACCGAACAAGCGCAACTGCAAGAACGGGAAACGCAACTGCAACAAAAAATTGAAGAACAACAAACCACTCTTGCCTCGCTGACACCGGAACTGGAAGAACAACAGCAAACCGCGCAACAACTGGAACAAGCGGTTAACGAGTACCAACAGCAAGTGCAACAATTAGCGCAACGTCTCAGTGAAGCAGAAGAAGAGAAAAAGGTGCAAGAGGGAACCAAATCCCGTCTTTTGCAGGAACAACGGGACAAGCAACGCAAGTTGGATAAACTGGAAGCAACGCAACAAGCCCAACAAGAAGCCCAAGGCACTTACGCAACACAAATTATTCTACAAGCTGACCTTCCGGGAGTCTGTGGGTTAGTGGCGCAACTGGGGCAAGTGGAAAGCCGCTATCAACTGGCATTGGAAACCGCTGCCGGGGGAAGACTCGCCCATGTTGTAGTGGAAGATGATCAAGTGGGGGCAAAAGCCATTGAACTTCTCAAAGAAAAACGCGGCGGCCGTGCAACATTTCTCCCGCTAAATAAAATTCAACCCCCTCGCCACAACCAGAGTGCTGCCCTTCGTTATGCCAATGGCTTTGTTGATTATGCGGTGAACTTAATTGAATGCGACCCCCGGTATCGGGTCATTTTTGCCTATGTTTTCGGCAATACGGCAGTGTTTACGACTCTCCAAGAAGCCCGTCCGCATCTAGGAAAAACGCGCATTGTTACCTTAGACGGGGAAATTTTAGAAAGCAGCGGCGCCATGAGCGGGGGTAGCCGTAGTACTAAGTCCAGTCTTCATTTTGGCACGGCCACGGAAACCGAATCTGATGAAATCAGACAATTAAAAGACCGTTTAGAAGAAATTGATCAGATTTTAGCGACGTGTGAACCCAAAATCGAACAAGCGACAACAGAGAGTCAAACTTTAACGCAACAGTTAAATGAGGCGCGGCAAACCCATCAAGAAAAACAGTGGTATTACAAACAAGCGCAACAGGAAATTACTCGCCTTAGCCAGCAACAGGAACAAGTGACGCAACAGTTGCATCAAAATCAAGAAGAATTAACGCAACTGCAAGGGCGGTTAGAACTGCTTGCCAATAGTATCCCGCAACAGGAAACAGAATTAGTGCAACTGCAAGAAGAACTTGCCGAACTCGAAGCCAGTCATAACCATAGTGAGTGGCAGGAAATGCAACAGCAAATTAAACAGCAAGAAGCCGAATTAAAAGAAGCAGAAACGGCCCTCAATGAAGCCAAACAACAGAAACAAGAACTGGAAACCGAACAGTTGCGGCTACAGGAAAAAATTACCACCTCCCAACAACGTTTGACGGAGTATGATCAGCAAATAAGCGACATTCAGCAACAAAAAGAAAGCCTGGAAACCCAAAAAACAGAGATTGCTGAAAAAATTGCCGAAACGGAACAAACCATTGCACAGTTGCAAGAAAAATTGGGAACCCTAAAAGAAGAGCGCGATCGCGCCGAGAAAACACTGCGTTCCCATCAACGGCAGCAAGATCAACAAACTTGGAAACGAGACAAACTCCAAGAAACCCTCAACGAGCAACGCAGAAAACTCACTGAGGTGCAAAATCAATATCAAGAAAAAGCTAACGCCCTACCCGAACCCTTGCCTGAGGTTCCCGAATTAGTGGCAGAAACGCCCAGCGAAACCATTACCTTTGCCACCTACAGCGAACAACTCAGCCACTTGCAAGGGGAACTCCGCGAGATGCAACAACGTCTCCAAGACATGGAACCGGTCAATATGTTGGCGTTGGAAGAATATGAAAAAACGCAAGCCCGCCTCGATGAACTCACGGAAAAACTCAACACCCTAGAAGCAGAACGCAATGAACTGCTTCTGCGCATCGAAACCTTTACTACCCGTCGCCTTGAAGCCTTCCATGAAGCCTTTGATGCTGTCAATCAAAACTTTCAAACCATCTTTGCCACGCTTTCCGATGGCGATGGCTACTTGCAACTGGATAAATCCGAAGATGATGATATTAGCAACGCCAGTCTCAACCTGATTGCCCATCCCAAAGGCAAGCCGGTGCAACGGTTGCATTCCATGTCTGGCGGCGAAAAATCCTTAACCGCCCTAAGCTTTATTTTTGCCCTGCAACGGTATCGTCCTTCCCCATTCTACGCCTTTGATGAAGTGGATATGTTTTTAGATGGAGCAAATGTGCAACGATTAGCTACAATGATCAAACAACAGGCTGAGCAAGCCCAATTTATTGTCGTCAGTTTACGCCGACCAATGATAGAAGCTTCCACCCGAACCATTGGTGTGACCCAAGCCCGAGGCGCTTATACGCAAGTGTTAGGAATTCAACTGTAAACGCTTCCGATCAGATACGATAAGATGGGTAGGCAAGATGGGGTTAACCCGCCCCTCCCACAAAAGCAATACTAATTCATTATTATTGATACAGGCTGCGAGATCAAGGACCAGCAGAACAAAATGACAACTGAATTCAATCGTTTACGCTCTGAAGTTATCAACACTCAAGTCATCACTCGCAATAGTGGAAAACGCCTAGGCGTGGTTAAAGAGATGCTAGTCGATATTGACCGACGGGAAGTGGTGGCCTTGGGGCTGCGAGACAGCTTGATCTCCGTTGCAGGAATGCCGCGCTACATGTACTTGGAAGACGTTAGCCAAAGCGGCGATGTGATTCTCGTGGAAGACGAAGAAGTCATTGAAGATGTTGATATTGAAGCCCTAAGCGGTCTCATCAACTGCGAAGTCATTACCGAAGACGGAGAAATGTTGGGGCGGGTACGCGACTTTCAATTCAATATGGAAGATGGAAAAGTCTCCTCCCTCATTATTGCCTCTTGGGGATATCCGCAAATTCCTGACCAAGTCATTAGTACCTATGAACTCCCCATTGAAGAAATTGTCAGCAGCGGCCCCAATCGCATTATTGTCTTTGAAGGAGCAGAAGAACGCCTCAGCCAGTTAACCGTAGGTCTATTAGAACGTGTTGGCATTGGCAAACCGCCTTGGGAAAAAGACGAAGACGATCTCTACTATACACCGCCTACCGCTCGTCCAGAGAACCAATTAGGCACTGGATTGCCGGAACGTGCCCCGGAACGTGAACGTCCTCGGGTTAGTGAAGAACCTAGAGAAACGCGCCAACCCATGCGTGAACCGGCTTATGAAGAACCGGTTTATGAACAAGCATGGACTGAGGAAGAATGGGAAGAAGAACCCGAATATGAACCCGAACCGCTTCCTCGCCGGGAAGAACAGCCCATGCGCTATCAAGAAGCTGTATTAGAGGAAGATAACTGGGGAGATGCCGATGCCCCTTATGAAGAAGAACCCGAGTATGAACCGGAACCGCTAAGCCAATTCGAAGATGAAGACATGGAAGAGGATGTCTGGCAAGACGAAAAAGACAAAGACACTTATGTACCGCCGAAAGTGAATCTTCCTGACAAACAAAAAACAAAAGAGAAAGAAAAAGAGAAAGAACCGGAATACGAAGAAGAAACCGGTTATTAGAGAAAAGCGTGATGGCTTGTTAATTCCTTGTCAATTGGCACCGCTTTAAATAGATTTATCTTCTTTTGTTGTCAGCAACTTGGACATTAAACATATTATGTCTGCCGAAGAATCAAATTTGGATCAAATCCTAAACCAGATCAAATCTGAATATCAAAGCAAGCCATCTTCTTCTGCCATGTCTAATGAAAATTCCAAACCTGATGAAACTGATGCGCTATTAGAAAATGTGAAGTCACAGTTTCAACAAAATGCTTCCTGTGATGATCCAGTTGATGAGATTAAGTCACAGTTTCAACAAAAACAATCTCAACAAACCAGTTCTAAAAATGAGGAAGGGGATGCCGATTTAGTTGCAGAAATTAAGTCCCAGTTTCAACAACAATCTCAGGAAAAAACATCTGAGACAGAATCATCTCTGAGTGAACTGAAATCTCAATTTCAGCATCAATCTTCACAGCAAACAGAAGAAAATGATTTAGTAGCAGAGATTAAATCTCGTTATCAACAGCAACAGCAGCAAGAAAAAGCGTCTTCACCACCTGATCCTCAAACTGAACAATTGCTCAGTTCTCTCAAAAATCAGCATCAAACTCAGAAAACGCAAGAAGAAGAAGATTATCAAAAGCGCAATCAAGAAGAACTCCTCAAAGCAGAACAACAAAAACAAAAGCAACGCAAACGCTTAACGCAGAAAGCCCAGGAATGGCTGGAAAATCTTGATCCGTATTCTGATGAGGGATTTTGGTTTGAACAATTTGCGGAAAGTTATTCTTCCAAATTAGAAGCTGCCATTGAATATCTAGCAGTGTTTGAAGAAACGTCTTAAGAAAATCTGTAATTTGTTGCGTCAAGGTTGACGATTAATTTTGCCGTTGGCACGGTTGTGATGAGACAGGAACCATTGCAACTTAATGAGAGGGAAGTGATTTTTTCTTATTATTAATAAGATGTATCACCTCTAACAAATGGTTGCAATCATTCGCTTACTGTTTCCTAGGGCGTTAGTTGCAACAAACTAAACAATCGCGATCGCGCCCAATTTTGCTAAACTAAACAGTAATTCCAGGAAAATTAATCTAGTTAAAGAGGTGAATTATGGGAATTTCTTTAGAGAAAGGCCAACGGGTTTCTTTAGAAAAAGTATCTCCCGGCTTAGAAGCTGTGTTTGTCGGTTTAGGTTGGGATGTCAATAAGACCGATACCGGAAGTGATTTTGACTTAGATACCAGTGTGTTTCTCTTAGGAGAAAATGAAAAGCTGATTTCTGACAATCATTTAATCTTTTATAATAACTTAAAAAGCCCAGATCCGGAAAACTCCGTGGAACACATGGGAGATAATTTAACTGGTGCTGGGGAAGGAGACGATGAAGTCGTCATTGTTAACCTAAAAAAAGTTCCTGAAGATGTCCAGAAAATCACCTTTGTCGTCACCATTTATGATGCTGAAAAACGGGGTCAAAATTTTGGACAAGTGAGTAATGCCTTTGTGCGTTTAGTGGATGTGAAAAGCAAAGAAGAGGTGCTTCGCTACGATTTAACGGAAGATTATTCCACCGAAACTGCCCTGATTATGGGAGAACTTTATAAAAAAGACGGAGAATGGAGAATGAGTGCGATTGGTGATGGTTATGAAGGCGGACTGCAAGCAATTTTAAATCGGTATAGCTAATTAAAATTCCACTGCGATTGGTTAGTCTCCCCCTAGATTTCATTGCAAAAGGGGGAAATGCAATACAATCAGATGTTTGATGGCTGTTCATGATGAAACCCTCAACTTCCCACAATAAGCGTGACAAAGAAATTATTGAAAATACTGTTTTAATTGCTGTTGGTGTTGGAAGTATTATTGCTGTTAGCACCCAACAAATTGCTTGGGGAATGATTCCCATCGCGATCGCGCTCATTTTAAATAAATGGTATCGCAAACGAGAACAGCACGCCCAAAACCATCAATCTCTACATTTAGAAAAATTAATTAAAAGCAGTCAAACGGATCAAGAAAATCAACAACTGAGTCTCTGGGAATTACAACAACAAGTTCAACAACTACAAGGCTCAATTACAGAACTGACCGAAAAACAAGGAGAACAAGATTCTCAATTAACGCAACTAGAAACCGTTACCGAAAAGCAAAACCAGTTGGAAAAAGAACTGGAACAATTAACGAAACTTAAAACCGAACTTTCAGAAATTCAAAACAATTATCAGACGCTACAACAACAATTAAATCAGCAAAAACAAACTAGTTTTTCTTCACTTCAAAAACAACTTGATACCTTAAAAAAGTCAGTTCAGCAACTTAAAGAATCTCAAACGGAAGAGAATCATTATTATCAAAAGTCAATCCAGCAATTAAAGCAAGAATTAGACGCAACCCAATCATTCGGTTCCAAAATAACGAATCCTTCCTCAAGTCAAGCCCAAATCAATCACTTACAAAATTATCTTAAGCAACTTACCCAACTGCTTAACGCTCTCTCTCAACGTCAAACGGAACAAAATACCTATCATCAAAAATCAATTGAACAGTTAAAACAAGAATTAGAAGCACTACAACGGGAAAATTCCCAGCAAAGCCAATTAAACCAGCAACCGAACTTAGAAAATTACTCATTTCAGGAAAAAATTGAAACCATACAAAATTCTCTAAGAGCACTCACAAAACTTATAAAATCTGTTGCAAAACATCAAACTACAGAGAGTCAAAATTTAGAAACTCAATTAAATCAACTGCAATTCCAATTAGATCAATCTGAAAGTCCAAGTGACAACAATAATATCACTTTATTTACAAGTCATCTTCCTGTTTATTGTCAAGTTTGGAAACAAGTAACCCCTAATGCGGGAAAAGTAAACGCCATTGCCATTAGTCCGAATGGAAACACGTTCTTGAGTGGACATCAAAATCAAACCTTAAAATTATGGTCATTAGAAACGGGAGGAGAACGTTTTAGTTTCCAAGGTCATTCCCAAGAAATTGTTACTGTTGCTTATCATCCTGAGGGGGAAATTATTGCTAGTGGTAGCCGAGATAACACGATTAAATTCTGGTCAATTTCAGAACAAAAACTTCTCAAACAATTAGACAGTCATGGCGATGATATTTTAGGCATCAGTTTTAGTCCAGATGGCAATATTTTAGCCAGTTGTTCTAAAGATAAAACCATAAAATTGTGGTCCGTGGAAACAGGAGAAGTTATTGACACATTTGGCACTAATGAAGATGAAGTAAGCGCGATCGCGTTTAGTTTTAATGGGAAATGGCTAGCAACTGGAGAAGGCAATTTTGGTCAAACGGTTCGGCTTTGGAACTTAGATTGTCGAGAAAGTTACCCCCTAAAAAAAGATGCCTCAGCTTGGTTTCCTGGGATTTACTCCCTTGTCTTTAGTCCTGATAGTAATCTTTTAGCAATTGCGAGAAATGACAACCAAATTATTCTTTGGAACCTAGAAGAACAGAAGGAAATACGAAGGTTGAAAGAACATCAAAATAAGGTTTATACGTTAGCCTTTCATCCTAACGGAAACATTATCGCTAGCGGCAGTGAAGACAATACCATTAAACTTTGGAATGTTAATACAGGTAAAGAACTCGCTAGTTTAAGCCAACATGAACAAGCTGTATTGGCTGTCGCCTTCAGTCCAGATGGAAAATATTTAATTAGTGCCAGTCAAGATCAAACTCTCGTAATTTGGGAAAACTAAAAAGCAACCCAGAAGTTCTTCGCTGCAATTGAATGGAAAATTCAGTTCTGAAACCTTTACACATTAGTTAACATGAACCAGCTATCTTGGAAATAACATTGAGTAACAGACGGTCAATATTTAATTGCTGCCAGTGAAGATCATCCCCTATTAATTTGGAAATTAGCTTGCTAAACTAAGGACAAGTTAGCCGCCGAGAACAAGAGGTAACTGATGAGTATTTCCTTAAAGAAAGGAGAACGGGTTTCCTTAGAGAAAGTCTCTCCAGGATTAGAAGCCGTTTTTGTCGGATTAGGTTGGGACGTTAATCAAACCGATTCTGGGGCTGATTTTGACCTAGACACATCGGTTTTTATGTTAGGAGACAACGATAAATTAGTCTCCGATAATCACTTAATTTTTTATAATAACTTGAAAAGTCCCGATCCTGACACTTCTGTGGAACACATGGGAGACAATCTCACTGGTGCTGGAGAAGGAGACGATGAAGTTGTTGTTGTCAATTTAAAAAAAGTTCCGAATGATGTCCAAAAATTAGTTTTTGCAGTGACCATTTATGACGCTGATCAACGGAAGCAAAACTTTGGTCAAGTAGAAAACGCCTTTGTCCGATTAGTTGATGTTAAAACCAAAGAAGAAATTTTGCGGTATGACTTAACTGAAGACTATTCCGTGGAAACTGCACTCATTATGGCAGAACTTTATAAAAAAGATGGGCAGTGGCGCATGAGCGCCGTTGGTGCCGGTTACGAAGGTGGATTGCAAGCAATTTTAAATCGATATTATAACTAAAAACTATGGGAATTAATTTACAAAAAGGACAACGGATTTCCTTAAAAAAAGAAGCCCCTAGCTTAACCAGACTAATGTGTGGCTTAGGTTGGGATGTTATTGAACGCTCTGGAATCGGGTCAATGTTTAAGGCCGATTTTGACCTGGATGCTTCCGTTTTATGTCTCAATGAAAATGATAAGCTCAAAGGCAATTCTAATGTCGTGTATTTTGGGAACTTGAGTCATCAATCCGGTGCTATTACCCATTTAGGCGATAATTTAACCGGAGAAGGAGAAGGTGACGACGAACAAATTATTGTTGATTTACCCAATATTCCTTCCGAAATTTCTAAATTAGTGTTTGTGGTTAATATTTATGATGCAGTGAAGCGGAAACAGGATTTTTCTCAAGTTGAAAATGCGTTTGTTCGTTTAGTTGACCTTGGGAATAATCAGGAAATTGCCCGTTACACCCTTTCCGGAAATGACTATCAAGGCAAAACCAGTATGCTGTTAGCGGAAGTTTATCGGCATAACGATGAATGGAAAATGGCTGCTGTGGGAAATGGGTTAGAACTAAATGGACTGCAAGAAGTGGTCAACTACTATATGAAATCCGTTTAGACGTTTGAACCCAAAAAAAAAGCCCCCCATCTGGTGGGGGGTTGTTTGATTTATCGGTTTCCGAGAAGTTTACAGAGCGTTGCCGCGAGGCAAGACTTCTTCAGGGAATTCAAACTTCTGATGGGGTTGGTCATCCGGTGCCATCCAAGCACGGAGAC
>JBDGQV010000123.1:0-9118 GCA_042218725.1 Halothece sp. | reverse complement strand
AAATAAATTACCCGAAAGGTTAAATTAATGCGCGGGGCAACTGACTTCTTGGTTTTGGGAATTTGATGATACCAATACTGTTGGGTTTCTCCCTGCATCAGCAAAACATCCCCATTGCTTAAGTCGATATCATATTTCTCGGACGATCGCGCTTTCTGTTTCGGTTTAAAACTAAATTTTCGCGTTCCGCCCAAACTTACCGAACCAATGACAGGATAGTTGCCTAACTCCAGTTCATTATCGCTATGCCATCCCACACTATCGTTGCCGTCGCGATAGAAATTCAACAGCACACTATTGAATTGAACTTGCGCAATGGTTTCAATGGCTTGTTTAATCAATTGTAGAGTATCTGTCCAAGGTTCGGGATGCATTTCGATGCCGGAGTAGCTGTAGGAAGATCCCTCATCGCCATGCCAAGCGGTAAGACGGGGAATAGGGTGGGTAAGCCCGTGGATTTTGATATATTCCTGTCGCCAGTTGATTTCTTGGGTTAGGGTTTCAAATAATTGGTTGCTGGTAGCTTCATCAAAAAAGTGCCGATAGATGCGGATATCGCTATGATCCAGATTTAACTGTTCTCCTGCTGGCAAGGGGTTGCTACGGTGAGAAAACAGTGTCAGTTGGTCAGACATGGTGAGTTACAATTTGTCTAAATCTTCCGGCGTATTGCAGTTAAATAATGTCGCGCGATCGCGCACTGTCAATTCTGCCACAGGATGCTGATTTAAGAATTCTTGAAATGACCGGTTTCCCTCTGCTAAGTAGTTGGCAAACAAGGCAGTGCACTTTTTTCGATAAAACCCGCAAAGCGGATGCCAAATTTCCGGCGACTTTGCCACTAATGCCACGTTATTGTTAGCAACAGACTCTAATTGTTGACACCAAAATTCCAGTTCCTCACCGGTGAGTTTCGGTAAATCGCAGGCTAAGGCTAATATCCAATCGGTATCGACTTGTTGCATGCCTTGATATAAACCCACTAAAGCGCCATTGGGCGGCGTTTCATTGGGCAACGGCATTTCCTGAATAATTTGGCACCCCTCAGGAATAATATTTTTATATCGTTCTCCCCAAGGAGTAACAATGGAAACTTGCGAGGCAACCGTTTGGGCAAGCTGGCAAGTTCGTTGCAACAGGGGCATTCCCTCAACTTCAATTAAAGCTTTATCGGTTCCCATGCGGGTACTGTATCCCCCGGCAAGGATAATGGTACTGATGCGGTTTTTCAATGAAGCGGCAATGGACATGAGACACTAGAAAAAAACGTTACCCTTCAGCATAGAAATTTATGAGTCAAGATTCCAGCGCGATCGCGACGCAACTCGATTCTCTCATTCAATCGGAAGAACTGAGTTATTCCCCGCAATGGCAACCGTCGCCTCACTTGCCGAAAAAGCCGTTAGTCATGCCATTGACTGAAAAGAGTTTCGGTCAGGTTAGCGCGATCGCGCACCAAAATCAATGGTCGCTGTTTCCCTGCGGCAATGGCAGTAAAGCCAGTTGGGGCGGTCTTCCCAGCGATTTTGACTTCTACCTTAGCACCTGCAATCTCAACCAAATCATCGATCATGCCGTGGGGGATTTAACCGTAACGGTGCAAGCGGGAACCACCCTCGCCAGTTTACAACAGCAACTGCAACAAGCCGGGCAATTTCTCCCCATCGATCCATCCTATCCCGAATCGGCAACCATTGGCGGCATTGTCGCTACAGCTGATGCCGGAAGCTGGCGAGAACGCTATGGTGGAATTAGAGATTTAATCATTGGGATTTCGTTTGTCCGCGCTGACGGGGAAATTGCCAAAGCAGGGGGGCGCGTTGTCAAAAATGTTGCGGGATACGACCTCATGAAGCTATTTACGGGTTCTTATGGAACACTAGGCATTATTACTCAGTTAACTTTTCGGACTTATCCCCTGCCCCCAGCTTCCGAAACCCTTGTTTTAACAGGCAACAGCGAGAAAATTCATCAAGTTGCCCAAACCCTTCGTCACGCAACTTTAACCCCAACTCGGGCTGATTTATTGTCAGCAGGTATTGTAAACAAATTGAACTTGGGAAAAGGAGTGGGATTAATTCTGCGTTTTGAAACCATCAGCGAAAGTATTGAAAAACAAATTAAAGAACTCACTGCCATTAGCGATTCCTTAGACTTACAAAGTACTCGCTTTAGGGATGATAATGAAAAATCATTATGGGAACAATTGAAACCCTTAATTTTTTCCCCTCCTTCGGAAAACGGAATGACTTGTAAATGCGGTTTATTGCCAACCGCTGCTATCGAATTATTTCAGCAACTTCCCTCAGACAGTTACGCTATCATTCATAATAAGAGCGGTTTAGGAAAACTCGCTTTCCAGGGGGATATTGCTTTATCTGATCTCAAAAATATCCGTCATTGCTGTGAGGAAAATAAAGGATTTCTCACCATTTTAGAAGCCCCAACTTCAATTAAAAAACAAATTGACCCCTGGGGCTATTCCGGTAATGCTTTAACCATGATGAAAAAGATTAAAGAGCAATTTGATCCGCAAAAACAGTTCAGTCCCAACTGTTTTGTTGGCGGTATTTAATTCAGTTATTTATTGTTTTGCTTGAGATAAAATTTAATAAAAATCGTCATAACAAATTTACCTGATTAATTTTAATAAAAAATGACAGAAAAAAAAGCAAATCTCGACAACTTTATCAATCAATCCAGCGATTTTGATGCGAAAAATCCACCGCAACCGGAATTAATAGATGACTGCGTTCACTGTGGCTTTTGTTTATCCACTTGTCCCAGTTATCGGGTCATTGGGAAAGAAATGGACTCTCCCCGAGGCAGAATTGATCTCATGGACGGCATTAATCAGGGAAAAGCTGACCTCGATAAAGCCACTGTCCAACATTTTGACACTTGTTTAGGGTGTCTCGCTTGTGTCAGCACCTGTCCCTCGGATGTCCAGTATGACAAACTCATTGCCGCCACTCGCCCGCAAGTGGAACGCAACTATTCCCGCAACCCGCTTGATCTACTCTACCGAAAATTAATTTTTAGCTTCTTTCCGTATCCCAACCGTCTGCGTCCCCTGTTAGTTCCCCTTTTCCTTTATCAACAACTGGGCTTGCAAACTCTCATTCGTCAAACGGGACTCCTGAAAAAAATTTCTCCCCGTCTCAATGCCATGGAGTCCATTTTACCCAAAATTACTCGGGAATCATTCCAAGATAATTTTCCGCAAATCATCCCTGCCCAGGGCAAAAAACGATATCGCGTCGGGGTGATTTTAGGTTGTGTGCAACGCCTCTTTTTCTCTCCTGTTAATGAAGCAACAGTGCGGGTTTTAACGGCTAACGGCTGTGAAGTGGTTATTCCCCAAAGTCAGGGCTGTTGTTCCGCCTTACCTGCCCACCAAGGGCAAGAAACCCAAGCCCAAACCTTAGCTAAACAAATGATTGACAGCTTTGCTGGCACCGATGTTGATGCGGTGATTATTAATGCGGCCGGTTGCGGTCATACCCTAAAAGAGTATGGCCATATTTTAGCGGATGATCCGGAGTATAAAGAGCAAGCAGCGGAATTTGCCAATAAAGTGAAAGATGTCCAAGAATTTCTGGCAGAAGTGGGGTTAACCGCAGACCTTTCTCCGGTACAAAATGACCCCTTAGATGTGGTGTACCAAGATGCTTGTCACCTGTTGCACGGCCAACAAATTAGTTTGCAACCCCGGCAATTATTAAAACAAATTCCTGGGGTCAAGTTGCATGAACCCATTGATGCCGCCCTCTGCTGTGGCAGCGCAGGCGTTTATAATATGCTGCAGCCCAAAGTTGCTGAAGAACTTGGCGACCAAAAGGTCAATAATCTCCTCAATACAGGGGCAAAAATGATTGTTTCTGCCAACCCCGGTTGTTCCTTACAAATCAAAAAGCATCTGCGGCAACAAGAAAAAGAAATGCCTTTGTTGCATCCCATGGAGTTATTAGACTATTCCATTCGGGGCGTCAAGTTGGAGGACATCAATTAAGACTGACCGGATACTGTTTCCACTAACTTCAGGTATTCCGTATTGACTCCAGAGTCGCGCATCAACGTGATTTTGCCAGTACGAGCAATTTCACGGATGCCAAATTTACCCAGCATTTGGACAATGGCCACCATTTTTCCGGGGTCTCCCACCACTTCTAGGGTAACGGTGTCTTCTGACATATCCACCACCCGGGCGCGGAATACCTGGGCAACTTGAATGACTTCACCCCGCGCTGAGGTTGTTGCATTGACTTTAATTAACATTAATTCCCGTTCGACACAGGGGACTTGGGTGACGTCTTGCACCTTAAGAACATTAATTAACTTGTAGAGTTGTTTCGTTAATTGTTCAATGGTGCGATCATCCCCTGGAACCACCATTGTAATACGGGAAATGCCTTCTTTTTCCGCTGGTCCTACAGCGAGACTTTCAATGTTGAAGCCCCGTCGGGCAAACAAACCGGCAATGCGGGTTAAAACACCTGCTTCGTCTTCTACTAAAACAGATAAGGTATGTTTGAGCATGTTGCTTACTCAGAAAATTCTAGATAAATGGCAATTGTAAATCACCATCATAGCAAGAACATTTCCCTTAAATCTAGCAAGTTAAGCAACTTGTTTATTTCACTCTCCTCCTTGCGTTACGCTCAGAGTTTCGAACTTAGAATTAAATCATCCCAAATTGAAATGAAAGACGGCTTTTCTCAAGCAAGTCGAAAGTTCGATGCTTTCGTTTTAAAGTTCATTTGTTTTGCACTGGTAACATTATCCTTTTGCTGAATTGTCGCTTTGGAATCCTGAATTGTTTCTTTCGACCCCTGCTCTCGCTGTCCATATTTGACAATTAAAGAACTAAGATGATTATACGTCACTTGATGATAATCAAGCAATTCTGTTAAACCATAATTTAAAACTTTTCTGGTTTTTCTGGTCTGATGAACTAAATTGGTATAAATAACAATCGGGGTTGTTTGCAACGATTCTAAACGACGGATTATATGACAAAATTCTGCTCCTGACAGAATTGACATTTCATAGGGAGCAAAAATTAATTGAGGTTGTTTTTGATATTGGCTAAGTTTATGAACCGCTTCTAAGCTATTATTAATAACCTCTAATTCATAACCTTGTTCTTGCGCGATCGCGCTTAGTAAGGATTGTTTTTCACGCGTCGGATTAATAGCCATGAGGAAAGGTTTTTCTTCTGGTGCTTCCGATAAGGTTACTTTTGACTCGGAAAGCGTCATTGTTGAGTAAGATTGAGAATTAATCCGGTTAACGTGTAAATCATTAATTGTTGTAAATTTAATCAGGTTTTGTTGATAATAAGGGGCTAAAGCCAAAGCAACTTTCGTAAAGTTTAAACCATGTTTGAATTTAAATGCTAAATCGCGAAGGGAAGTTTTTCCTTTGATATTTTTGCTGATATTATAATAAACTTTTCTAGACACACGAGATTTTAATTCCTCCGGCTTGATAAGAATAGGCGCTTCATTGGGAGAAATGCAAGCTAGTCCTGCTTTTACCCATTTTTTCCAAGTGTGATAAGTAATTTTTTGTAAATCTTCTAAGGTAGGCAACAAGCTATGAGGCAAGCGGTAATAAGAATCCGGTGTAACGCCTTCCTCCATCTTTATTTGCATGCCATCGCCAATTCCGGTTAACTGGGATAGAGATAATAGAGTATTTCCAGGTTGGAAGTGTTCATAGATGGGCGCCTCAAATGCCTGAACCACATCAAACAACACTTCTAGCAACATTCCTTGAATAATCTGCTTGATTTGTTGCGGACTCAACCAGTTATTTTCTGTAAAAGACCTAAGGGTTTTGAAATCCCAGCAAGGAGTATTCACGTCAATATTGCGCAATTCGGGAACTTGACCCACGGTTGCATAAAATTGCCGTCGCCACCGTCGTAAGGGAAAATTTCCCCCATCTGCCCACATTAAGTTGCCCAAAGCTAAGTAAAAATTCCAGTTTTCCCCCTGCTGGTTTAGAACCGTAATTTTCCCTGTAAACCCTTGTAAATGATAAAACGTAAGATGACGAAAAATACGATTACAAGTAAGGCGTCGCTCAAATTGGTTGCCAGACATAATTTTAATCGCTGATCTTAATTAGCGTAATTCACAGAATTTTACTGTTTAATACTAGCTTTTTTAAGTAATATCTGTCAATCAATGGAGTGCACTTTGTTGAGGAATTTTCCTGATTTTTACCGAAAGCCCCATAAATACTTAAAAGTCTAACATGGATCATGTATCTTTAGTTTGTGATTAAAATCATTTTAATAAACCTTTAAAAAACATTTACCTAGTTTGATTGAATCCCAGAATGGCAACCTGATTCGCTACCTAGGCAATTCTCAATCATGGCAATTCCTGGTCACGCAAAAAAAATCAAGCCAGTGAATCTCTTTCCTGGCTTTACTGCTTCCAAGAGCGAGTCATGATGTGAAATGAGTCGCTAACTCACAACTAAATTAATTTGATAATGATCGCGATTAGAGTTGGCAAGTCGGTTTGACTGAAATTGAGGCACTCGCCTCATGGTGAATTAACCTCGCAGAAAAGCCCCCATCCCTTGGGCTTGTTGTAAATGTTCTCTTGCTGTTCCTCGTACCAGTTCTACTTTTCCAGAGAGATTAAGAGTGTGTTCGGTGGCTTTTTCTAATAAGTCAATATGGCGCAGTTCATGGCCACAGTAGGAACAAGTCTCTCTTTTATCAGTAAATAGGGTGTAACAATTGGGACATTCGTATCCTTTTTCTGTAAATCCTTCCGTATAGAGGAGTTCCCAAACGCGACCTTCATTGATGGCTTTCACTGTTTCGTCAATGCCAGTAACTGCGCGACCATCTTCAGCAGAGGTAGAGAGTAAGGTTTCCACTAACTGGCGTTCATGTTCTCGTTCCACTTGCTGTTCAATTTCTAAGGTTTTTTCTAACACTTCTTTCTCAGAAGCATCTGTGGGGAGAGAAATGGAACGAACGACACGGGAACGGAGTCGTTTTGGAAAGAGATGATAGAGTTCATCTGTGACGGGTTTCGCTCCGGCAAGAATCAGGTGATCGAAACCATAATTCTTGGTTAATCGTTCAGTTAAATCGGCAACATGTTTCAAATGCCAACGGAGATGGGTATCATCTTGCCGTTGGAAATGCATTTGCGAGGTAAGATGATCGCGCCCTGTGGTTTTCACGTGACGGATATCTTCTTGAGTGGAAGCAGTTTGAGATTCTTCAATTTCGCCCATGTAGATACTAAACAATCGAGCATGGGTTTTATCTACTAAAACCACGCCATAGCGTTCAAATTCATCTTGAGCTTCCAATAAGGGGTAAAGGTAGGGCGTATCTCCCCAGAAGGCATTGTTGCGGAAAGGAACTTGCAACTCGCGATACCAGAAGAAATCTTGAGCATGACTGCAAAAAACAATGAGACTTTTGCCATGGGGAGTATAATTGCTAATCAAGTCTAAGACTTGCTTGGCACTGGCTTGAAACGCTTCTAATGTTGCTTTTTGTTCTGAATCATTTTCGATTTGATTTTCAAGAGAACGCAGTTGATTTTTAGCAACCGTGACAAATCCCCGATTTAAGTTTTGCGGTTGGGATTGATCAATATTTAGGTAAAGGCTAAGCGTGGGATGTTCCCAGTTCGGTTCATGTTGTCGTAGCGTATCTAATTCTTGTTGAGAAAACATAATGGTTGTTCTTTTAGCACCTCCTTTAGCGATGCTTTACTTCATTGCGTTGGCGTTCCGTTAATTCTTGCAGTTGACGACGGGCCGCATTAAACGCTTCTTTAATCAGCGGTTCTAGGGCTTCGTAATTGCGGTTTTCGCCTGAGTTTTTATCCACGGCCAGTTCGTGCCCTCGTTTCACGGTTAAATCAATTCGCACCCGATAGGGAGACCCCGTATTCGGGTTGTCGTGTTCTCTTTCAATTGCGACCCGACAGCTATTAATGTGATCGCAAACTTTTTCTAATTTGCCAACTTGTTTTTGAACCAGATCTTCGAGGGCTTCAGTTTTGGTAATGTTGCGATAGGAAACTTCCAGTGGCAGTTCCATTTTTAACTTGTCAAAGGCATTATCTACGTTTCAAAGGAATTAGTTAGGCATGAGCGGCTTGGGGCCACAGTTGACGGATGTCTTCTGGGAGAATCGCGATGATATCAGTGATTTCACCTTCTGCTATCTGATCCGATAAGAGTTTGAAGACTTCACGGGCAATTTTTTCGGCATCAACTTCCATACCAATGTCTTGGAAATATTCTCGGATATGACTGAGAAATTCTTCTTTTGACCGTTCTTTGCTCGGCGTTTGGGTCGGTTTCCAATCCTCGTAGTAAAATCCGGCCAGGAGTACCGGCAACTGCGCGGCAAGTTGGGTGGCTTCTCCCACTGGCAGTCGATCGCGCAAAGTATGTAGTGTCACTCGCAGGGCTTGAAACACGCGATGTTTGTTTTCCCAACCGAGTTGATCCGCTAGTTGGTTAACCCACTGATTTGTTTTTTGAACGGTGGTATCAAATACTTCCAAACCGATGGTAGACATAGCGCGATCCCTCCTTACTCACCTAACAACAAACCAGAGTCAACCGCATTGCCTTCACTTTCAAATTAACAAGTTTCTCCTTGTGCCTGAATTTTGCAATTTTCCGAACCAAAACCGTAAATACCCGAATTACCGGCACTTTACAGAGGGGTTTCCCTGAAAATACGCTATGGTGGTAACAGTAATAACTTGAGAAGAAAACTCTTAAATTCTTTCTAAAATGTATAAACGCTCTTCTTTTAATGCTGAGGAAATTGTTCAACGCTCAGAACAGTTAATGAATGCCGCTTCCAATCGCTACCGGATTACGGTGCAAGTCGCGAAGCGGGCAAAACGCCGTCGCAGTGAAGATAAAAACCAAGATGCACTAGAAGATCCGTTGATGACCCCTCCCATTCGAGCCATTATCGAAATGTCTGATGAATTAACGCAACCGGAAATCATCGGCGAATAAAGGGATATCATTCATCATCTCCCCCTAGTTTCAACAAATTAGGGGGACGCAGTATTTAAAAGTGCTTCCAGCAATTGTAAGGGATTCC
>JBDGQV010000122.1:0-1912 GCA_042218725.1 Halothece sp. | reverse complement strand
GGGCAAAGACAATGATTGAGCCGTGGGAATGGCGATAACGGCTGGGAGTAATTGTAAGAAGCGCGATCGCGTTAGTTTAATCATTCAGCACTCGTAATGGGTTGATAAGGTCATGATTTGTGCGGTCATATGGAATCCAAAAAAGTTTCCTATATCCCGATCCACCCTTTACCCCACTTAGTAAGGGGGATTGGGGGGATTTTTGTCTAGCAAGGATTGGAGTATTTCATATTAGTTCTTGAGGGAAAGTGTGGCGATCGCGAGCGTCTGGGTCATCAAAGCTGTACATCATGCTCACTCCTTCGATGGGTCATTGGGGCATACCGTTGATCTCAAGGAGCTTTTACTTAAACAGCGGAGGCGGTGTCGCATCCCTCCGACAACCGAGGATCTAAGGGGAAGACATTATACTTCTGGGCTTCCTCAACGAACTTAGCTTGCAAGTCCTGCAGTTTTTCCGGGTTCTCTTGCGCGAGGTCATTGGCCTGACTAAAATCTTCTTCTAGGTTGTAAAGCTCCCAAGGGGCATCTAGAAAGTCCCCTTCGCGACTCGCCGTATTCCAGGGAACGCCGAAGTGACTCGAAGCCATCCAGCCCTCGTCATAGATCCCGCGATTGACAAACATCTCGAAGTATTGGGTGGTTCGTTGATCCTGGGCATTTTGATCATCAAACGAGTAGAGCATACTGACGCCTTCTATGGGCTTCTGGTCAATCCCGTTGACTTCTGTTGGTGCGGGGATTTTCGTTGCCTCCAGAATGGTCGGTGCAATGTCAATCACATTATGAAACTCTTTGTCGGCTGCTCTGACATTGCGCGTCCACGCGATCGCTTCATCGGTCATATCCGCAGTCAAGTGATAGCCCTCTTCGGGCGTTTTCGGCGGACTGAGGGGGACTGTATTCCGATAGAGGTTGGGATAGTATTGGTGCGCTTCTCCTCCGTTAAAGCCATAGAAGTAGTCAAATCCCAAGCCAGTGGGCCAGCGGTTGAAAGGTCCAGCCGGGCTAATATCTGGTTCTGGGGTATTGTGCCACTTGCCAAACATAGCGGTGGCGTAACCGTTGTCGTTTAAAATTTCCGAGATGAGCGCCGTGCTTTTGGGAATGATGCCCGTATAGCCGGGATAGCCGGTTCCCGTTTCAATAATGACCCCAGTGCCGACACTGTGATGGTTGCGTCCACTCAGCAGGGCAGCGCGGGTGGGACTGCACAGGGCTGTGGTGTGGAAGCGATTGTAGGAAATCCCGTTATTCGCGAGCTTGTCCAGATTGGGAGTGGGAACCGGTCCGCCAAAGGTTGAGGTCATGCCAAAGCCCACATCATCTAGCAGGATGAGCAACACATTGGGATCTCCTTCCGGAGCCTTTACTGGCTTGGGATAGCTGGGAACGGAATCTTTATAGGTTTTGCCCACTCTGCCCTTAAAAACCGGGTCGGGCTTTGGAAGTTGCACTGTTGCCTCTTGGCTTCCTTGAGCAGGGATTTCAGTCGCGATCGCGCTCTGAGCAAAAGACAAAGTGCTAACGAGGAACAAGGCGGTTGATAGGAGTATTGCAACAGCGGTTTTAGCCAATTGAGATAGAAAATTGAAGTTGATCATGTTGATTCTTTTCGGAAGATTAAACTTATCGATGAATCTCGCGATCGCGCGACCTATTGAGTCGAGGGATCAGAGGTTGTCTCGTCTGTTGAAGGTTTTAGGACGGAGTATTCCCCCTCCAGTTCTTTGTTTAGGAAATAATTGAGGAAAGTTCGAATAACCGCAATCACAGCCAGTTGAATCAGAGCGTCTAAACTCGGTGACATGGTTGTGGTCAAAATATCTGCACCCAATTGAAATTCCAGCGCCAGCGCCAACCACATGCCAAAGGTCAGTCTAATCTGAATAAAATTTAGCGGATATTTCAG
>JBDGQV010000121.1:8108-40564 GCA_042218725.1 Halothece sp. | reverse complement strand
GAGCAATACCTAGTCGTGAGGCTCGGAAGCCAGCACTCTAATCTTTGATTGAGTGCTGGAGGATGTCACTACTTGTCTAGCTCAATCTAAGTAATGATAGCAACCCTGCAACAAACAACACCGCTGAAAATTGGTTCGGTGGAAGTTAATAGCCGTGTTTTACAGTCACCGTTATCTGGGGTGACAGATATGGTGTTTCGTCGGTTAGTGCGCCGTTATGCCCCAGACTCCATGGTTTATACCGAAATGGTGAAAGCCAAAGAACTCCATCATCTGCGAGAGTTGCCCCAAGTCATGAATATTGCCCCGGATGAAAGCCCGATTAGCATGCAATTATTTGACTCTCGTCCTGATTTTATGGGAGAAGCCGCGCAAAAAGCGGTTGGAGAAGGGGCAGAAACTATCGATATTAATATGGGATGTCCCGTTAATAAAATTACCAAGAAAGGGGGCGGTTCGTCTTTATTGCGTGAACCAGAGGTAGCCGAAGCGATTGTCGAAGCAGTAGCGCAAGCGGTTGAAGTGCCGGTTTCTGTGAAAACGCGCATCGGTTGGGATGAAACCGATATCAATATCCTTGAGTTTGCCAAACGGCTAGAAAATGCTGGGGCACAAATGCTCACCTTACATGGTCGCACGCGATCGCAAGGCTATAAGGGTAATGCGCAATGGCATTGGATTAAACAGGTCAAAGATATCTTATCAATTCCCGTCATTGCCAATGGGGATATCTTTTCCGTTGACGATGCAGTTCAGTGTTTAGAAGAAACTAATGCCGATGGTGTCATGTGTTCTCGGGGAACCTTAGGCTATCCTTTTCTAGTGGGGGAGATTGACCATTTTTTGAAAACCGGCGAAAAACGTCCGCAACCAACACCAGTAGAACTGTTAACTTGCGCCAAGGAACATTTACAAGGATTATGGGAATATCGCGGCGATCGCGGCATTTATCAATCGCGCAAACACTTAGCCTGGTATGCAAAAGGATTTCCCGGTGCTGCCCAATTGCGGGATAATCTCTCACAAATTAAAGGGTTGGAAGAAGGATTAACGCTTCTTGATGAGGCAATGAGCCAGCAATAAACCATTGTCGATATTCCTTTTTATGTTTCTTGGAAGCAAAAATTAACGTATTTTTTTTAACAATTTCAGAAAAATTGCCCAAAAACAGGTACAATTAATCGGACATTCTGAAACTAAAATTCTAATTAACTAACAATTATGGCTGAACGTCGAATTATTCTCGGGATTGTTGGTGATAGTGCCGCTGGGAAAACCACGTTAACCAAAGGAATTGCCCAAATTTTAGGGGAAGAAAATGTTACCGTCATCTGTACTGATGATTATCACCGTTACGATCGCGTCCAACGCAAGGAAGTAGGTTTAAGCGCCCTTCACCCCGACTGTAATTATTTGGATATCATGCAACAGCATATTTCCTTATTACGCGGGGGACAACCGATTCTCAAACCCATTTATAATCACGATACGGGGCAATTTGATCCGCCAGAGTACATTCAACCGAAACAATTTGTGATTCTCGAAGGGTTATTAGGCTACTATACTCAAGCCTGTCGGGATGCCTTTGATGTCAAAGTTTATCTTGCCCCGCCGGAATCCTTGCGAGAAACTTGGAAAGTGAAACGAGATACCCGTAAACGCAGTTATACCAAAGAAGAGGTATTAGAAGCCTTGAGAAGGCGGGAACCGGATTCGGAAGCGTTTATCCGTCCGCAACGTCAATGGGCGGATGTGGTGGTTAGTTTCTATCCGCCAAAAGAACATACAGAAGAAAGCAATGGCAATCTCAATGTCCGTCTGGTTTTGAGACCAACGATTCCTCATCCTGATTTATTACGGTTATTTGAATCCAATGAATCCAATGAATCCCATCCGGAAAAAGGAGCGGTGCGTTTGGAATTAGATCGTGACATGGGCAAACCCGTTGACGTTTTAGAAATTGACGGGCATGCCACTAAAGAACAAGTCATTGATATGGAAAAAGTGCTTTGTTCGGAAGTTCCCTATTTGTCTAATTTCTGCCGTATTGATAGCGAAGTGCAAATTGGTAAAGTCGTTGGCACAACTGGAGAAAATATCCAAAGTTATCCCCTGGCACTGACACAACTCCTTGTCACTTATCATATGCTAAAAGCATCATACAATTATCAAGTGAAGTGAGGATATCCGTGAGAGTTTTTGTTTACGGAACGCTCAAACCAGGAGAAGCTAATTTTGAACGCTATTGTGGCGGGAAAGTTAGCAAAGTCACTCCGGCTTACACCTTTGGCCATCTTTATGCCTTGCCTGTTGGGTATCCTGCCATGACAACTGGCGATACCGAAGTGAGCGGGGTTTTGCTGACTTTTTCTGATGAACAATTATTAGCTGATATTGATGGCTTGGAAGACTATGATCCAAAGCGGCCAGCAGAGGACAATCTTTATCAAAGAGAATGGTTAACGCTGTATGCTCCCTCGGGAGAATCGCTGGGAAAAGCCTGGGGTTATCGGATGGCGTTCTGGCGCGTCCAACAGTTGGGAGGCATTTTTTTACCGTCAGGCTGTTGGCGAGGGCATTAGGGATGAGACTTGGGAGAAGAAACCTCTTTTTGCCTGTCAGAAGACCGAGATCTAGGACCCCTAGGAAGTTCTACAACGGGTTGGTTTAGGGCAATCATGAGTGACTCGGAAGTCCCATCGGAGTTCCCCGAATTCGCCAACCGCGGAAGTGGGGAATAATTGGAAAGCAAGCTCCCTGAAATCAGAGCAATAAATACAGCGGCAACAGTGCCGCCGCCCCACAACAAGGCTTGTTTCCAACTTTGACGATTGGCTTTCGCAACAACAGTTTCCATCAGTTCTTCCTGAGAAGGATGCGAGGAGGGAATTGTACTTTCCCGAAGCTGGTAACGGAGTTTTAATAAATTTTGATAAGTTTGTTGGGCTTGGGGATCGCGACTTAACCATTGTTCCACTTGCTGGGCTTGGTCTGGGGGAAGTTCTCGATCAAGGTAAGCACTTAACAACTCAAAGCGTTGTTGGTTGTTCATGTTTTTCCTCGCTATTGAAGTTAATGGAATTGTTCCGTTGCTGATTGCACCTCCCACCTTACTGCTGTTAGTTAATTGCTAAACAAACACTTTCCTAATCCCACAGGGGGGTGAGATGGAAAAAGAAGCAGAAAGGAGTGAGAAGTAATCGGGGTCAAACTTTGGGTGAGTCGTAGCCTTTTTTTTAGTCTAACTTAGATAGGAATGCAAGACGCTTTGCAATCTGGCTCTGGCTCTGGCAATTCTTGATTTGACCGTTCCTAATGAGACCCCTGTCATTTCTGCAGAAGTAATCGGGGTCAAACTTTGGGTGAGCCGTAGCCTTTTTTTTAGTCTAACTTAGATAGGAATGCAAGACGCTTTGCAATCTGGCTCTGGCTCTGGCAATTCTTGATTTGACCGTTCCTAATGAGACCCCTGTCATTTCTGCAATTTCTTCGTAGGAAAATCCTTCAATTTCTCGTAAAATAATGGTGGTACGAAAGGATTCCGGCAAGTCTGCAATGGCCTGATTTAATTGGTCATAAAATTCTTGACTGCTTAAATCTTGATCGGGACTGGGCAATGCCGTTGCTATTTCCCAAGTTAATTCTCCATCCTCAAATTGGCGAGGGGCATCTAGAGAAATGGGATTTTTGACTCGCTTTCTTTTGCGCAATTCATCATAAAATAAGTTAGTTGTAATGCGACTTAACCACCCTCGAAATTTAACCGGATCTTTCAAGCGTTGAATATTCCGATAGACTCGGATCCATACTTCTTGCACTAAATCAGCGCGATCGGACCAATCTGGAGCTAAATGATAGAGCATTTTTTCCACATGGGATTGATGACGCCGCAATAGCTCTGAAAAAGCAGCGCGATCGGGCTTAATTCCTTGCTGACAACGCAGAATTAATTGATAGTTAGACAGTTCAGCAGGAGCAAGATTCGCTTTGGTCGCTGAAGAAAGTTCTGTCGTTGACCAGGAAGCAGAAAATGATGAATTCATTGAGCGATTGCTTGCAGTCATTTTTAATTGTCTTGTTTATTAGACCTAATAGGAGAAAAAAAGTTCCCGAATTCCTCACAGCACTTTCTAATGATCAAGTCCTGCTTATCCTTTATTTTGCCAGACCTTTCTGTCAATTTTTGTCTTCTATGTGCTATTTTCAAAACTGTTCTACTCTCAACAGAATCTCCCCTTTTTCTCTGGCTACGCTAAACATTTTTCCCGTGATATCTAAAGCATTATTGGCTCGATTATCGTCCCAATAAATTCGGAATTCCTTCACATCCTCCAGGAATAGTTTTCCGACTTGCTTCGCCGCACCAAGCACAGCAATAGTAATGTTGTTCCTCGCTTAACCCTTGCACGCCGGTGAAATTAGCCTTTTCGACTACTGCTCCTGTTGATTCGCCAGTTTCATAATTTCCGGTTTGACCGCGACGACGGGGCGTTGCTTTTTCTGCTGTTCCGTAAAATAAGCGAGTATTCTTTAAGTCAGCATTGATTAAACTGGCTTCATAGAAAATGGTTCGAGATAAATTGGCGCCATACAAATCACAACCATTGAGCTCAGCTTGCACCAAATTTGCTTCGCTTAAATCGCTCCAGCGTAAATCGGTATGACTTAAATTCGCCCCAGCTAGCATCACCCCTAAATTAATCACTCGTATCCCATAACGTCGATCTTCGGCATAGCCCCCTTGGCCATCTAAAATCGGTCGTCCTAAATGGCGATCGCGCTTGAGCGGCGTTAGCAATCGCGATTGAGAGAGAAACCGGATAATTTTTGCTTTCCCTTGTGCATCGACACTATTGAGAATAGCCCCCGTCCGTCCTTCCGCAAATGCCCGTTCTTGGGGCCAATCTTCGAGAAACCCGTCATTGCCCAAAGCCAATTCACAAATCCCTTGAAAATAGGTATCGATGGTTTGCTGTTGGGTAATGCGATTTTGTTGGATGGTTAAGTCTCTGGAAATAATATACTGTCGCCAAGCCACATAAACCGCAATGACAGCAATAGAAATTTGTCCGAATGCCCCAAACCAATCCGCCCAAGATCCAAATTCATCCCATTTAATGGCGGTCAACAGGTTATTAATGCGACTTCCCACGCCCAACAGTTTGAATAGGCTAAGAATCGCAACAATCGATCCGCACCACGCTAAGAACACTTCTCGCTTCTGAGGTTGAATCAGCTTATACAGGGATTTGAAGGGAAGTGAAACCACTGGCCAGGATAACAACAAGGCGATGAGGATGCCTGGCATCAGGAGTAACGGGTTATCAAACAACCAACCTAATAATAAAAGCGCGATCGCGCCTCCTAAAATCAGTTCCCAGGCGGCATTCCCTTCGTGATTGGAGGACAGTTGTTCAGTTGAAGACGATGATTGAGGTGAATCCGGCATTGATTGAGCTTGATATGATGAAAATGACCGCTAAAAATGTGAGGTTAAGTTATGATTCGTTACTTATTTGTTGGTTTAAGTGTTGCTGTTAGTCTCGGGTTAGTTTCCAACTTCGGGGGCTCTCTGGCATATAGTCAAACAACGGCGCCTGAACAAGATGATCCCTATCAGTCTAGCGAACGCAGTTCCTTTTCTAGTGGGTTAGGCGGTAATATTAGTCCCTTTGATTTATATCATCGTCTGAATCATAGTCAGGGTCAATCGTTAGAAGAATTTCGGCAACAACAACAGCGTAGTTTAGACTCGGCAGCAAGTAAATTTCGGCAACGGCAAGAACAACTATTACAGGAACAATCTTCCCAAACTAGAAACAACTTGCCAGCCACAGACAAATAACCTTAATACCGCCAAGGTAACCGAACCGGTAATTCTTCCACTGATGCCAGTTCCGGCTGATCGGCATCAGCCCTTTCCATGTGCTTAGCATACCATTGCGAAGCTGGAAAGGCGGTTAAGCCATGAGCAAATACACTCAGCAAGACAGTTATCACCATTACCGGGAAAATAACTTCTTGCGCTTGAACGGCTTCTCTTTCTAAAACCAGTAACCCATACAAAACTGAGGCAACGCCTCTTGGACCAAACCATCCCACAAACAGAATTGTGACGGGTTTTAACCCCAGCCCATAAACGCTAATAGCAACCCCTAATAGACGGACAAGGGTTAAACTAGCTACCGCATAGAGAACAATCTCCCAGTTAATTGCTGATAGAGCCGGAAAAACCATAGTTGAGCCATAAATCAAAAAAATTACCAGGATTAATAATTGTCCTTCGGCTTCGCCAAACTCATGTAAACATTGGCAAATCGAAGGGGCAGTATTGCCAAGGGTTAACCCAGCACAAAAGGCAGCAATCAGACCATTTCCGCCAATCAACTCCGCACAAGAATAAGCCAGAAGCGAGAGTCCGATCACTGATAAATTTTCAAAGGTGCGATTAATCCCTTGATATTTGACACTTTCGGTAATTAACCAACCTCCAATATAGCCAATGGCAATGCCAATGACAGGGCCTAGCAAAATTTGTTTGGCTGTAAATGTCAGCCAGAATGCTGCTGTATCAGTTCTCTCAATTATGCCAGCCAGAGACAGAAAAATCAGGAGAATGGGTAAACAAATGCCGTCATTTAAACCGCTTTCTACATTAATGGCTTGACGAATACAGACTGGAACGCGGGAACTATTAACAACAGCTTGGCTAAGTGCGGCATCAGTGGGGGCGAGAATCGTGGCTAAGGCGGCAGCTTCCCAAAGGTTTAACTTGTCCTGAAAAATCAAAACCGCTAGCCCAGTGCCTAAGGCAATGATGATGGGTAAGGCAAGGCCCAAAAGCCGTAGGGGAAGCGTATATTCCCGTCGTAGGCGTTTCAAATTAATGCGGGCAGCATCCGTAAATAGAACTAAAATTAAGGTTAGCTCGGCAACTAAACGAATTCCTTCACTATCGGTTTCTAAATTTAACAAGCCAAACAGTTGGGGACTGAGAAGCAGACCAAAGATCACAAAAGCCATCGGTGGCGTAACGACGCTTTTTTCTAGATAGCCAGAAATGAGCCCAAATCCAATAACAAAGAAGGAAATAATGGCAAACGTTTCAATGGTCATTCGTTAACTTGATTAAAATTCCCTACGTTGAATCCTATTTCTCAATTGTCCAAAACGGAAAATTTTGACTGGGATTAATCATAACTCCTTGAACATTGTTCTGGGCAAAAGCATAATCGATACTTTGCCAAAGGGGAACATAAGGCACATCCTCTGCTAGAAGTTCTTGGATTTTAGCAAAAATTTCTTCTCGTTTTTCTGGATTTTGCGATCGCCGTTGTTGATCGATTAATTGATTCATCTGTTCATTGTAATAAAACGAGCCTTGGGTTTTTGCGCCTCCCTGTTGACATCCGTTTTCTTCACTGCCTTCGCTACAAGATAAAAAGGGATGAATGTAATTATCCGCATCCAGAAAATCCGGATACCAGTCAATTAACGCAGTCGAATAAATGCCTTTGCTGACATTGCTGAAAAAGGAGGCGGCTTCGACTGTTCTGGGTTCTAATTGCAAAATGCCATCTAATTCTTTTTTGGCAATCGCGCTGAGGGTGCTGGCAACTAAGGAACGAATGGTTGATCCCGAAGGATGCCAAATTTCTAGACTTGCAGGATTATTAGCAGAATATCCAGCTTCTCGTAACTTCTGTTTGGCTTGCTCAAAATTGCCATCGCCATATCGGGATTTAAAGGTGGGTTTATACGCCTCAAACGAGGTGGGAATTAAGCTATAAATGGGTTCAGCTTGCCCTTGCAATACCCGTTCATTGAGCAATGCGCGATCAATCATCAGTGCCATTGCCCGTCGCACTTCGATTTGATCCAGTGGCGACGATTGGGTATTTAACATTAAATAATTCACTGCGGTTCCCGAAGACGCGATCGCTTGCCATTTCCCCTCATCAGCACCGCTTTTTAGACTTTTAATTTGATTGGGATCAAAGGAGTGATAGGCCACATCAACCGCTTGGGTGCGAAAGGCATTAAACAAATTAGCCGAACTGCTAGCATAAATCTGCATATCAACGCCTTCATTAGCCGGTTGTTCTCCCCAATAATCAGCAAAGGGATCCAGGCGGACTTTATCGCTGGTAAAATTGGTTAACTGATAAGGCCCGGTTCCGACAAACTCATTGGGATTAAATTGGCCAGTTCCCTTTTTATAGGCATCGGGAGAAACGGCACAAGCCCCAGGGAAGGCTAGCAAAGCGGGAAAGGCGGCAAAGGGTTGCTTGAGCGTAATCGTCAATTCGTACTCGCCGGTTGCTTGAATGTCTTTGACAATATCTGCCAGGAGAAATGAGGGTTTTCCCCCATTTTCAATAAATCGTTCTAATGAAAATTCCATGGCCTTTGCATTAAAGGCTGTTCCATCATGGAATGTCACCCCTTCTCGCAAGGGAATCGTATAGGTTAAGCCATCCTCGCTGATGGTCGGCATTGCGGTTGCCAACTGCGGTTTCAGGTTAGTGGTGCCTAATTCATAGGTATAGAGAGCATCGCCCAGGTTATAAATAATCCCCAATCCGGCTAACTCGTAGCTATCTGCGGGATCTAGGGTACGAGGCTTGAGAGTGGTTCCCATCCTAACGCGATCTCCCGTCTGTGTAGCGTTATTGGGAGTGGTTTGTTGTTGATTGTTGCAACCAATAATTAAAACGACACATAAACCGAACAGACTGATAAACTTCAGCAGTTGCTTCCACTGTCGAGAAAATTGAAATAAAGCGCGATCGGTCATTGCTATTGCCCATTCCGAGTAGGGTGTATTAACGAAACACCCTACCATCAATTAAACTAAGGTTGTTGAAATTGTCGGGTATAGACCTCGTCTTCTTTTTCGGACTCAATTTTCAAATTGGAACGGGGATAAGATACACACAACAATGCATACCCTTCTTCTTGCAATTCGGGAGAGACACCCATGCCATCGGTTTGATCCACTTCTCCTTCTAAAAGCATTGCAGCACAAGTGGTACAAACCCCTGCTTGACAAGAACTGGGAAGATTAATCCCTTCATTATAGGCAGTTTCCAAGACCGTTTGATCTTCAGGAACCGTTATTGTATAAGTTTGACCTTGGTGATGAATTTCGACAGTGTAGGTATTTGCCATAGATATGATTAGAACGCCCAGTAGCCATCACGTTTTAACTTAGTGCGTGTCCGATTTTAGCAAATTCGGGAAACTTCTGCTTAAAAGCCGATGCAATGGGAGATTTCTGGCAAAGGTCGGTTTATGCTAGTTTGAAAATCTCGTAAGATGATTGAGGCAAAAAAGGAGATTGAATTATGGCCGGCAGCGAATTAAAAGCAGATCTTTGGATTACGGAATACATGACGCCTTGGGATGTTTATGTGCATGGGGCAACAGAAGTTTTAGCCTATCAAAAAACGGCCTTTCAGGATATGTACATTGTTCGATCCGGATCTTACGGGAAAGGCTTAATTCTAGATGGCAAATGGCAATCGTCCACTGAAGATGAATTTCTCTACCATGAATCATTAGTGCATCCGGCGATGATTGCTCATCAAGCCCCAAAAAAGGTATTAATTTTAGGTGGCGGCGAAGGTGCGACCAGTCGGGAAGTCTTACGCTGGAACACCGTCGAAAAAGTCAAGATGGTTGATATTGATGGGGAAGTAGTAGAAGCCTGCAAGCAACATTTACCGGAAATGCACGCTGGGGCTTTTGATGATCCCCGGCATGAAGTTGTGATTGGCGATGCCTTAGAAGTCTTGGATAATAGTGAGCAAACCTGGGATGTGGTGATTAGCGATCTCTCAGATCCCATTGAAGAAGGTCCCTCGTTTAAATTATTTACGAAAGAGTTTTATGAAAAAGTGAATCGGATATTAGCGCCGGATGGTAAATTTGTCTTACAAGCCGGTCCTGTGGCATCCCCCTACATTGCCATTCACGCCCGATTAGTCAATACGCTCAAAACCGTGTTTAGCGATAATGTCTCTTACACCACCTTTGTTCCCACTTATGGAGAACCCTGGAGTCTGACTTTATCTTCCCATACCCCGATTAATACGCGACCTGAACCAGCTGAAATTGACCAATTGCTAAAAGAGAAAACCACGGGGGAACTCAAACTGATTGATGGCACAACTTATTTGGGGTTACTCCAAACACCAACTTATATCCGTCGCGCGATCGCGCAACATCAAGAAATTTACACCCTGTCTGAACCGCCGAAGTTCTTTGGCAAAGGCGTTACTACTCAAAATCAATCATGATTGTTCTGGCTGGAAAATAATCTGTTCTAACTGCGTCAAAGCGCGATCCAGGTCATCATTGACGATGGTGTAATCAAATTCATCAGCGGCTGCAATTTCGGTTTTGGCATGATCCAGACGCTGCGCGATCATCTCTGGATCATCTTTGCCTCGCTTTTGCAGTCGTTCTTCCAGAACCGTTAAAGAAGGCGGTAAAATAAAAATTCGCATCGCTTGGGGGAAACTTTGCTGAATTTTCCTCGCTCCTACCACTTCAATTTCTAAAACGACTTGTTCTCCTTGTTGGAGTTTATCTTCTACGCCTTGACGGGGCGTCCCATAGTAATTTCCCGCATATTCCGCCCATTCCAATAGGTCTCCTGTCTCGATCATGGCTTCAAATTCCGAGCGAGACAAGAAAAAATAATCTTGGCCGTTGGTTTCCCCAGTACGCGGTGGACGAGTTGTTGCTGAAATTGATAAACTTAGTTGGTCATGCCGTTGCAGAAGTGATTTGACAAGGGTTCCTTTGCCTACTCCGCTTGGTCCGGTAATGACAATCAGTTGACCGCTTTCCATGAATGTTTGAATTAATTGCTAGCTGCTTGGCTATCTTTACTCAAAACAAAGCGATGTGCAACTGTTTCCGGTTGAATCGCTGATAAAATAACATGACTGGAATCGGTAATGATAACCGCCCTTGTACGCCGACCATAGGTGGCATCAACTAATTGACCGCGATCGCGCGCATCGGTAACAATTCGTTTAATGGGGGCTGATTCTGGGCTAACAATCGCCACCACCCGATTGGCACAAACAATATTCCCAAATCCAATATTGATGAGCTGCATATCCATAAAACTGACAGCAATTCTTAAATTTCCTTAGTTCCTATGTTATCCCTTAAAAATGCTCTCTACCATTAAAACGGATACATATCTCGGAATTTTTCCCGTTTTTCCCGACAATGCTTTATGAATAGACTTTCTTTAGCCCGTTTCTTGCTTCCTCTTAGCTTTCAAATCGCACTAATTTGTGCTATACCCGCCCAAGCGATTTATACTCATTTCACAGGCACAAACGTCATTTTACAGACCGTTCCGGTTGATCCTTACGATTTCCTACGAGGATACTCGCAAACTTTGCGTTATGAGATTTCCCGTGTAGAAACCATTAAAACCCTCTCAGGCTGGGAAACAGTGGTCCGCCAAACTCATCAAGGCAATGAAAACTTGCCGCCTAACGGAACCACGCTCTATGTGATTTTACAAGCTCCGCAAACAGATCGCTCGTCAACGCCTCCTGTTCCTTGGCGCGCGATCGCGGTTCGTCATGAACGCCCGGTAAATTTAGGCGACAATCAAGTTGCCATCAAAGGAGAATTAACGGAGTCTGGGGTCAATTATGGACTAGAACGCTATTATTTCCCAGAACAGCAACGAGATGACATTAATCAAACAATTAATCGTCTGCAAGGAATGAACAATCAAGAACGTCCCTTTGTGGTAGCCGTAAAAGTCGATGAAGGAGGAAATGCAGTTCCCGTAAGTCTTTGGCTAGGCGATGAAAATTATCGGTTTTGATCCCTTATTTTGTAAACTGATGAGTAACTGACGTTTCCGTAGGTGAGGAAACTGCCATGAAGCGATTAGGAGGGAAAGGGCAGGTCGTATCGGGTATGGAAATCAACTTGGACTTTGTAAGTGAGACGACGGGACACTTGACGGACAATTTGCGCTAAAACGCGATCGCCGGTTTTTTGGACCATAGACTTAGAAAAACGATAAATAAACCGAGGAAAATAAATCGTAACGCCTAAATCCAATGTCCATTCAACTGTTGTGATAGAGGCGGAAGGCAGTGATTGAAATGTGTTTGTATTTTCTACTAATTCTAACGCTGCTTGATAGTCCACTTCATAAAAATGAGAATCATTGGTTTCTAGGGGAACGGTCTCCATTCGGTAAACCCCATCTGCTTCTGGGAGCAATTCCACCCCTAATTTCGGTTCAATTTCAAATCCCAAGGCGCGAAAGCGGCCAATGGTTAAGGCATAGCTATTTTCACCAATGAGTTCGGCTTCCATGGGTTTAGCGCACCGTACAAACCATCCCTGATGGGCATTAAGATATTCTTTGACCGTTGCCGCATCACTGGCCATGGTCATGGTTCCTTCAAATTGATTCCGGAAATGAAAAGGGGAACGCTTTTGCTTGTCTGAGACAACAGCAGTATTTGTTTGTTCAGCTTGATTTGATTCCGACTCCATCACAGACCTACTTGTTGATTGTTGATGACGTTTAATGAGTGACCCTATCTTTCCCAGATCTTGCCATTATTCTAATGAACCTGGTATGAATTTTTTTGGAAAATGAGGGAGATTGCCCCAATGAAGATGCAAGTAAGAAGCGTACACTGATCCCACTTTCCATCCTTCTTGGTATTGGTTTCGGTATAAGTCGCGAAGTTGATACAGGGGAGAAGAGGAAGGGGTTTGTAACTGGGAACGATGAAATTCATGTCCCCAAATTGTCGTATTTGCTGAAAGCAGGGGATTATTGGCGTAGGGGATGGCTTGCCGATAGCCTAGGGTTAATCGTTTTTCCATGATGGTATGAGTGGGCAAAATTTCCGCCATGGGCCAAGTTTCTCCTGCCAAATCAGTAATGCTTTGAGATAAATACATCAATCCCCCGCATTCGGCATAGGTAGGAATGCCATTGGCAATTGCTGCTTGCAGTTGTGTGATGACATCTCTATTGTGTGATAATTCCTCAGCAAAGACCTCGGGGAAACCACCAACAAAATACAGGAAATCGAGAGAAGGCGGGAAAGCGGAATCGTGGAGAGGACTCCAAGGAATGAGTTCTGCCCCTAGATGTTCTAAGAGATCCAGGTTATCTTGATAATAGAAATTGAAGGCGCGATCGCGCGCAATGCCAATTCGAATCGAACGCGGGGAAGGAACAATGTCATCCCACGGGGGAGGAACCGAAGTTTGGGGTGGCTTTAGCAAGGGTAAAATTTGCTCCCAATTTAAACTATCTTGGGCCATGGTTGCCAACCGCTCTTGAATTTGGGGGAAGGCTTCCACTTCTTCGGTGGGCACTAATCCTAAATGCCGATCGCGCAGTGCAATATTTTCCTGACGGCGAAATACTCCCAATATCGGAATCTGAAGCGGTTCTAAGGCCGTTTTGAGAAGTTCCAAATGGCGGTCGCTGCCCACCCGATTGAGGATGACACCGGCGAGATTGACTTGCGGATCGAAATCAGCATAACCTCGCGCGATCGCGCCTACAGATCCGGACAAGCGAGAGGCATCAATCACCAATACCACTGGAATCTTTAAAATTCTGGCAATATGCGCGGTGGAGGCATAATCATTTTGTTGGTCTAAACAGACCCCATCAAACAACCCCATTACCCCTTCAATGAGTGCATAGTTCGCCCCTTGAGAGTGCCGGAAAAAACACTGCTGGACATAATCAGGCCCCGTTAAAACCGGATCTAAGTTGCGACAAGGACGCCCAGTGACTTGGGTATGGAACATGGGATCAATGTAATCCGGTCCCACTTTAAACGACTGTACGGTTTCCTGCTGGCGCGCTAAAAAAGAAAGGAGAGCCAGGGTAATGGTGGTTTTGCCCACCCCGCTGCGTTCACCGGCAATAATTAATGCCATAAGCCATCGTTAATCATCCAAGGAATCCAATAAGGGACTTTGGGGGAACTCAGAAACCCCCATAACAACCTTGCAATGGGTTGCCATGGGAAAACCATTTCGATGGGATGGGAAGCTGGGCACTAAGCCCTTAGTTTTAACATTTCGTAGGTCAATTTCATACTTTCTTCGTATAACACTTCTCTTCCCCACCGTTGCAATTGCTTGGTTAATAGCTGTTCTGTTTTTTGGTCGAATAAGGGCGTGACTTGTTGAATCCGGCAAGACTGGGCGCCGCCGCCAGCTTCCATTCGCATACAGCCTGTCGTTTCGGAACAGAGAACGGTGCAGCAGTCTGCTTCGAGATTCGTAGAACTCAAGCGCAAACTAATCAAATCGCCGGGAATATCCCCAGCTTCAGTAGGAATTCCGGCTAACTCGGCTTCCACTTCTTTCTGTTCATCATTGAGGAACTTCACCCGACGAATGTCGTAGTCGCCTCCTTCATACTCATAGGAAGTGGGTTGCCACTGCAGCCGCGAGGCTAACCAACCTAGAAACATCAGGGTTTGTGCGGGATTGCCTTTTTCATAATCAATGGTCACGCGATCCACTTCTTTCAAGGCACTGCGTCGTTCTGGGGGATCAAACGCCTCAGCAGTCAATTCCTGCCAAGCAGCTAACCGCCGCCAGTTGAGGTCAGCAAATACCATGCCTTCGGAGAGGAGTTTCCCAATACATTCTAATTCCCCTTCTGGGTCAGCAAAGGTACTGGAATCAATGATAATAATATCGCTATTTTCACTGAGGCGCTGAAATAGCCCATATTCAGGATTAGGGGTCGCTTTCCACCAGATAAATTTCGGCAATTCACTGACCATTAATGCCGAAACCATCCCGCCAATTCGTTCTAAGGCTTCAGCAGTGCCGGTAAGGTTAATATACTCACAGCAGACTAAACTGTTGCTGCCTTGTTTTTGAATGGGACAATAGGCGGATACTTGGGCAGAAACGCCTTCATCTTCGCCAGCAGTGGGATACAGCGTGATAATGCGACAAGGATTGGCGGCCGCGATCGCGTCAGCGATGGCACTGCCATCCCCATCGTAAACATATTTTTGATGATTGCCGAAGCCAGGTTGCTGTTGCGCTTCCTGGTAAGCGGAACGAAGATGGTCTAAAAATTCCCGAGTGGGATTCCCCGTTTCTTCAAATCCGTATGCTTTTTGGGCTGCTTTAATGGCTTCTACCGTGTCCGATCCAACAATACCGTCAATAGGGCCTTGATAAAAGCCTAAGGCCGCTAATAACTGCTGGGTTTCTTGGGACTCATAAATGACCATTGTAAAAGTGGTCGCACGAGTGGCAATGGTTCCTTCATCCCCCGTACGATTGGCTTGCCAAATCTGATTGAGTTCGGCTTCAATTTCTTCAATGGAAACGTCTTTGGGACTTTGTAACGAAAGAAGCGGTGGAGATTGCGTCATTATTATTCCTCGCTTTGCAATGTACGACTAGAAGAAGGTGGAATTATAATCTGCGCCAGCGCCGACCATCAGCATTGATCAGGGCTTCTGCTTCGGCAGGTTGCCAGGTTCCTGCTTCGTATTGTGGCACTAAGTTGGGGTCGCTGGCTTCATCCCATGCGGATAAGGCAGGGCTAACCACGCGCCAGGCTTCTTCCACTTCATCGGAACGGGTAAATAGGGTTTGGTCCCCTAACATACAATCCAAGAGTAACCGATTATAGGCATCCGCAGTGGCCATGCCAAAAGATGACCCATAGCTAAAGTCCATATCCACCGATCGCGTTCTCAGTTCCGGGCCTGGCATTTTTGCCTCAAACCGCAGCGAAATCCCTTCATTGGGCTGAATTCGCATGGTTAAGACATTGGGATTGGTTTGTTGCGCGGCTGATTGGAAAATCAATAAGGGAACTTCCCGAAACTGAATGGCAATTTCGGTGACTTTCTTGGGCAACCGTTTTCCGGTGCGTAAATAAAACGGAACCCCTTTCCAACGCCAGTTATCACAGTATAATTTTAAGGCAGCAAAGGTGGGAGTGGTGGAATTGGGATCCACGCCATTTTCCTCCCGATATCCCGGCACGGATTTGCCTTTCATCCAACCGGCACTGTATTGCCCCCGGATGGCACATTTATCTAAATTATTGGGATCAGCTAGATGAAAGGACTCTAAGGCTTTGGTCTTTTCGGTGCGAATGCTATCGGCATCAAGCGAGTTTGGGGGTTCCATGGCAGTCAAGGAGACTAACTGCATGAGGTGGTTTTGCACCATATCTCTGAGTGCACCAGAACTTTCATAATACCCGGCGCGATCTTCCACTCCCACAGTTTCGGCAACAGTAATCTGCACATGATCGACAAATTGGCGATTCCAAAGCGGTTCAAAAATCGCATTGGCAAATCGGAACACCAATAAGTTTTGAACGGTCTCTTTTCCCAAGTAGTGGTCGATGCGATAAACTTGGTTTTCGTAACAGACCTTTTGAACCGTTCGGTTCAGAGAACGGGCAGAGGCTAAATCTTTCCCAAAGGGCTTTTCAATGACGAGGCGTTGCTTATTGGGATCTTGCAACATTCCGGCATGGCCCAACTGCTGAATCGCTTCCGGGAAGAATTTGGGAGACACTGCTAAATAAAACACTCGATTGCCTCTAGTGCCTCGTTTGCCATCTAATTCTTGCAGAAACGCTTTTAATTTCTGGTAACTTTCCTCTTGATCCATATTGCCGGAACAGTAATAGAGTCCCTCGGCAAAGTCTTTCCAGAGTTCTTCGTTGCCGATGCCGGTGGAGTAATCTTCCACGCCTTCCCGCATGCGTTCGCGGAAATAGTCATGACTCCAATCGCGACGGGCGACGCCAACAATGGTTAATTCTCCAGGCAACCGATGTTCTCGTTTCAGTTGATACAGGGCAGGAACCAGTTTGCGTTGCGTTAAGTCCCCTGAGGCCCCAAAAATTACCATGATTGACGGTTCTGGGGTGCGTTCTTGTTGTAAGCCAATACGAAGTGGATTTTCTTTAGTTACTACCATATTCTGGTTATCAGTTATTGGTTATGAGTTAGGGGGTTAAAAAATATAGGTTTCGCCAGACAATAAATTTCCCCCCACCCTCAACAATCATTGAGGATTGAGGGGATAAGGTCAAACTAGACTGAAGCTAATTGTTTCACTTTTTGGTCTAGGGAAGAAAGGAGAGATTCGTAGGGCTTGACGAATTTATCAATGCCTTCTTCCAGCAACTCAGCCATGACTTGGTCTAAGTCGACATTGACATCGGGATCTTTCAGGGTTTCCATGAGTTGATAAGCCTGATCGATATCCATTTCAATGCGATCGCCGGGACTGCAGTGGTCGGCGCAAGCCTCAATGGTATCTGGAGGCATGGTATTGACCGTGTTGCGTCCGACTAATTCATCCACATACATGACATCGCTGTAGTCGGGATTTTTAGTGCCGGTACTTGCCCAAAGCAGACGTTGGATGTTGGCGCCTTTTGCTTCTAGGGCTTTCCAGCGATCGCTGGTAAAGATCTTCTTGAATTCTTGATACGCAATTTTGGCATTGGCAATGGCAACTTTACCTTTAACGCTTTCTAATTTGTTGCGTTTTGCCTCATCGGTTTCTTCTTCCAGTTTTTGATCGATCATCTTATCAATTTTGACGTCAATGCGACTGAGGAAGAAACTTGCAACAGAAGCAATTTTGCTGATGTCGTTGCCATCTTCGAGGCGTTTTTCTAAGCCGCGAATGTAAGCCCAAGCGGTATCGATATAACTTTGCACAGAAAACAGGAGGGTAATGTTGACATTGATTCCTTCCCGAATCGCTGTTTCTACTGCCGGCAACCCTTGGCTGGTTCCCGGGATTTTAATCATGACATTATCCCGACCGATTTCTCGGAAGTAGCGACGGGCTTCCTGGATGGTGGTTTCGGTATCTTGGGCAATTGTCGGAGGGACTTCAATGCTAACGTAGCCATCGAGGCCGTTGGTTTCATCGTAAATGGGACGCAAAGTGTCGCAGGCTTCCCGGATATCTTCAAAGACTAGAGATTCATAAATGGCTTGCACCGATTTCCCTTCTTTGATTCCGGCTTCGATATCGGCGTCGTAGGTTTCATTGCCCGCGATCGCTTTTTCAAAAATGGTGGGATTGGAAGTGATCCCGTGAATGCCGCGACTCTCTGTTAATTGTTTTAATTCGCCGGAACGGATAATATCACGGCTGAGATTATCCATCCAGACGCTTTGACCGTATTTTTGCTCAATTTGTAGAATTGGGTTTTGATCCGCGACTGTCATGCTTGATTCCTCCTTGTCTGGTATTTTATTCACGTTACTGATCTGCCATTGCAGGTTCTTGAGAACTGGTTGCTTGTTCTTGATAAAAAGATTCGACTAACTCCACATTCTGACCGCTGCCAATCACTAACGGGGAACGAGCATGGAGTTTTTCCGGTACAATATCCAGCAATCGTTGCTTGCCAGTGCTCGCTTTGCCGCCGGCTTGTTCGACTAAAAAGGCCAGGGGGACTGACTCATACAATAAGCGTAACTTTCCTTCCGGTTTATTGACTGTGCCCGGATAGAGGAAGACACCTCCTTGCTGAATAATCCGATGAAAATCTGCCACTAACGCCCCGCCATAACGGGCGCTATATCCTTCTTGACGATGGACATAACGCACATAATTGCGGATGGGTTCTTCCCATTGCCAGAAGTTTCCTTCGTTGAGGCTATACACCGACCCCGATTCCGGGAGTTTCATGTTTTCTTCGGCTAGGATAAACTCTCCTAAACTGGGATCCAGGGTAAAAGAGTGTACCCCATTTCCCAGAGAATAAACCAACATGGTACTGGCACCATATAGGATATATCCGGCAGCAATTTGTTTATGTCCGTTTTGTAACAAATCGCTGGCACTATGATCGGCATCGTCTCCTTCTTGTTGACGAATGGAGAAAATTGAGCCCACACTAAGATTAGTGTCGATGTTGGAGGATCCGTCAATGGGATCTAACAATAGGGTGTAGCGTCCAATGGGACAATTTTCTGGGATATAATAGGGCTTGTCCATTTCCTCAGAGGCGAGGCGGCAGACTAACCCGCTCTGCTTAAATACCGAGATAAAAACGTCGTTGGCATAAACATCCATGCGCTTGACGGATTCGCCTTGGACGTTGGTCTCTCCTGTAAAGCCTAAGACCCCTTCTACAATTCCGGCACGACTGAGTCGTCTAGAAATGAGTTTTCCTGCCAAACCGATACGGTTCATTAAAGCACTTAAATCTTGTGCTTCGGGGGAAAAGCTTTGAAATTGTTGTAAAACATGACGAGATAGAGTAGTGCAATCTCGATCTAAACTGGGAGATTGCGCGGGATTAACCATAGTTTTCTCCTTGGTTGCGTTCAACGCAGTGATGGAGTACTGTTAGGAGATTTCCTAATTACAATCATAAAGAAATATTCACTAACAGGCTTCTAACTTTAGACCAAATTTAGGTTTGGCGAGACAGCACTGTTAGTGTTTTCTTATACTCCAAGCTTAAACAACGATGATTAATCCCGAATGAAGTCAAGCTGAAGAAATTTTTAAACTTAGCTAGCAGAGGAAGTTGCTGCTTTTTGCTGACTTTGTGCCCGTTGAGAACGCGTTTTACTTTCTGGATGTTCTTCTAAGGGAATCATTTGAATATTGTTCAATAGCGTGGTGACAAACGCAAAGAGCAAGAAGGGGAGAGAAAGCACTAAAATTAAGCCCACAGTTGCCAGGGCATAAATTTGTCCTTCATTACTCCACAAAGCGAGAGCAGTCGCTAAACTAAGAAAGATTACGATTAGCCAAACGATAATTTGGCCGTAAATGTCGCCAAAGGTTAATGTACATTTGAATTGGTATTTTTGTAGGTCATTCATAAGTCTTATCCTTGTTTCTTTATATTTTCTTTACTGTTGCTATGGTGAATTGTGTAATGGGGGTTAGCTTAATTCTAAATGAGATTTAGGGGCTTTCTTTCTAGTTTGATTAAAGAATTTCTCTGATTGTTATTTTTGAATAGATTTCTTTTTATTTTTTAATAAACATTTACATGTTTCAAAGCCAGCTGATTCTGAGGGTGAGATCGCGAACAAGTCTCGGGAAGACTCTACCTACAATAGAAAATGCGGAACTGATGCCGAAAAAAAGGGAGGAAACTGTTGAGTCAATCTGCATTATTAGGAAAATCCCTGGAAGAATTAACTGATTGGGTACAAGAACAAGGACAACCTGCTTATCGCGGGAAACAACTGCATCGCTGGCTGTATCAAAAAGGGGCGCGATCGCTGAACGAGATTACGGTCTTTCCCAAACAGTGGCGGGAACAACTGGAAAATCAACCCATTGGACGCTCGACCATTGCTCATCGCAGCATTGCCCCGGATGAAACCCGTAAATATTTACTGCGCCTCGATGATGGACAAATTATTGAAACCGTTGGCATTCCCACGGCCAAACGCTTAACCGTTTGTGTTTCTTCGCAGGTGGGATGTCCCATGGCTTGCGATTTTTGCGCCACAGGCAAAAGCGGTTTTACCCGCAATCTCAAAGCCCATGAAATTGTGGATCAAGTATTGACCGTGAGTGAGGATTTCCAGCAACGGGTGAGTCATGTGGTGTTTATGGGCATGGGAGAACCGCTGCTTAACTCCGAGGAAGTGATCAGTGCTGTAAAATCGCTAAATCAAGATGTGGGCATTGGACAACGGTCATTAACGGTTTCCACCGTGGGCGTTCCCAATCAAATTCCCAGACTGGCGGAAGAACAATTGCAAATTACCCTTGCCATCAGCCTGCATGCTTCGAACCAATCCTTAAGAGAACAACTGATTCCTAGTGGCGGCGGGTATCCCTTAGAACAAATTATGGCGGATTGCCGGGACTATGTAAAACGGACTCACCGCCGGGTTACCTTTGAATATATCCTGTTAGCAGGCTTTAATGATACGCCAGACCATGCTCAAGAATTAGCGCAACTGTTACGCGGGTTCCAAACCCATGTTAATCTGATTCCCTACAATCCCATCAGCGAGGTGGATTATCAACGTCCAAGCAAAAAGCGCATTCAAGCCTTTCAATCAGTCCTGGAAGACGCTAATATTGCTGTCAGTGTCCGCTATTCCCGCGGGTTAGAAGCAGATGCCGCTTGTGGACAACTACGGGCCAACCAGAATCAATGACCACCGAAACAACGACGGCTTGGACCAAACCCCATATTCTCTCTTTAGAGACGTTTACTGCGCCAGAGTATGAGACCCTCCTGGAAACCGCAGACAGTTTTCGGGAGGTATTATCCCGTCGGACGAAGAAAGTGCCGGCTTTACAGGGACAAGTTGTCGCCAACTTGTTTTTTGAACCGTCAACTCGCACGCGCAGCAGTTTTGAATTGGCCGCGAAACGGTTATCAGCCGATACATTGAATTTTTCCGGGAGTTCTTCCTCTCTTGCCAAAGGAGAAACGATTTTCGACACAGCAAAAACCTATATGGCAATGGGTGCCAATATTATGGTGATCCGTCATCGGCAAGCGGGGGTTCCCCATACCATTGCAGCAGAGATGGATCGGTTGCAAAGGGATGTTCGCATTCTCAATGCGGGAGATGGGCAACATGAACATCCCTCTCAGGCGTTGTTGGACTTATTTACCCTTTATCAATGGTTGTCTCCGTCGTCTCCCCATCAGTTTTTAGCCGGGAAAAAAGTGGCGTTGGTGGGGGATATTCTCCATTCTCGCGTCGCCCGTTCCAATTTATATAGTTTGACGGCCATGGGGGCAACGGTTCATTTAGCCGCACCGCCGACGTTGCTTCCCAAAGCATTTCAAGGGCTATTGCCGGATTCTTATCAAGACCAATTGGTGTGTCATTGGGAGATTGAACCCGCCCTTGCCGACGCTGATTTCATTATGACATTGCGGTTGCAAAAAGAACGCATGAGCGACCATTTGTTGCCGAGTTTGCGGGAATATCATCAGCGATTTGGCATTACGCGCGATCGCGCTCGCTTAGCCAAAGATAACGTCAAAATTCTCCATCCAGGGCCAGTAAATCGGGGCGTAGAAATCAGTTCAGATTTGATGGATGATCCCGAATGCAGTCTCATTTCCCAACAAGTTACCAGTGGGGTAGCCGTGCGCATGGCCTTATTGTATCTGATTGGCACCAGCTCTTAGTTTTGTGCGTCATTAAAATCAAACCCATGGGCATTGTTTCCAGGAATTTGCCCTGTTGTGACTGGATAATGCTCCGTTGAAGAACATAAATAATGATTCCTTGATGTAATTATTGTTACCACTTAGCGGCACAAAACATCCCAAACTATAACCGGTCCCTAATTTAACCAACATTATGTTAATCACCATTCTCATCGGTTGATAGATTTCCTTCGTTTCGGCAATGCCGGCTTTTAATCGGAGTGAAATCAAATTGATGGGAAACCCGATTTAACTGTCGTTAGGAATAGGTAAGGAAAGTACTTAATTGAGGACAAACGTATTGGAATTAGTCGATGTTTTTGCTGCTTTTATTATTTTAGGTTTACTACTTCTGATTGGACGGATTTTGAAACAAAAAGTTGAAGTTTTTGATCAACTTTATTTACCCGAGTCGATTCTTGCCGGAGGGGTTGCTTTATTCTTAGGAAAAGAAGGATTAGGCAACATTTTCCCTGCCGATACTTGGTTAGGAAATCAAGGATTATTTCCCGAGAATATTGCCACCGTTTGGTCCCAAGCGCCGAGTGTTTTTATTAATCTGGTTTTTGCCACTCTATTTTTAGGAGAAACCATTCCCAGCCCAAAAGAAATATGGCGTAAGATTGCCCCGCAAGTAGCCTTTGCTCAAATTTTAGCTTGGGGACAATATGTCGTTGGATTATCCATGACGCTGCTGATTTTAACGCCGATTTTTGATATCAATCCCATTGCCGGCGCTTTAATTGAAATGGGCTTTGAAGGGGGACATGGCACCGCTGCTGGAATGGCACAAGTGCTAGAAGATTTTGATTTTCAAGAAGGAGGAGAATTAGCGTTAGGTTTAGCCACAGTAGGCTTGCTTTCGGGGGTGATCACAGGGACAGTTTTAATTAATTGGGGACGTCGGCAAGGTTATTTAAAGTCAGAAACAAAGCACAGGTTATTCTCTGCTGAATCTCAAGAAATATCGGAGTTTGAATCAGATCAGTTTCAACGAGACTATAAAAGTTTAAGCAAGAATCTCTTGATTGATCCGTTATCAATTAATTTAGGATTTGTCGCGATCGCGGTGACGTTGGGGTGGCTGATTTTAGAAGCCTTGCAAGAATTAGAAACCTTAACTTGGGCAAAATTAGAAATTGAAATTATGAATTATGTTCCGCTATTTCCCATGGCGTTAATTGGCGGTTTAATTGTTCAATTGACGATGAAACGTCTGGGATTAGATGGACTAATTCTACGACCCTTACAAAAAAATATTGCAGGGGTTGCCCTTGATGTGGTTATCTTTAGCGCGATCGCGTCCATTTCGCTAACCGTTCTCAGTGCCAATTTTATTCCCTTCTTAATTTTATCGATAGCAGGAATTACTTGGAATATTTTTGCCTTTTTATTCTTTGCCCCTCGTCTCCTTCCTACTTACTGGTTTGAGCGAGGAATCGGCGATATGGGACAATCCATGGGTGTCACAGCAACCGGCCTTTTACTGCTGCAAATGGTTGATCCGGATAATCGCACAGGTGCCTTAGAAAGTTTTGCGTACAAACAATTATTATTTGAACCGATTATGGGGGGCGGTTTCTTTACCGCAGCTGCTCCAATTTTTATTTTTCAATTAGGCGCAATACCAGTTTTAATTTTAACCACAAGTCTTCTCTTATTTTGGATCATTTTCGGTTGGATAAACTTTCGATAAAGACTTCAATTAAAAATCGAATTCCTCCTCAGGTTCAGCTTCCGTAGAATCAGCCAAATCAGTTGTTTCCTGAGAAGAATCAGCATCAATATTTTCCAAAAAGGAAAAGTCGTCCTGATCAAACTGAACAATGTCCCCTTTAAAAGCATTTGCGAGATCTTTTGCTGCTTGTTCTAGCGTTTTGTTGTCTGATGTTTCCGACTTTGCCTGGGAACTGGTTTCGGAACTAGTGTTGTCTATTGTCAGATTTGACGATGGGTTGTCAACCGTTTCCGTTGCTTCCCTTTGCTGTGTCTTTTCTTGTTCAACAGGGGGAGATACTGCCGGTTTACTGCCATTCTCTTCTTGATGCGCCGGCTTTGATTCATGCTGTTTTGTTTCTGCAGGTGCCGAGGAAGGAGCAGATTGCGTTGAGAATTCGCCACTGACCTGAAAGTTAACTTTTAGAGATTGCTCGCAAACGGTTTGTAAAGCCTTTTCAATATCTTTTTGACGTTTCTTGGCAAAAGCAAGCAGTTTCTTATTCCTTACCCCGACTTGAGCGAGATTCCCTTCGATTGCTAATAAACGACAATGATCTCTCACTAAAGGCTTGGTGGGAATGGGCAATTTCTCTAGCATCTGGGCCCAAATTTGTTTCTCATTCCCCGTTGTGACTGATTCTGATGTAGCTTGAGATGTTTGAGAGGAAGAAGCACTGCTAGAAGCCACAGTTGCTGGTTCTTTGTGTTCTTTTGATGCGGGTGAAGGGGAAGAGAGGGGGGAATGTTCTACTGATTGTTCTTGAGTAGCAGTTGCTGGTTGTTGTTGTTCCTGAGTAGCGGGGGATGAGGAAACAACCGATGTCTCGACTGATTCTTTTTTCTCCTGGGGTGGTGCAGAAGAGGGAAATTCCGGTTTCTTTGTTTCGACAGATTCTACCTTAGGCAGTGTTTCGGTTTTGGATTGTTGTGGTGAGGGAGGAGGAGGTAAAGTTTCTGTTTCCTGATTGGCAGTTGTCGGTACAGTTTCCCCATCCTGATCAATGTGGTTTAATAATCCCAGTAGCGTTACTTCCAACCACAAGCGAGGTTGGGTAGTATGTTTCACTTGGGCTTCACTGTTCTGGAGATGTTGTTGCCCGCCTAAGATTTCTTGAAAGTTCCACTCCTGCGCAATCTCGCAAAGTTGCTTCCAACTATCGCTGGTGAGGGCAACCAGTTCTGATTGCTGTGGCGCTGTTTTCGCAATGAGTAAATCCCGATAAAATCCGGCGAGGGTTTGCAACACAATAATGGGTTCTCGCCCGCGATCCATCAGTTGGCGACATCGAGTAATGATTTCCTGTCCCTTTTGTTGCTTAATGGCTTGCAGTAGGGCAATTAAGTCCTGTTCAGGAATGGCGCCCACTAAATCCCAAACGCGATCGATGGTTATTTGCCCGGATAGCAAACTCAATTGATCTAATAGGCTTTGTGCATCTCGCAGCCCCCCGTGAGAAACTTGAGCAATGACAGAAAGGGCTTGTTCAGTGATATCAATGCCTTCTTTTTCGGCAATCATTTGTAGATGAGACGCCATCGCTGAGAGGGGAATGCGCTGAAAGTCAAACCGCTGACAACGAGAAATAATTGTCGGCAATACCCGTTGCGGATCAGTGGTAGCAAGCACAAAAACCACCCTCGGGGGCGGCTCTTCTAACGTTTTCAGCAACGCATTAAAGGCAGCCGTACTCAGCATATGGCAATTATGAACCAGCAGTTCATTTGCCACAAAGTTATGATTGTTTTCCACCTCTAAATCATAAACGGGGGCTTCTCCAAGGGGGGAAATCGATTCCACGGTTTCCGCTTTCGTCGCGTACTCTTTGAAGTCTCCCCTAAGCGGAGAAAGGAGCTTCATTCCTGCCTGAAGATGTTTGGCTTGAATCCATTCTTTGTCTGTGCGAATGAGATGATTCTCGGTACAACGAATCTGGCGATTTGTCGTTTGAATAACTAGAGTAGGTTTGACTCCTTGATTCAGCCACCGTAATACCCTCTGGTATTCCCACTTTCTTGTGGTGTCGTTGTAACTGAGAACGGCTTTCCCTTTCAAATTGGGATTATCCATTCTCATCGTGCCTTCTGAGGTGGCAATGAGAGCATCACCGGTTAAACATTCGTCAATGACATACAATTTATAGCGAGACTGCACCGGGGCAAAACTAGACCGCTCGATAATTTCTCGAATGTTATCAACCCCAGTATTGCTTGCCGCATCAATTTCAATCACATCTAGCGCTGTGCTATGGTTAATAGCACGACATACTTCACATTGACCGCAGGGTTGGGCAGTGGGTTGATTGCTGTTGAGGCAGTTGAGGGATTTTGCTAAAATTCGGGCTGAAGAAGTTTTTCCGGTTCCCCGAGGGCCACTGAAGAGATAAGCCGGGGCAATCCGTTGCCGGTTAATGGCGTTGCTTAGAGTGTCCGCGATCGCGCTTTGTCCAACGAGATCAGCAAAGGTTTGGGGACGATACTTCTGATGCAGCGGTTCGTATGACATAATTCCAGCCCTAACCCACGGTCGCAGACAAAATTAGCAAGGCGATGTGAGAACCACCTTGCTAAGCTGTCTATTTCTATTATGATTGCTTGATTGCGGTTTTAGAGGTCGCCTCCTCCGGCAGCCAGTAAGAATATTACCACTGGCCCAGAAATCATAATTAATGTCACAAAGGTTAATTGAAAAATAACCTCGTAATCGATGTTTCCTAAAAAACTAGTTAAAGCGTCCATATCGTCTCCGGTGATTAGCCGTTTTATAAATAAATGGTTTTCTTACCAAGATTGGATTTAAAATTCCTCTCCCTCTAAGGAAGCGGATTGTCAGGCTTACGGGAAATCCAGAAAGTACTAAACACAAGTCAAGATACTTCCTTTCCCCTTAGCGAGCCTTATGGGGGACTACTCGTCCCTACTTATTAAAGCTCTATTTATTACATAATCCCGTAAACGCTGGGGATTTGAACCCATCCTAGATGGTAACTGGCATTCGGCAATTTCTTTAGAAAAGCTTAACAAAAGTTCATAAAAAACTGCTTTTCCCAAATAAGGATTCCAGCAGGTACCTTCTGTGGAAAAAGGTGTAATCTTTAACCCTGCTGAAACCTTAATCAACCTCTAACTAGCGTCTCTGCTGTGGTGAACGTCTGCGTTGCGGTGTTGGATACCCCCGTTGTTTAAGCATTTCTCTTGTCGCGGGACTGGGCTCGTAACTTCCTTGATAATCGGCAGTTCGTGAGGAATCGAGGATTTTGGGAGTCAGTAAAACAATCACTTCTCGACGAACATTCTCTTTATCTGTACTCCGGAACAAAGATCCCAGAATGGGAAGATCGCCTAAAATAGGAACTTTAGAAACCGTGGTCCGTTGTTCATCCTGAATAATTCCTGCTACGATAAGGGTTTGGCCATCTCGCAACCGAATTTCCCCGGAATTAAGCTGACGCTTGTTCAGCAAGGTAATGGTTCCCACTGGCGTCTGTTGTTGACCGCTAATTGCGGAGACAGTAGGATTAACATTCAGCGTTACAAAACCATTGTCATCAATGTTGTCAACTTGAATATCGAGCGTTAAACCAGCCTCTTTAATAATCGGTTGTTCTACTAACCTTGAGGAATCTGATCCTGGAATTGCCTGTGAAACTAATTCCGTTCCGGCAAATACTTCTTGGGTTAATTTCACTCCTGCAGTTTGTCCTTCTTTAATCAGAAGGGTGGGATCCGTTAGTACTTTGGCATTGCCATTGGTTACCTGCGCTTCTAATTGCGCCAAAAAGTCACTGGGAAACTGGAACAGTTCGGGAACGGCAAATTCTAACCCATCTTCACTAACGTCTGTTACCCCAGGCTGGAAGGGATTCTCTTCTGTACCAAAATTCGGACGAACCGATTGTGGTGGAAAATTATTAACAGGACCAGAAAAACCGGGATCACTAAAGGGAGCATTGGGTTGAATATCAAAGAAGGGCTCTGCTGATGCCCCCTCTGGAATAGGTGTTGGAATTACCGGTGGTGTGGGTTGTCCTGGCGTAAGACTAGAACGTTGCGGCGGAACCGTTCCCCCAAAATTGAGCGCGGCCGCGCCACCATCACTGACAAAAAAGCTATCGTTAATGCCAAAGGAGAAACTGGAACTAAAGTTTTCTGTTTGATTTAAGTTAATATCCAGAATTTTGACATTCACAGAAACTTGCCGACGACGGGCATCGAGTTGTTTGAGCAAATCAATGGCTGTGCTAATTTTTCGGGGTTCTCCCACAAGGGTGATGGCATTCAAACGCTGGTCAGTAGACACCGATAACCCTTGCAGGAGTAATGCTCCTGTTGCTTGTTCCGGTTTATTGACAGTTAAAGGCCTTAATTCCGAAGGTTGCTCCGTTTCGCGAACCAAAGCACCGGTTTCTTGGTTAAATGTTTTTTCCACCGGGGTAACCACTTGTTGTACTTCTGCCCCTTGAGTGGCAAGAAAACTAGAAGCCTTGTCAACACTCACTTGGTTTAGCCGCAGCGTTCGGGTCATAATATCGCGTGCTGATTTGGGAAGCTGCTTTCCCACAAAAATTGTGTTCCCCCGTCGATTGGCATCTAACCCCGACAATTGCAAAACGGAGTTAAATGCTTGTTGAACTGACTCATTTTCTAGGTCAACGGAAATGGTTTGCTGAGCGGGATTCTTGCCATTGCTATCTCCACCTTGACTTTGATCTGCAAATACTAAATTAAGGTTAGCCGATCGCGCGAGTAAAGACAAAACTTCTCGCACTGGGGCTTCTCGCAACACTAAACGGGGAACTTTCATGTTAGTTCCCAAGTCAACTTTCTCAGGGGAATAAGGGGTAGGCGAGACAGCAATATCGCCAACTGGCGGTGCAACGGCCCTTGGTCGGGTGGGCTTGACGCCTTGGGAATTGGGAGCAGTTTGACCGTTTTGAGCAGGTTTCCCATTAACGGTAATTTCGGGATTGGGAAATTTTACTTTCGGTTGATTTCCCTGTTGCTGGTTGGTTGATGGAGAAGAAGGCGAATTGCTCGTTTCTTTTGAAGTTTGGGAAAAGGTTTGTTCCCGCGGCGATGACTGTTGTGCCGTTTGTGATTGACTGGCTCCCCTTTCCACCGCAAAATTAATCGTGACTTGTCCGTTGCCAACTGAGCCGATTTTTGCTTTTGGGGCATCATTGGTGCCTTTGACAATAATGCGCACACTATTGGCTTGATTTTGACTAATGGTTAAAGATTCTACTCCCGGAAAGGGATTATTGCGCTGTAGGTAATTCTTATTTCCTAAATCTAACTGCGTATTGGTTAAATCAGCGACTAAGACATTGCCCCGCTTAATGCTAAAAATTTGTGGGGATTGATTATTATTTGTTGCTAAGTTGAGATTAAACCCTTGTTGGGTGGCTTGCAACTTGATATCGCGCACTTGCGCTGAAGCAGTCTGCGACAATGGCTGTGCAAGCAATATTGCCGTGCCCAACAACATTCCTAAATGTTGTGGATAATTATTCATGTTTCCTTCACTCCTCATCACTTTTAATTATTGGTTTGAAATACGTAATTTTCGTATTCAAAAATGTTTAAAAATAAACTGTATTAATGGTTTATGATTTACCTTTTTGTTTTTCTTTTTCTTGCTGATTCATTTTTTGCAGTTTTTCTGGACTAACGGGTAGAATTGCTTCTAATTCAAACGAAGAACGCAGTCGCGGTTTTTGTTTGACGACAAAACGATTCTGTTCAGAAGAAAATTTTCCTTTTTGTTGCTCTGTCACCTCCGTACTAAAATTGTTAACAAGCAATAATGGTTGCAATCGCTCTAATTGCTGAATCAGTGATTGAGTTTGCGAAAATGTTCCAACCACTTCTAAGCTGTAAGTTTTTCGTTTGATTTTACCATTGGCTGCTTGTCCAAAAGATCCATCATTTACTACTTTTGGCTCAGCCATTAGCGGTTCAAAACGAATTAATTCAAGTTGATTAGTTCCTTCCTTTGCGGTGTCAGTACTAGCTTCCTGAAGTGTTTGTTCCAGGTCAAATAATAAAGTATCTAAACTGCTTTCACTTGACAAGAGATTTAAGACTTCTTGTTGTTGTGATCGAACAATTTTAATTTGTGATTCCAATTCTTGGATTTTTCCCTGGATTGCTGGTTGTTGTTCAATTTGAGCTTCTAAATTATCTCGTTTATTCTGGAGTTCACTGTATTGTTGTCGGGCAGGTTGGACAAAATTGAACCACATATATCCTGCCCCTGCAATGCCTAAAATGGCAAACGTAATCCCACTAACTAAAGGGGTAAATGTAATACCAAACGCTTCTGGATACTGCGGTCCTTCTTCTTCTTCTAGTTGTTCTTCTGCTGGTAATTCGTCAGTAAATGTCATGGCTATTTTTCATAGAGAAATGATTCGTTATGGTGTAATTTTACACAGTCTCCTTTATTGAACAATTCCTTTTTGTTCTAAGGTTCTAATTCGAGTTACCAATCCCGTGGCTCCTTTTTCTTGTAAGGTATCTAATAATTCTGAGGCCGGTTTATCATTAACTTCAAAAGAAATTTGATAATTGATAACTTGAGTTGGCGATAATGCTTCCTCCGCTTGTTCTCCCTCAGTTGTTGGAGTGTCACTAATGAATTCAATATTTAAATTTGTTTTCTCTGCTGTTTGGATGTTGACAGTTTTCGGGTTGATAAAGGGCGATCGCTGTAAGGTTAAAGAGAAGTAGTTTACCGCTTCATAATTGCTGGCGACTCCTTGTAAGGTAAAGGTGGTGATGTCTTGTTCATTGGTTGATTGTTCGAAACTCTTAATTTGAACCTGATCAGGGGCGCGATCGCGCACATCTTCTAAAATTGCCGAGAGGGGTTTAATTTGATTAAAAATATTGGCAAGTGCCGTTAAATTATTTTCAGCTTGTTTTAATTCTTCTCGTTTTTGAGTCACTTGTTGTTTTTTACTTTGAGCTTGACTCAATTTCTGTTCTAACTGATTAATTTTTTGTTGCACTCTTGCCACTTGTTGTGTTGTTAAAAACCAGTAGCCTCCCATGGCTGCTACAGCACTTACCCCAACCACAAGACCAATAATAAGGGGTAAATTCCCCTCCATAGAAGAAGTGCTTTCAGACTTTCCTTGCTCTAAAGTGTTTTTCTCGAATTGCGGCCTTTGATCCTCTCGACGTTTCTTGAGAAAATCAACATCCAAACTATACATTTTGTTTACATCTCCTTCAGTGCTAAACCTAAAACTGTGCCCAAACTCGGACGTTGCGGAACGTTAATTTCGTCATTGCTTTCTAACGACAAAGCATCGACCGGATCAATCTGTGTGGTTGGAATATTTAAGCGTTGATTAAAAAAGGTATCCAGTTCTCCTATTCCAGCACCAGGACCCGCTAACAACATTTGAACAATTTCTACCCCCTCGGTTTGATTTAAATAATAATCAACGGAACGACGAACTTCATCCGTCAATTCACTTAACACCCGTTGCAAGGCATCCATCCCCGGATTTAGCGGTGTCGTTTCTTCTTTTGCCTTTTCGTAAGAAACGGGTAGCGTAATGTCTTGTAAGTGACCCGGATTTCGAGAGGGAGGAAGGTTCATGGCGCGACTTAATGCACTTTGCAGCTGATAAGTTCCAATGGGAATCGTGCGATTAAATTCTGGCACGCCATCAACAATAATTGCCAATTCCGTATTATCAAATTCCATATCAGCTAAGACAACAGCTTCCTGGGAAGGATACTGTCGCAACTGTTCCCGAATTGTCCGAATCAGCGATAAGGTATTAATTTCTAGAGCGTCCATTTTTAAGCCGACTTGTTGCTCAAAAATATCTAGGTAGGTATCAGTAATTTCCCGTCGGGTTGCAATTAACAAAACTTGTACCTTTTCAATGCCATCCTCATCTGTAAAATACCCTAATTTTTGATAATCTAAATCAACTTCTTCAATGGGATAAGGTAAATAAAGTCCGGCTTCTTGATTGAGTACCACATCTTCCAGTTCTTCTTCAGAAAGTTCTGCGGGAACCGGAATAATGTTGAGAATGGCATCGCGCATTGGCACCGCTGTAGTTACCGTTGTCGCATTAATGTTATTTTCTTCTAGGGTTTCTCGAATTAAATCGGCTAAGGCGGGTGGATCGGTAATTTGCCCATCAGAATAAATTCCCTCAGGAACTTCTTTGCTCGCTAAGGATTTTAATTGATACCCTCGGTCAGTGTTTTCCATTTGAGCAACATTAATTTGGTTTGGTGTGAGCTCAATGCCGACACCTTTCCTTTTTTTTTGAAGAAAATTTGGAACTAACTTGGATAAAGGTTGTAACATAATGAAACCAATGTTGATATAGTAGATAATTAATTACTGATCATAATCAATTAAATGTGGTGAGAAAAAAGAGATTTCTATTTAAAAAGGAATAATTTCTAACCAACAATTACATGTCCATTAAGGAATCGTCCACCGAGGAAACCCGGAAAACTGGTGATCTTTGCATCAAACTGAACTCTCGGTATCTTTAAC